>JAFSZK010000050.1 GCA_017458975.1 Eubacterium sp. | reverse complement strand
TCATAAAGAAGGTTAGGTTTTGGCTTTATCCTTTTGCCCCTAACAACATAAAAAACCGTCTGAATACGCAAGTATGAAGACGGTTTTATTATGCCGTTATGACCTAAAATGATTTTGCCAAAACTGCTTCGCACCCAAAAATGAGCATATTTTTTGTCAGAACAAAGCATAAAATCACCATAAGGCTTGCCGCCTTATGGTGATTTTTAATGAAGTTATGGCGTAAAAGATGCCATTTTTGGGCTGACAGTCTTTACGACGGGCGCCCCTTGAGCCGTTTTTTACAGCATATGTTTAATTAAAGGAAGCTCCTTAAAATCCTTGAAGCCGTAGAATTCCTTTGCATTTTCAAAAAGGAATTTTTCTTTGTCTGAGTCGCTTATTTCCTTTGACTTCATTATGAAATCAAAGCTCATTTTGTACGTTATTTCAACCATTGTCCTCGGATAGTCGCTTCCGAACATAAGCTTATCAAAGCCGCAGATTTCAGCCGCTTCATTAATCGCCTTAACCGCCGAGGGATAGGGATAAAATTCATAATTGAACAGCCAGGTAATGCCTCCGCTTTCAATAAATACGTTTTTGTTTTGCGCAAGCTTAATTTGTTCGTGCCAGCCCTTTGTAGTTACCATACCGAAGTGACCGATTGTCATTTTTAATTCGGGCAGCTCCTCAATAACCTCTCTCAGAGACGCGGTCTGTAAATCGCCGTCGGCAAGGTCGAGGGATACAAATTTGCCTTTTTCAAAAGCGTCTTTAAAAACCTTGATATGCTTAGTCAAATCCTGCGTCGGCAGTCTGCCTGCGCAGATTTTTATTCCGTCAAAGCCGTCGAGGGTATAGGGCTTTCCCTCCTCGTAAAGGGAACAGATTTTAAGCCTTTCGGGGTATTTCGCCTTTGCCTGAAGAAGGTAGGAATCCTGATTTCCGTCCATTTCCTCCTGTGTAACAACCGCGCCGTTCACACGGGCGTAATCCATATTTGAAATGAGCATTTCGGCGGTGTTGCTTCCGTCGAGCATATACGGCGGCATCATCTGTCTGATTTCGCCGAGGAACTCGCTTTTTCCGTTTTCAAGCGATATTACGGGCATATTATTTACTTTTCCGTTTTGCTTTTTCCATAAGTGGAGATGTGCGTCAATAATCATATTATTCACCGTCGCTGAATTTAATTAAAAGCTTTGCAAGGGAGCCGTCGTTATTGCTGAGCCGGTCAAACGCTTCTTTTGCATTATCCGCTTCATACACTCCGCTGACAATCCTCAATATGTCAAGTCCCTGAGTCGCAACAAGGTCGATAAGCTCCTCAAAGTCCTTTGTGAAAGCGTTTCTTGAGCCGAAAATATTCAGCTCCTTTTTGAGAATAATTGAGTGAATAAAGGTCGTTTCCTTTTTTCCGTTTCCGATAAGAATAATATTTGCTCCGTGAGCCGCCGCGTCAATGCACGAAAGGAAGGTGACAGGCGCGCCGCACGCTTCAACGCAAACGTCAAAGCCGCGCTCCTGAGTAAACTCCCTGCATTTTTCCTCAAAATCATCGGTTTTGTTATTGATAATAAGGTCTGCTCCGAATTCCTTTGCAAGCTCGAGTCTTGCTTCAAGCAGGTCGGCGATGGCGACTCTTGCGCCCATAGCCTTTGCCTTGATAAGCGCAAAAAGACCAATCGGACCCGCGCCCATAATTAAAAGGTTGTCGCCTTTTTTTATTTCTGCTCTTGAAAGCGCGTGAGCCGAAATTGAAAACGGCTCAATCAGCGCAAGCGTTTTGGCGTCGAGCCCCTTGCCGTCGATAAGCCTTTCAACGGGCATAGTGATATACTCGCGAAAGCTTCCGTCGCGCTGAACGCCCATGGTCTGATTATCGTGGCAGGCGTTAACAAGCCCTCTTTTGCAGGCGTAACATTCGCCGCAGTTAAAATACGGGTTACAGGTTATAATATCTCCCTTTTTAAAGCCACTCGCGTTTTCGGGGATTTCAACAATCTGAGCCGAAAACTCGTGTCCGGGGATACGGGGATAGGTCGTAAAGGGCTGATTCCCGGTAAACGAAGCGACGTCCGCGCCGCAGATACCGCAGTAAAGCACTCGCAGGAGCGCTTCGCCCTCCTTCGGTACGGGCTTAACGGTATCGGTTAATCTGATTTCAAAAGGCTTTGTAATTTCAATAGTTTTCATTTAGCTCTCCTTATCAACATACTCGCTGTTCCAGATTACCGCCGTTTTAAGCGGAGCGGCTTTGGAATAGATTTTATTAATATACGCGTCCATGGGGTCGGCGGTGAATTTCTCTTTATCAATAAGTCTTACAAGCTCGTCAAAATTACTCTTTGCAAGTATATGAATAGCCTCCTCCATATGCTTTTGAGTAAAGTTAATTGAGGACAGAATAACGTGGTTTTTAAAGCCGAAGGGCATTGTATCAAAGCTGATAACGGGACCGAGCGAAAAGCTGTCGTAAATACCGTTACAGCCGAGAACGCCCTTTTCAAATGCAATCCGGCTTTCAATCTCGTTTCCGCTTGTTCCTACAAATACCGAGCAAGCCGAGCCGAAATAATCTTTAATTTTTCTTGCGATTTCATCCTCGCCGAGACTGAAGGCGCAAAGATAATTTGCACCGATATTCTTCTTTGCAAATACTACCTTTTCGCTGTCCTCGCCGCTTCTTGCAACAAAGAGGATGTCAGCCGAGGGATGGTTTTTTCTTATCTGGTCGCCTATGAACAGACCGGTCGTGCCGAGTCCGTAAATAACGGTTTTATCAAAGGTTTCGTTTTTTGCAAGCTCTCTTGCTTTTGCTTCATCGCATTTTTCACGCGCCATAACTACGCGGAAATTCTGAGCGCTGCCGATGTCCTCCATACGCTCTCTCTGAAAAATTGCGCAGGCATAGGGGTCGCTGAATACCAGCTTTTTGGCAAGGGAGAGAGGAAGCTTTGTAATCCCCTCGTATTCCTTGGGAAGACGTAAAAGCATATCCGGGTTGAAATAATTTTTATCGCTGAAAAGACCGTCCGCTCTGTCGCATCCGTATTCAAAATAGCTCTCGTCCTCGGTAAAGCGGGTCGGGTCATAGCTGTCGCCGCCACGGATAAGTACGATTGCAAAGCGATTTTCGTCGGGAACCCATACGACTCCTTCGTGACCGTTAATGAGTCTTGTTTCATTTTCGGGGAATTTTTCACCGAGCTCGTTTCTCTTTCCCATTTTCATAAGCTCATAATCAGTACCGCAAAAGCCGCAGAAAACGGGCAGGGCAATTTTTCCTTCCTTAAGCTCCTCTGCGCGAAGTCTTTGCCTTTTGGGATTAATGAGGTTTATCTCTCCGTATCTTAAAGGCTTTTCGGCGTCGTTTACGAAATAAGTTGCGTACGTTTTCAAAGCAATGTCCTCCGTTACTATAAGTCGGAAATATTATAACATATTAGTTAAAACTACACAATGAATAAATTGCATATTTATTTCTTTTGTTACATTTATAAAATTATAATTTTTTTATTGTATATTTACAAATGTTGTGGTATTATATACAAGTATAATTATAACTGTGGAGGAAAAGCATATGTATTCCGATTATTATGATTCAATCGCAAAGGTTGCCGAAACGGATAAAGAGGTAGCCGAGGCTATGGCGCTTGAGCTCAAAAGACAGAGAGAAAATATTGAGCTTATCGCGTCCGAAAACCTCGTATCACCCCAGGTAATGGCGGCTATGGGAAGCGTTCTTACGAACAAGTACGCCGAAGGCTATCCGGCTCACCGTTATTACGGCGGCTGTCAATATGTGGATATAGCTGAGGAAATTGCAATTAAAAGAGCATGCGAGCTTTTCGGATGTGAATTTGCAAACGTTCAGCCCCACTCGGGAGCTCAGGCAAATACGGCCGTATATCTTGCTCTGCTTAAGCCCGGCGATACCGTAATGGGTATGGCGCTCGATAACGGCGGTCACTTAACCCACGGCTCACCCGCAAATATTTCGGGTAAGTATTTCAATTTCGTTCAGTACGGAGTTGACGAAAACGGATTTATTGATTATACCGCATTTAATAAGCAGGTTATCAAGACGAAGCCGAAGCTTATTGTAGCAGGCGCTTCCGCTTATCCGAGAGAGATTGATTTTAAAACAATGGCTGATATTGCTCATGCTAACGGAGCAATGTTTATGGTTGATATGGCGCACATTGCAGGACTTGTTGCGGCAGGCCTTCATCAGTCGCCGTTCCCGTGGGCGGACGTTGTTACAACCACTACCCACAAAACTCTTCGCGGACCGAGGGGCGGACTTATTCTCTGTAACAATCCGTATCTCGCAAAGAAGATTAATTCAGCCGTATTCCCGGGTACTCAGGGCGGTCCGTTAATGCACGTTATCGCAGGTAAGGCGGTTTGCTTCGGCGAGGCGCTCAAGGACGACTTTAAGGAATACCAGAAGAGAGTAATTGAAAACGCACAGGCGCTTGCAAACGGTCTTACAAAAAGAGGACTTAAGCTTGTTTCGGGCGGTACGGATAACCACCTCTGTCTTCTTGATTTAAGAGATACGGGCGTAACGGGCAAGGAGCTTGAAAACCGTCTTGACGAGGTAAATATTACTCTTAATAAGAATACTGTTCCCAACGAGCCTCTTTCACCGTTTGTAACAAGCGGCGTTCGTATCGGCGCTCCTGCGGCTACAACAAGAGGACTTAATACGGACGATTTTGATAAGATTGCGGAATTTATTTATCTTGCAGTAACCGACTTTGACGCGAAAAAGGATTATATTCTCAGCGGCGTTAAGGAGATTTGTGACAAATATCCGCTTTACGAATAAACGATAATTTACAACTGACAGCTGAAAGGGGTGAGGGCAATGATTAAAATATTCGGAAAGCTTTTTGAAATAGCGATGAATTGTATCTATTTCTTCTTTAAGCTTATGAAAACCGAAAATAAGGTTGCCTTTATCTCACGTCAGAGTGAAAGACCTTCGCTTGATTTCAGCTATATTACAAACGAACTGAGAACCAATTATCCCGATTATAAGGTTGAGGTCAGATGTAAAATGATACCCGCCGATAAAAAGGGCAAGGCTCTCTATGTTCTTGAAATGTTTAAACAGATGAAGGCTATGGCAACCTCAAGGGTTGTAGTGCTTGACGGCTACTGTATTTTAGCCTCGATGTTAAAACACAAAAAGGAGCTTAAGATAATTCAGCTCTGGCACGCTCTCGGCGCATTTAAAAAATTCGGAAAATCAATTCTTGATAAAGAGGGCGGAAAATCAAGCGACGTTGCAAAAGCCTTTAAAATGCATAATAATTATGACCTTATTGCTGCGTCGGGCGATAAATGCGTGCCGTTTTTCGCCGAAGCCTTCGGACAGAGCGAGGAAAAATTCATCCCGATAGGTATTCCGCGTATGGACTACCTTACCGACCCTGGGCAGGATGACAGGATTAAGGAAATTATTTTTTATAAATATCCCGAGCTCAACAACGGAAAGAAGAATCTTTTATATGTTCCTACCTTCCGCGATACCGACGAGGATATAGCGCTGCTTAATCAGGCAACCGACGACCTTATTAAGGCGGTTAATTATTCCGAATACAATCTCATTGTCAAGCACCATGTTGTTGATTCCGACCTTGAAGAGGTTTACGTTGACTCCCACACGAACAAAAAGACGGGGGAGAGCTTTATCGGTATGGAGCTTATGAGCGTTTGCGATTACGTTATAAGCGACTACTCCTCAATTATTTACGAGGCGCTGCTTAAAAACCGAAGGGTTTATCTTTATTGCTTTGACAGCGATAAGTATATCGACGAGCGCGGCTTTTATATTGATTACGAAAAGGATATTCCCGCCCTTTATTCAAAAACCGCAAAGGGAATATGTAAGCTTATTTCCGACGGCAATACCGTTGACGAGGAAAAGATAAGCGCGTTTAAAGAGGATTACGTCAATAAGCGTTTTGACAGCATTACCTCGGTTTACGGCGAGATTATCGACGAGCTTATAAAGGGCGAATACGACGAAAGATATAATTACAGAAATATAAATCTTACATTAAAAGTATTAAACGGAGAAATGGAATAATGTCATATTCAATTTCAAAAAAATTTGCAGGTATGAAGCCATCGGCAACAAGGGAAATACTCAAGGTTACAAGCCAGCCGGGTATGATTGCCTTTGCGGGCGGTTCTCCGGCGGTTGACGCCTTCCCCTGTGAAGAGGTTAAAACTCTTGCAAATGAAATATTAAACGAAGACCCCGTATCCGCGCTTGTTTACGGCGTATCGGAGGGCTATCAGCCGCTTCGCGATACGGTTAAAAAATGGCTCAAGGAGCGCGAAAACGTAGGCGGCGACGGAGATACCGTTCTCATTACTGCGGGCGGAACCCAGGTTATGGATTTAGCCTCCCGCGTTCTCGCAAGCGAGGGCGATACGGTTATATGTGAGGAGCCGTCCTTTGTCGGTTCGCTTAACTGCTTCCGTTCCCACGGTTTTAAGCTTAAAGGCGTACCGATTGACGATGACGGAATGAATATTGAAAAGCTCGAGGAGGTAATCAAAGCCAACCCCGACGCTAAATTCATTTATACAATCCCGAATTTTCAGAACCCCGGCGGTACAACCCTGAGTCTTGAAAAGCGTAAAAAAATGTATGAGCTTGCCAAGGAAAACAACCTTGTTATCGTTGAGGACAACCCCTACGGAAATCTCCGCGTAGCAGGGGAGGACGTTCCTGCTATAAAGAGCTTTGACACCGAGGGTATCGTTGTTTACGCCGGCTCGTTTTCAAAAATTCTTGCGCCCGGCATAAGAGTTGCATATGCCGTTGTACCAAATAAAATGGCGCCTGCTTTTACTATTGCTAAGCAGGTAAGCGACGTTCACACGGGCGTTATTAACCAGATGATTATTTCCCGCTGGTTTGACGAATATGACGTTAACGCTCATATTGAAGAAATAAAAAAGATTTACAGGAAAAAGCTTAATTTAATGTGCGACGCGCTTGATGAATACTGTAAGGACTTTATTACATACGTGCGCCCCGAGGGCGGTCTGTTTATCTGGGCAAAGCTCCCCGATAACGTTGATATGATTTCATATGTAAAAAGGCTTCTTGATTTCAAGGTTGCCGTTGTTCCGGGTTCATCGTTTATGATTGATGACACGGCGCCGTGTCAGTATATCCGCCTTAATTTCTCAACCCCGAGCGATGAGAATATCGTTAAAGGCGTTAAGATAATGGGCGAGGTTGCAAAGGAATTTATTAAGTAAGGAATAAATTATGGAAACACAGGAAAGAAAAAAGAAGAGTCTGTCTTTAATTCAGCCGACGTCTATTCCGACTCTCGGTAACTATCTCGGTGCAATGAGGGGCTGGCCGACGTTTCAAAACGATTTTGATACGGTATTCGGAATTGCCGATTTACACTCCATAACCGTGCGTCAGGAGCCCGTAAAGCTAAGACAGCAGACTACTCAGCTTTACGCAATGCTTATTGCGGTAGGACTTGACCCTGAAAAGAGTATTCTTTTTATCCAGTCCCACGTACCGCAGCACTCCCAGCTTGCATGGATACTTAATTGTTATACTCAATTCGGCGAGCTCAGCCGTATGACTCAGTTCAAGGACAAATCGGCTCAGCACAGCGATAACGTTAACGCGGGTTTGTTTACTTATCCCTGCTTAATGGCTGCCGATATACTTTTATATCAGGCTGATATAGTTCCCGTAGGTCACGACCAGAAGCAACACCTTGAAATTGCAAGGGATATTGCAAATCGTTTTAACGGCGTTTACGGAAACGTGTTTACCGTACCCGAGCCGTATATACCCAAGCTCGGCGCAAGGGTAATGTCGCTTCAGGACCCGACGAGAAAAATGAGTAAGAGCGACCCGAATCCCAAGGGAACAATTTATCTTACCGACGAGCCGGGCGTTATTATGAAAAAGTTCAAGTCCGCGGTTACCGACAGCGAAATGAGCGTCCGTTATGCCGAGGGTAAGGACGGAATCAATAACCTTATGTCAATCTATTCGGCGGTTACGGGCGACAGCTTTGAAACCATTGAACACGATTTTTCGGGCAAGGGCTACGGCGACTTTAAAAAGGCGGTAGGCGAGGCGGTTGTAAGTGAGCTTGAGCCCGTTCAGAAAAAGTATAACGAGCTTTTAAAGGACAAGGCTTATCTTACCGAGTGTTATACAAACGGAGCGGATATTGCCTCGCGTATTGCAAATCGCACGCTCAATAAGGCGATGAAGAAAATCGGCTTTTTACTTAAGTAATTTTTTATAAGGAGATATATATTATGAAGTTCAGCGAATTTCCGAAGGCTGTAATCAAAGAAAACGTTGATTACACCGTAAAAGAGATTACAAGCGTAATCAAGAGATACGGTCCGAGAGAATCGGGCAATTCAAATTGCTATGCAACTCAGAAGCATATCAGAAAAGAAATGGATACCTTCTGTGACGAAACGGGATTTGAGGGCTATCAGATGGCTCCAAAGGCATTTCTTCATTTTACAAAGACTGTTTCGGCTTCGATTATCTTAGCGGTTTTTGTATGCCTTTTACTCGTTTATCTTAACGTATTCAGCGGCATTGGCGGAAACAACGATTTCTTCCTTGCTCACTGTATTGTAGGCGGAGTAGTTCTTTGCGGTCTCTTTATTACAATGATGGAGTTCCTTCTTTATAAGCCCTTCTGCGACCCGCTTTATAAGAAGGTTGAGGGACACAATTTCTACGCTAAGCGCAAGCCCACGGGCGAGGTTAAAAGAAGAATTATAATCTCGGGTCACTGTGACAGCGCTTACGAGTGGAGACATAATTATTACTCAAAAATTCTTCATATCAAGAGTCTTACGGGTATTTTAATGGGACTTACTATCGGAAGCGCATTTGCATCGGTAGCCGTGGCAATAGTTACTATTATCGCAAACTTTACCGATATGGGCGAATTCGGTTACTTTATGCTTAATTACAGCTATTATTTCCATTGCTTTACCGCTCTTAATATGGTAACTCTTTTCCTCTTTGTTGACTTTAATACAATCTCTCCCGGCGCAAACGATAACCTTACGGGAACCTATGCCGCAGTATGCGCGCTTCGTATGCTCGATATGGCGGGCGTTGAGTTTGAAAACACCGAGGTTGTTGTACTGATTACCGACGGCGAGGAAGCAGGTCTTCGCGGTGCAAAGCAGTGGGCTAAGGACCATAAAGCGGAATATACCGAGGAGGGCGTTGAAACCGCAATTCTCTGCGTTGATACGCTTACAGACTTAGATTATCTCAACGTATACAACAGGGATATGACGGGTACAGTTAAGCACGACCAGCGCTTCAGCCAGCTTGTTATGGATGCTGCCGCTGACGCAGGTCACGGCAACCTTAAATTTGCTAACGTATTCTTCGGCTCGTCCGACGCGGCTGCGTTTACTCAAAGCGGACTTACCGCAACCTGTCTTGCCGCGATGGACCCGACCCCCGCGGATTATTATCATAACAGACGCGACAATTACGACCGTCTTGTACCCGAAGCGATTGAAACAGGCTTTGAGGTTGTTCTTTCAACAATCTTCCGTTTTGACGAAAAAGGACTTGAAAAATAAAATAAAAATGGGCAACCGTTTGGTTGCCCATTTTTATATCCTGTTTAATAATTCAGTACAGCCCTTTAAAATATCGTCGTACGCTTTTTCAAAATTGCGCGAATACCACGGGTCGTATACGTCCCTTTCGAGCAGCTTTTGTATTTTATCACTGCTTCCCAGTATCCTTGGAATCCAGCGCATATTTTCGCTGTCCATACCTATGAATAAATCAAATTTATCAAGGTCGCTCTTTTTGAGAAGAGCGGCTCTTTTATTTTCGTCAAACGGTATGCCTTTCGTTAGAAGCATTTCGCGCGCAGGCGGATAAATCGGAGAGCCTTCTCCGTTCCATATCTCGTCGGTGTGAGTAGCTCTTGACTCGATATAAAACTCATTTTCTCTTCCTGCTTTTTTTACAAGCTCCTTCATTACGAATTCAGCCATCGGCGAGCGGCATATATTACCGTGACACACAAAACAAATTCTAATCATAATTAATCCTTAAAACAAAAACGGGCGTTTGGGGCGCCAGTCATAAAGAAGGTTAGGTTTTGGCTTCATCCTTTTGCCCCTAACAACATAAAAAACCGTCTGAATACGCAAGTATGAAGACGGTTTTATTATGCCGTTATGAACTAAAATGCTTTTGCCAAAACTGCTTCGCACCCAAAAATGAGCATATTTTTTGTCAGAACAAAGCATAAAATCACCATAAGGCTTGCCGCCTTGGGGTGATTTTTAATGAAGTTATGGCGTAAAAGATGCCATTTTTGGGCTGACATTCTTTACGACGGGTGCCCCTGGGGCGCCCGTTTTGTTATTTAATAATTGATACGCCTGTCATTTCTTCGGGCTGGGGAAGGTTCATAACCTTAAGCATTGTCGGAACAATGTCGCAAAGCTTACCGCCCTCTCTCAGCTCAACGTCGCCGCAGTTAACTGCGATAAACGGAACAAGGTTTGTTGTATGAGCCGTGAACGGCGAGCCGTCGGGCTCCTTCATAACGTCCGCATTACCGTGGTCAGCCGTAACAAAGAGTGTGCCGCCGTTTTCAATAACTGCCTCGTAGAGCGTACCGACGCAGGTATCAACCGCCTCAACAGCCTTTACCGCAGCGTCAAATACTCCCGTATGACCTACCATATCGCAGTTTGCAAAGTTCACTATAACAACGTCGTACTTACCGCTTCTTACCGCCTCGTTAAGCTTTTCGCTTACCTCAAAGGCGCTCATTTCGGGCTTGAGGTCGTATGTTGCAACCTTGGGTGAGGGGATTAAAATCCTGTCCTCGCCTTCGTTTACAGCCTCAACACCGCCGTTGAAGAAGAAGGTAACGTGGGCGTATTTTTCGGTTTCTGCAATGCGAAGCTGAGTCATGCCTCTGTTTGCAAGATATTCACCGAAGGTGTTTGTAAGTACCTGGGGTTTAAACGCTATGTCAACATTTGGCATAGTTGCGTCATACTGAGTCATACAAACGTAGTTTACGGGGAAGTATTCTCTTTCAAAGCCCGTAAATTCGGTATCAACAAAGGTCCTTGTAATCTCCCTTGCTCTGTCGGGGCGGAAGTTGAAAAATACAACGCTGTCGCCCTTTCCGATTCTTCCCTCGTTTTCAAGGGTAACGGTCGGAAGAATAAACTCGTCTGTAAGATTCTTTCCGTCGCCGTCAACGGTTTCATATGACTTTTTAATAGCGTCAACGGGGTCGGTATTAAAAATACCTTTACCGAATACAAAAGCGTCGTACGCTTTCTTTACGCGGTCAAAGTTATTATCTCTGTCCATTGCGTAATATCTTCCGGTTACGGTTGCAACCTTGCCTACTCCGATTTCGTTCATCTTATTAATAGCGTCGGCAACGTAGTCCTTGCCCGAGGTCGGGGGAACGTCGCGTCCGTCCATAATACAGTGAAGATAAACCTTCTTCTGTCCGAGTCTTTTTGCAAGCTCAACGATTGCAAAAATATGCGAGTTATGCGAGTGAACGCCGCCGTCGCTCATAAGACCCATAAGGTGGAGCGAGGTACCGTCCTCTATTGACTTGTTAATTGCCTTGCAAAGCGCTTCGTTTTCAAAGAAATCGCCGTCCTCGATAGACTTCGTAATACGGGTAAGCTCCTGATAAACAACGCGGCCTGCGCCCATATTTGTATGTCCTACCTCGGAGTTACCCATCTGGCCGTCGGGGAGACCTACGTTAAGTCCCGAAGCGCCGATATATGTATAGGGATATTTCTCCATAAGCATATCAAGACTCGGCTTTTTAGCGGCAGCTACGGCGTTTCCGTAATCGCTCGGATTATGACCGAAGCCGTCCATTATGCAAAGTACGTTAGTTTTTTTCATATTTTATCTCCTGAAAAAGGGCGGAATTAATCCGCCCGTTAGTTTTATCTTGATGCAGCTTTAACGATTACAGAAAAGTCGTTTGCTTTAAGTGAAGCGCCGCCGATAAGACCGCCGTCAACGTTCTCCTTATCGAGAAGCTCCTCAGCGTTTGCAGCGTTCATTGAACCGCCGTACTGAACTACGAAAGCGTCAGCCGCCTCCTTGCTGTAAAGACCTGCGATAACCTCGCGGATGTAGCCGTTAACCTCGTCAGCCTGGTCAGCGGTAGCGGTTTTGCCCGTACCGATAGCCCAAACAGGCTCGTAAGCAATAATGATGTTTTTAAGCTCGTCTTCGCTTACGCCCTGAAGCGCAACCTTGGTCTGCTTGCCTACGATTTCAAAGGTAACGCCCTGTTCTCTCTCTTCAAGAACCTCGCCTACGCAAAGGATAACCGTAAGTCCGCAATCAAGCGCAGCGCGAACTCTCTTGTTAACGGTTTCGTCAGTCTCGCCGAAATACTGTCTTCTTTCGCTGTGACCGATGATTACATAGGGAACGCCCATAGCCTTGAGCATGGGAGCGGAAACCTCGCCCGTAAACGCGCCCTTTTCAGCCCAGTGGTAGTTTTCAGCGCCGATTTTGATATTTGAGCCCTCTGCTGCTGCAAGAGCTGCCTGAAGGTCAATAAACGGAGCACAGATTACTACGTCACAGTCAGCGCCTGCTACGAGGGGCTTCATTTCGTTAATAAGAGCTGTTGTCTCAGCGGGTGTGTTGTTCATCTTCCAGTTACCTGCGATAACTGCTTTCCTTAAATTCTTGTTCATAGTAATTCTCCTTTATTATTTATCCTGAAGAGCTGCAATACCGGGAAGCTCCTTACCCTCAAGGAATTCAAGGGAAGCTCCGCCGCCGGTTGAAATATGGCTCATTTTATCAGCAAAGCCGAGCTTTGTTACAGCAGCAACGCTGTCGCCGCCGCCGATAATTGAAATTGCGCCCGAGTCAGCAACTGCATTTGCAACTGCGATTGTACCGCCTGCAAAGTTTTCCCACTCGGAGACGCCCATGGGACCGTTCCAGATAACAGTACCTGCGCCCTTGATAGCGTTTACAAAAAGCTCCTGGCTTGCGGGACCGATGTCAAGACCCATCCAGCCGTCGGGAATTTCGTCCGAATTAACAACCATAGCCTCGGTATTTTCGTCGTATTCCTTACCTACTT
>JAFSZK010000007.1 GCA_017458975.1 Eubacterium sp. | reverse complement strand
CTTAAGCTTGAAAAGGCGATGAAGGTCTTTCCGGTAAAGCTTGAAAAGAAGATTTGTATGGACGTCGGCGCTTCAACGGGCGGCTTTACGGATTGTATGCTTCAAAACGGAGCCGTTAAGGTTTATTCAATTGACGTCGGCTACGTTCAGCTTGCATGGAAGCTGCGCTGCGATGAACGAGTGGTCAATCTTGAAAGAACTAATTTCAGATATTGCACAAGGGAGCAGGTACCCGATGAAATAGATTTTGCGTCTGTTGACGTATCCTTTATCAGCCTTAAGCATATTCTTCCCGTTTTATCCGTTTTACTTAAGGAGGGCGGCGAGGCAGTATGCCTTATAAAGCCCCAGTTTGAAGCGGGTAAAGAAAAGGTCGGGAAAAAAGGCGTAGTACGTGATTTAGCGGTACATCTCGAAGTTGTTGAAAATGTTATTTCACTTGCAACTCAAAACGGATTTTTCGTCGCGGGACTGGATTATTCTCCGGTAAAAGGACCCGAGGGAAATATTGAATATCTTATGTATATTAAAAAGGATAATACGCCCGGTATCGGCGGCGTTAATCCCGAGGAAGTTGTTAATTACTCACATACGGAGCTTGACAAATGAAAATTGCAGTAATTCCAAATCTGAATAATAACGGCGTAAGAGAGCTTACGGAAGAAACTGTCAAGAAGCTTCAGACGCTCGGTGCCGTGGTTTGCGACAGTATTGAAGAAGCTGAAATTGTTATCGCGCTCGGCGGTGACGGTACCACCCTTAAGGTTGCCAAGGAAGCTTCGCTTTTAGGCAAGCCGACTCTCGGCATTAATGCGGGACGGCTCGGGTTTATGAGCGGTCTTGAAAAGGATGAGCTTGATTTACTTGAAAAAGTGGTAAAAGGCGAATTTATTACCGAAACGAGAATGATGCTTAAAGCAAAGCTTATTGACGGCGAAAAATGCCTGGGTGAATATCACGCGCTTAACGATGCGGTAATTTCAAGAGGCGACTTTGCAAGGCTTATGGATATACATCTAAGCAGCGAGGGAAGAGCTATTACCGACATAAGAGCCGACGGTGTGATTATTTCAACTCCTACGGGCTCAACCGCTTATTCAATGGCGGCGGGCGGCCCCGTTGTTGCTCCCGATAATTTCTGTTTTATCGTAACGCCGATTTGCCCTCATTCGCTTGTTAACCGAAGCATTGTTTTTTCAAGCGATAAGGAGCTTGAGGTAACGGCAATGAACGACCGGAATAATAACGTTTTTCTGTCGTTTGACGGCGCGGACTCAATAAAGCTTAATCAAAATACAAAAATTGTAATTTCAAAAAGCGAATACTCGGTAAAGCTTATTAAGCTTAAACCCGATAACTTTTATGAAATACTGAATAATAAAATTCTTGAAAGGCGAGAGTAAATGAAAAAGAGAAGACAGGCAAAAATATTAGAGCTTATATCAAATAACGAAATCGAAACCCAGGAGGAGCTTCAGGAGCTTTTATTAAGCTATGGCTTTGAGGTAACGCAGGCGACTATTTCAAGGGATATTAAAGAGCTTCGCCTTGTTAAGGATTTGTCGTCAAAAGGAAGATATATCTACTCTACCGGTAAAAAAAGAAAGGATAATATATCCTCAAGAGCGGGCGGTATTTTCAACGAGTCAATTGTAAGCATTGACTATGCGATGAATATGATTGTTATTAAGTGTTTTGCGGGTATGGCAAACGCAGCCTGTGCAGCAATCGACTCAATGGAGCATAATGAAATACTCGGAACAATTGCGGGTGACGATACTATTTTTATGCTTTGCAGAACGGAAGAAACCGCAAAGGAATTTACAAATACGCTGAGGAAGATTTTAGATGCTTAAAACTCTCAATATTGAAAATATTGCAGTTATTGAAAAAGCAGATATAGAGTTTTCATCGGGTCTTAATGTAATGACCGGTGAAACGGGAGCAGGTAAGTCAATTGTGGTTGACTCTATTAATGCTGTCCTCGGGGAGAGAACGTCAAAGGAGCTTGTAAGAACGGGAGCAGAAAATGCTTTTGTGACCGCTCTTTTTGAAGATATAAACGAAAGTGTAAAAAATAAGCTTGAAGAACTCGGAATAAATAACGAAGAGGACTCCTCTTTACTCCTTACAAGGAAAATATCCGCTTCCGGTAAAACCTCCTGCAGAATTAACGGCACGCCCTGTACCGTATCAATGCTCAGGGAGCTTGGAAGCGTGCTCGTAAATATTCACGGTCAGCATGACTCACAGGCGCTTTTAAATCCCGATTATCACTATCTTTTTGTTGATATGTTAAGCGACAGCGATAAGCCCCTTAAGGAGTATAAAGAGTCGTTCAGGGAGCTAATAGATATAAGAAAAAGACTTAAGCTTCTTACAAGCGACGCCGATGAAAAGGAAAGACAGCTTGAGCTTTTGAGCTATGAGATTGACGAGCTTGAAAAGGCTGATATTAAAATCGGTGAAAAGGAAGAGCTGCTGAAGAAAAAGGATGTAATTCTGAACTATCAAAATATTATTTCCGCTCTTAATTCGGTTATGTCCGCAATGAACGGCAACGACGATTTTTCGGGCGTTACAACGCTTGTTGCCGGAGCCTCAAAGGAGCTTGAAGCACTAAGCGGAGTTGACAATGAGCTTAAATTAATATATGATAGCTTAACTGAGCTTAATGACTCAGCGGAAACCGTTAAGGATTTAGCCTCGTCAAAACTGAATTCGGTAGATTTCAGCGAAAACGAGCTTGAAAAAATTGAAGAACGCCTTGATTTGCTTTACCGTTTTTCAAGGAAATACGGCGAAACCGAAGAGGAAATGCTTTCGTATCTTGAAAATGCAATTAAAAGAAGGGACAGCATTGTAAACAGCGATGAGGAGCTTGAGAAGCTCAACGCTGAATACGACGGCGTATTTGATAAAACGGTAGCTCTTGCCAACAGCCTGTCCGAAAACAGGAAGCTAACGGCAAAAGCTCTTGAAAAGGACGTTAAAGCGCAGCTTGAATACCTTGATATGCCGAAAATTCAGTTTGTTGTTTCCTTTGAGAAGGGCAACCTTTCCTCAACGGGCTTTGATAAGATAGAGTTTCTGATTTCAACAAATCCCGGTGAACCGCCGAAGCCGCTTTCTAAAATTGCGTCGGGCGGCGAGCTTTCAAGAATAATGCTTGCAATTAAAAATATTATTGCAAAAAGCGACAGCGTTGATACTTTGATTTTTGATGAAATTGATACGGGAGTCAGCGGACGCGCAAGCCGTAAAATCGGTTACAGACTTAGGGACGTAAGTCGGCATACCCAGGTTATTTGCGTAACCCACTCGGCTCAGATTGCGTCGGTTGCCGATACCCATCTTCTGATAAGCAAGGAGTTTAAAAACGAGAGAACCTATACCTCGGTACAACCTCTTGATTATGATGAAAGAAAGAAAGAGCTTGCAAGAATTATGGGCGGTCTTGAAATAACGGATACGCTTCTTAAATCAGCTGAAGAGCTGTTAAAAGGTAATTAAAACGGAGGATTAATATATGGGAGTTTATGAAGAATTAATTGAGCGCGGATTAATCGCTCAGGTAACAAATGAAGAAGAAATAAGAACAATGGTCAACAGCGGTAAAGCTAAGTTTTATATCGGCTTTGACTGTACTGCCGACAGCCTTACTGCCGGTCACTTTATGGCTCTTACACTTATGAAGCGACTTCAGATGGCGGGTAATCAGCCGATAGCTCTTATCGGCGGCGGTACTACTATGATTGGCGACCCGTCGGGCAGAACCGATATGAGAAAAATGCTCACGCGCGAGGATATCGACCATAACGCCGAGTGCTTTAAAAAGCAGATGGAGCGTTTTATTGAGTTCGGCGAGGGTAAAGCATTAATGGTAAATAACGCCGACTGGCTTCTTAATCTTAACTATGTTGAGGTTTTAAGAGACGTCGGACCCTGCTTCTCGGTTAATAATATGCTTCGTGCAGAGTGTTATAAACAGAGACTGGAAAAGGGTCTTTCCTTCTTAGAATTTAACTATATGATTATGCAGAGCTACGACTTCTATTATCTGTTTAAGAATTACGGCTGTAATATGCAGTTCGGCGGCGACGACCAGTGGAGCAATATGCTCGGCGGTACCGAGCTTATCAGAAAGAAGCTCGGCAAGGACGCGCACGCAATGACAATTACTCTTCTTACAGACTCTCAGGGAAGAAAAATGGGTAAAACCGCCGGTAATGCAGTATGGCTTGACCCGAAGAAAACCTCGCCTTATGATTTCTATCAGTATTGGCGTAACGTCGAGGACGCTGACGTTCTTAAATGTATAAGAATGCTTACCTTCCTTCCTATGGACGAAATCAACAGTATGAACGACTGGGAGGGCGCTCAGCTCAATAAGGCAAAGGAAATCCTTGCATATGAGTTAACGAAGCTTGTTCACGGCGAAGAGGAAGCCGAAAAGGCTCAGAGCGCGGCAAGAGCACTCTTTTCGGGCGGAGCTGACGACAGCAATATGCCTACAACCGTTATTGAGGACGCTGATTTTGACGAAGACGGAAAGATTACCGTTATTTCAATGATGACCAAAGCCGGTATGATTAAATCAAACGGCGAAGGAAGAAGACTTATTCAGCAGGGCGGAATCTCTCTTGACGATAAGAAAATCAGCGACGTATGGACTTCTCTTACTAAGGATGATATTGCAAAGTCCGTTATTATCAAAAAAGGTAAGAAAGTATTTATTAAATTCACATTATAAGCAATTAACGGAGGGCCTTTCCTCCGTTATTTTGTTACCGTTTTGTAATATATGATATGTTGACACTAATAATGATTTATAATATAATATAGTCCCGAAGGAGAATGCATTATGACTGTTTTGTTAAAGAATGCTCTCGTTTATTCGGGAGACGGATTTTGTCAAAATGATATATTAATCAAGGGTAAAATGATTGATACTATCGCTTCCGACATCTCTGATGACGGGGCTGATATCGTTATTAATGCTAAGGATAAGTATTTAATTCCGGGTTTCGTTGATGTACATGTTCATCTTCGTGAGCCCGGTTTTTCTTATAAGGAAACTATCAGGAGCGGAAGCGAGGCTGCGGCTAAGGCGGGATATACAATTATCTGTCCTATGCCTAACGTAAACCCCGTACCCGACTGTGTAAAAAATATTAAGCTCCAGCTTAATATTATTAACCGCGACTCAAAAATAAAGGTTTACCCGTTTGCTTCAATAACAAAAAACCGACTCGGAAGGGGAGAGCTTGTAGACTTTGAAAGTCTTAAAGACCTTGCCGTCGGCTTTTCCGACGACGGCTGCGGAGTTCAGGGCGAAGAGGATATGAAACGGGCGATGCAGCAATGCAAAAAGCTTGATAAAATCATTTCCGCTCACTGTGAGGTAAACGAGCTTTTAAACGGCGGTTATATTCATGACGGAGAATACTGTAAAGCTCACGGCCATAAGGGAATCTGCTCCGAAAGCGAGTGGGCTCAGATTGAAAGGGACTGCCGCCTCAGCGAAGAAACAGGTTGTAAATATCATGTTTGTCATATTTCAACAAAAGAAAGCGTTGATATAATCCGTAAGGCAAAGGCAAGAGGAGTTAACGTTACCTGTGAAACGGGACCGCATTATTTAACTCTTTGTGACAAGGACCTTCAGGAGGACGGAAGATTCAAAATGAATCCGCCGCTTCGAAGCGAGGAGGATAAAAAAGCTTTGCTTGAAGGCGTGCTCGACGGTACTATTGACGTAATTGCAACCGACCATGCGCCTCACTCGGCTGAGGAAAAAGCAAAGGGGCTTGAGGGCTCCGCTATGGGAATAGTCGGACTTGAAACTGCGTTTCCCGTATTATATACAAAGCTTGTTAAAACGGGCTATATGACTCTTGAAAAGCTGATATATATGATGTCGGTCAGACCGAGGGAAATCTTCGGCTTTGACGGCGGAAAAATAAAAGAAGGCGAGCTTGCCGATTTAGCGCTGCTTGACCTTGACGAAGAATATATAATTAATCCCGATGAATTTCTCACTATGGGAAGAGCAACTCCGTTTAAGGATTGGAAGGTATCGGGTAATAACGTTTTAACCATATGCGAAGGAGAGGTTGTTTATGAAGCCATATGATAAGAAAATAGTTCTTGAAAACGGAAAAGAATTTTACGGCTGGGGCTTCGGTGCAAACAGAACAGCCATTAACGAATTAGTGTTTAATACCTCAATGGTAGGATATCAGGAGATTATTTCAGACCCGTCATATACCGACCAGATGGTGTGTATGACTTATCCTCTTATCGGTAACTACGGTATCTGTGATGAGGACTATGAAACAAGAGTTCCTACAATGGGTGGAATTATTGTAAGGGAGTATAACGATATACCTTCTAACTTCCGTTATACAAAAACTCTTTCCGAGGTGCTTGACGAATACGATATTCCCGGTATCAGCGGACTCGATACAAGGATGATAACACGAATTATCCGCGACGAGGGAAGCCAGAAGGTAATTCTCTGTGACGCGGACACTCCTTATGAAGAGGCTTTAAAACAGGTAAGGGAATACAAAATTCCAACCGATATGGTAAGCCGTGTTTCGTGTAAAAAGCGTTGGTATTCAAGAACGCCGAACCATAAATATGACGTAGTTGCAATCGACTGCGGAATAAAGCTTAATATAGTAAGAAAGCTTAATGAAAAGGGCTGTAACGTTACGGTTGTTCCTTATGACATCAGCGCCGAAGAGATTATGAATCTTATGCCCGACGGACTTTTCCTCTCAAACGGACCCGGAAACCCCGAGGATGTTCAGAGCGTTATCAACGTTGTAAGAGAGCTTAAAGGAAAGCTTCCGATTTTCGGAATCTGCCTCGGACATCAAATGATTTCTCTTGCTCTCGGGGCAAAGACCTTTAAAATGAAATTCGGTCACAGGGGCGGAAATCATCCCGTTATGAATCTTGAAAACGGTAAAATTGAGATTACCTCCCAGAACCACTCCTACGCGGTTGACGTTAAATCGCTTGAAGGAACCGAGCTTAAGTTAACCCATAAAAACCTTCTTGACGATACTGCGGAGGGAGTTGAATCAAAAGAGAATAAGCTGTTTTCGGTACAGTATCATCCCGAATCAGCTCCGGGACCGCAGGACAGCACCTATCTTTTTGATAAGTTCATAGATTTAATGGAAAAGGAGAGTGAGTTTAATGCCTAAGCGTACAGATATTAACAAGGTACTTGTTATCGGCTCGGGACCTATAGTAATCGGTCAGGCGGCTGAGTTCGACTATTCGGGAACGCAGGCTTGTCTTGCTCTTCGTGAAGAGGGCTATGAGGTTGTACTCATTAACTCCAATCCCGCAACTATTATGACGGATACCGATATTGCCGATAAGGTATATATGGAGCCGCTTACTCTTGAATACGTAGCAAGAATTATTCGCCACGAAAGACCCGACGCAATTCTTCCGTCCCTCGGAGGACAGACGGGACTTAATCTTGCGGTTCAGCTAGCTAAAAAAGGCGTACTTAAGGAGTGCGACGTTGAAATACTCGGAACTAAGTTTGAAGCTATCGAAAGAGCAGAGGACAGGGAGCTGTTTAAGGAGCTGTGTGAAACTCTCGGCGAGCCCGTGCTTCCGAGCGAAATTGCAAATTCGCTTGAAGAAGGCTTAAAGGCTGCCGAGGATATCGGCTATCCCGTAGTGCTTCGTCCGGCGTTTACTCTCGGAGGAACGGGCGGCGGTTTTGCCGACGATGAGGACGAGTGTCGCATTATGCTTAAAAATGCGCTCGCTCTTTCTCCAGTGCATCAGGTTCTTGTTGAAAAATCAATAAAGGGCTATAAAGAGATTGAATACGAGGTAATGCGTGACTCTAACGATACCGCCATCACAATTTGTAATATGGAGAATATCGACCCCGTAGGCGTACATACGGGCGACTCGGTAGTTGTTGCTCCGTCGCAGACTCTTACTAATAAAGAGTATCATATGCTGCGCGACTCTGCATTAAAGATTATACGCGAGCTTGAAATTGAGGGCGGATGTAACGTGCAGTTTGCGCTTGACCCTCATTCGTTCCAGTATTATTTAATTGAGGTTAATCCCCGTGTATCAAGGTCGTCCGCGCTTGCTTCCAAGGCATCGGGTTATCCTATTGCAAGAGTATCTGCTAAAATTGCCGTAGGTATGCTGCTTAATGAAATTCAGATTGCAAATACTCCCGCTTCCTTTGAGCCGACTCTCGACTATGTGGTATCTAAGATTGCGCGCTTCCCGTTTGATAAGTTCTCGGACGCTAATAATACGCTTAATACCCAGATGAAGGCAACGGGCGAGGTTATGGCTATCGGAAGAACAATGGAGGAAAGCCTGCTTAAAGCAATTCGTTCTCTTGAAACTGGCGTGTGCCATCTTTACCATAAAAAGTTTGATGATTTCACCCTTGACGAGCTTCTTGAATATATCAAGGTAGGAACTGACGACAGAATTTTTGCAATCGCTCAGCTTATCCGTCTCGGCGCGGATTTGAACGTAATTTATAACAATACAAAAATTGATATGTTCTTCCTTGACAAGTTCAAAAATATCGTTGAATTTGAGCAGGTATTAAAAGATAACGTTAAAGACGCCGACGCATTGCGCGATGCAAAGATTATCGGAATAAGCGATAAGTATATTGCCTCGCTATGGAATATCAGCGAGGCTGACGTGTTCGCTCTTCGTAAAGAAAATAAGATATTCCCGATTTATAAAATGATTGATACCTGCGCAAGCGAGTTTGACTCCTATGTTCCTTACTTCTACTCGACCTATGAACAGGAAAACGAGTCGATTGTAAGCGAAAAGAAAAAAATTATCGTACTCGGCTCAGGTCCTATACGAATCGGTCAGGGCGTTGAATTTGACTATTCAACCGTTCACGCTATCTGGTCAATACGCGATGCGGGATATGAAGCAATTATTATTAACAATAACCCTGAAACGGTGTCAACCGACTATACTACCTCGGACAAGCTCTATTTTGAGCCGCTCACCGTTGAGGACGTTATGAATGTAATTGAGCTTGAAAACCCGCTCGGAATTGTAGTTTCCCTCGGCGGTCAGACTGCTATTAACCTTGCGCCGCCTCTTGACGCGCTAGGAGTTCCGATTATCGGAACCGACGTTGAGGCAATTGACAGAGCTGAAAACCGCGACTCCTTTGAAAAGGTTATGGAGGAACTCGGTATTCCTCAGCCTAAGGGACTTGCGGTTACCGATATAGAAGAGGGCGTCAGAGTTGCCGAGGAAATCGGTTATCCCGTTCTTGTGCGTCCCTCGTTCGTACTCGGCGGACGCGCTATGCAGATTGTTGCAAGCGAGGAGAGCTTAAGGCACTACCTGCAGACCGCGGTAGAAATTAATACCGAACAGCCCGTACTCGTTGATAAGTATATCTCGGGTAAGGAGCTTGAGGTTGACGCAATCTGTGACGGAAATGACGTATTTATCCCCGGTATTATGGAACACGTTGAAAGAACGGGCGTTCACTCGGGCGACAGTATCTCGGTTTATCCAACCTTTTCCGTATCTCAGGAAATTAAGGATAAAATTCTTGACTATACGGTTAAGCTCGGACGGGCAATCGGTATCGTGGGACTGTATAATATTCAGTTTATTGCCGATGAAAACGACGACGTATACGTAATTGAGGTTAACCCGCGTTCTTCAAGAACAGTTCCGTTCTTATCCAAAGCTACTTCGGTTCCAATGGCGCATATTGCAACCCAGGTTATCCTCGGTCATTCGCTTAAGGAACAGGGCTATACCGAGGTTTATCCTGCGGAAAAGAAGCGATGGTATGTTAAAGCGCCCGCATTCTCGTTCAGCAAGCTCAAGGGTATGGATACCTATCTTTCGCCCGAAATGAAGTCTACGGGCGAGGCAATCGGCTACGATAAAACCCTGAACCGTGCTTTCTATAAGGCTATTCAGGCTTCGGGTATGAACGTATCAAATTACGGTACGGTGCTTGTTACAATTGCGGATAAGGATAAGCCGACTGCGCTTCCTCTTGTTCAGCGTTTTTATGACCTCGGCTTTAATATTGAGGCAACCGACGGTACTGCCAAATACCTGAGAGCGCACGGAATAAGAACAAGAGTCCGTCATAAGCTTACGGCTGACGAGAGTGATGAAATCCTGATGGCTCTTCGTCAGGGACATATATCCTATGTAATTAACACTATTGATATCAACGCAGGCGACTCACATTCGGACGGTTCATCAATCCGAAGAGCTGCGGTTGATAATAACGTTACAATGTTTACCTCTCTTGATACGGTTAAGGTGCTTCTTGACGTTCTTGAAGAAATCACCCTCGGCGTATCAACAATTGACGCGGAATAATTATGATTTATAAAATTAGTTCTAACGAAAAGTTAACAAAGGATGTTTATAAAATGACTCTTGAGGGCGACACCTCGGCTATTACTAAACCGGGTCAGTTTATAAACATAAAGCTTGAGGGAAAGTTTTTAAGACGTCCGATATCCGTTTATGATTATAACGATAAAAATGTTACAATCATATATAAGGTCGTCGGTGAAGGAACGGCGCAAATGAGCGAAATGAAAGCCGGAAAAGAGCTTGACGTACTGAGCGGTCTCGGTAACGGCTATGACGTTTCAAAATCCGTTAACTCCGTTTTAATCGGAGGAGGAGTCGGAATACCGCCGCTTTATAATCTTGCAAAAACGCTTATTAAAAACGGCGAAACGCCTAAGGTAATTCTCGGCTTTAATACAAAGGAAGAAATCTTTTGCGTTGATGAATTTAAAGCGCTCGGATGTGAAACGTATGTTACCACTGTTGACGGAAGTCTTGGGGTAAAAGGCTTTGTAACCGACGTTTTAAAGGATTTGGATTACGGATATTTCTTTACCTGCGGTCCTATGCCTATGTTTAAAGCGATTGAAGCTATTGCCAAAACAAGCGGCCAGTACTCCTTTGAAGAGCGTATGGGCTGCGGCTTCGGAGCATGTATGGGATGCTCGTGTAAAACGAAGTACGGCTATAAGCGAATCTGTAAGGACGGACCCGTTCTTGAGAGGGAGGAAATAATATGGTAGATTTATCTGTAAACCTGGCAGGGCTTAAAATGGATAATCCCGTAGTTCCTGCTTCGGGTACCTTCGGCTTCGGAAAAGAATTTAAGGATTATTACGATATTAATATTCTCGGCTCGTTCTCGTTTAAGGGAACTACAAGGGACGCCCGTTTCGGTAATCCGACTCCGCGTATAGCCGAGTGTAAAAACGGTATGATTAACGCCGTAGGGCTTCAGAATCCGGGTGTTCATCACGTTATTGAATATGAGCTTAGGGAAATGAAGAATTACTTTAATAAAAAAGTAATTGCTAACGTTTCGGGCTTCAGCGTTGAGGATTACGCCTATACCTGTGAGCTTCTTGATAAAGAGGAGCAGGTCGGAATTCTTGAGGTTAACGTATCCTGTCCCAATGTTCACGGCGGCGGTATGAGCTTCGGAACAGACCCCGATTGCGCCGCCGAGGTTACAAGAGCAGTTAAGGCAGTTACAACCAAGCCCGTCTTTATAAAGCTCAGTCCTAATGTAACCGATATTGTTTCTATCGCAAAGGCTTGCGAAGAGGCGGGAGCGGACGGAATATGCCTTATTAATACTCTGCTCGGTATGAGAATTGATACAAAAACAAGAAAGCCCGTTATTGCCAATAAAATGGGCGGCTTCAGCGGAGACGCTGTATTTCCCGTAGCGCTGCGAATGGTGTACCAGGTTTCAAAGGCGTGTAATATTCCCGTTATGGGCTGCGGAGGAGTATCAACGGCGGGGGATGTAATTGAAATGATGATGGCGGGAGCAACCGCCGTTCAGGTAGGCGCCGCAAACCTTGTTAATCCCTACGCCTGCAAAGAGATAATTGATGCCTTACCCGCCGAGTGCGAAAGGCTGAATATAGATAAAATTAGCGATATTATAGGAGTTGTTGACTGATGGGAAAGGATGTAATTATTGCCTGTGATTTTGACAGCAAGGAAAAAACGCTTGCTTTTCTTGACAGGTTTACCGAGGAAAAGCCCTTTGTAAAAATCGGTATGGAGCTTTACTATGCCGAAGGTCCCTCTATTGTTAAAGAGATTAAAGCAAGAGGTCATAAAATCTTTCTTGACCTGAAGCTGCACGATATACCTAATACGGTTAAAAAATCAATGGCGGTACTTTCCCGACTTGACGTGGATATGACTAATCTTCACGCAGCGGGTACAATTGATATGATGAAAGCCGCGCTTGAAGGACTTACAAGGGAGGACGGTACAAGACCGCTTCTTATTGCCGTTACTCAGCTTACCTCTACAAGTGAGGAGCGTATGCAAAACGAGCTTCTTATTAATGCGTCTATTAACGATACAATTGTTAAATACGCCGACAATGCCAAAAAAGCGGGGCTTGACGGAGTGGTCTGCTCACCGCTTGAAGCGGGTATGGTTAAATCAGCTTGCGGTAAAGAGTTTATGACGGTAACACCCGGAGTACGCTTTGCGGACGGTGAAATCGGAGACCAGGTAAGAGTTACAACTCCCGCAAAAGCAAAGGAAATCGGCTCGGACTATATTGTAGTAGGCCGTCCGATTACTGCAAGTGAAGACCCTGTTGCAGCTTACAGAAGATGTTGCAATGAATTTATTGGATAGGAGAAAGCCATGTTTATCACACCGGAAAAAATCGCAAAAAACTTACTAAAAATCAAGGCGGTATTTCTTAAACCTGACGACCCGTTTACATGGGCTTCGGGTATTAAATCTCCGATTTACTGTGACAACCGCTTAACTCTCTCCGATGTTGAGGTAAGAAGCGACGTTGAAGCGGGACTTGCCGAAATAGTTGATACTTATTATCCCGAAGCCGAAATGCTTATGGGAACCTCAACTGCGGGTATTGCCCACGCGGCTATTACCGCAACTATTCTTGATATGCCAATGGGTTATGTTCGCTCGGGTAATAAGGACCATGGCAGACAAAACCGGATAGAAGGCAGGCTGGATGCGGGAACAAAGGTTGTTGTTATCGAGGATTTAATCTCAACCGGCGGTTCTGTTATCGAGGTTGTTGACGCGCTTCGTGAGGCGGGAGCCGAGGTGCTCGGTATCGCTTCAATCTTTACATACGGACTCAAAAAGGGTACCGACAGACTTGAGGATGCCAATGTTAAAAACGTATCTCTTTCAAATGCCGACGCGCTTATTAAGGTTGCGGCTGAAGAGGGATATATTAAAGACAGTGATATAAATAAGCTTAAAGCGTTTTTCTCAAATCCGAGTGACGCAAAGTGGATGGAGATGTAATTATGAGCGAGCTCAGACATTTACTTGATACAACCGATTTAACCCTCGATGAAATCGACGAAATGATTAAGCTCAGTCTTGACATTATCGACAATAAGGAAAAGTATGCGCATATATGCGACGGAAAGAAGCTTGCAACACTTTTCTTTGAGCCGAGTACAAGAACAAGACTTTCATTTGAAGCGGCTATGTATGAGCTTGGCGGAAACGTTCTCGGCTTTTCCGAGGCGGCAAGCTCCTCTGCTGCAAAGGGAGAGAGCGTAAGCGATACAATCCGTATGGTATCCTGTTATGCCGATATTATCGCAATGCGCCATCCTCTTGAGGGCGCGCCGAGAGTAGGCTCGTATAAATCTCTTGTGCCTATTATTAACGCAGGCGACGGCGGACACGCGCATCCCACTCAGACCTTAACGGATTTACTTACGATTTACCGCGAAAAGGGAAGCTTTGATAATCTTACAGTCGGTCTTTGCGGTGATTTAAAATTCGGAAGAACCGTTCACTCGCTTATTAAGGCGATGAGCAGATACAAGGGAGTTAAATTTGTACTTATCTCGCCTAAGGAGCTGTCGGTTCCCGAGTATATCATTAAAGATGTGCTTAATCCCTGCGGAGCCGAGTATAAAGAAACCGAAAGTATGGATGAGGTTATGAGCGAGCTTGATATTCTTTATATGACGAGAATTCAGCGTGAACGCTTCTATTCCGAGGATGAATACTTAAAGCATAAGGACGCGTTTATTTTAAGCGCGGATAAGCTTGAAACGGCTAAGAGCGATTTAACGATAATGCATCCGCTCCCGAGAGTTAACGAAATCTCAACCGACGTTGACGACGATTCGAGAGCAAAGTATTTTGTTCAGGCGCTTAACGGAAAATATATTCGTATGGCGCTTATAATAACTCTTCTGAAATGGGGTGGACTTCTTTGAATATAGATTCAATTGAAAACGGATATGTTATAGACCATATTCCCGCAGGCAAGGGTATGAGAGTTTATGAGGTGTTAAAACTCTCAAAGCTCAGCTGTCAGGTTGCGATTATCACTAACGCAAAAAGCAATAAAAGCGGTCTTAAGGATATAATCAAGATTAATGAGCTTATTGATTTGAATCTTGATAATATAGCTTTTATCGCAAAGGACGCGACGGTTAATATAATTAAGGACAACGTAAGAGTTGAAAAGAAAAAGCTTACTCTTCCCAAGAGTCTTACTAACGTTATAAAATGCCCGAATCCGCGTTGTATTTGTAATAATGAAAGCATTGACCACGTTTTTAAGCTGACTGACGAAAAGGGAACATATCGATGTATTTACTGTGAAACCCGTTCAAAATAATGTTTTACCGCTCTTGACAAAGGGCGGTTAATTTTTTAAAATAAAAATAGCATATTGCTAATATTATTAAAGGAGTAGATTTGGATGAAACTTAAACAATGTATTGCCGAAATAATCGGAACCTGTGTTCTCGTTACTGTCGGCTGCGGAACTGCTATGCTTGTAGGCTGTGATGCTCAGAACGGATGCGGATATATTCTTACCGCGCTTGCGTTCGGTCTTACAATTGTAGGTATGGCATACTGTGTGGGAAATATCTCGGGCTGTCACATTAACCCTGCGGTATCGCTCGGCGTTTTAATCAGCGGAGGTATGAGCTTTATTGAGTTCTTACAGTATATTCTTTCACAGTGCGTAGGCGCATTTATCGGTACGGGAATTCTTGCCGCTATATTTTCAGCAGGCGGCGTTGAGGATAAAACCGGCGGCTTCGGCGCAAACGGACTTGCAGGCGTAAACGGAAGCATTGTTGCAGGTCTTGTAACCGAAGTAGTACTTACCTTTATTTTCGTTTTAACAATTCTCGGCGTAACCTCAAAGAAGGCCAACCACGGCTCCTTCGGAGGCGTAGTAATCGGCTTTACTCTTACGCTTGTGCATATTTTAGGTATCGGCTTAACGGGAACCTCGGTTAACCCCGCAAGAAGCCTTGCTCCGGCTGTAGTTGCAGCTCTCGGCGGAAATATCGAGCCTCTTTCACAGCTTTGGATTTTCATCGTAGCTCCTCTTGCAGGCGCAGCGCTTGCGGCTCTCGTTTATAAATTCCTTGAAAAGGAAAAAGCAGAGGCTTAATTATTTGTTTAAAGGGAGGGCTTGTGCGTCCTCCCTATATTTAATTTTAAACATACAAACGCTTTACGCTAAAGGACTGTAATATGTATATTTCAAAATCTGAAAAACGTAATTATTATACGGGACTTGCAGGTCAGAATATCGTTTATTCCTTAATAGGCGGCTCTTTCTTTACTTACTTTCTGACCGATATTGCGCTCTTTCCCGCAATAGCCGTTTCGGTTATGCTTGTTATTATGAAGGTATGGGACGGCGTTAACGACCCCGTTGTCGGCTCTTTTGTTGATAAGCATACCTTTAAGAGCGGCGAAAAGCTCAGACCGTTTTTAAAATACACTCCGCTTCCCGTCGGCGTGTTTACGGTTTTGATGTTCTTTATCTTCTCAACCGAGGACAGGCTTTTGCCCGTAAGAATTGCATATTTTGTAATTATGTATATCTGTTGGGATTTGGCTTATACGTTTCAGGACGTTGCAATCTGGGGCATAACCGCAACCGTTTCGCCCGATTCTAACGAGCGCGACCGCTTTGTTCAGTGGGCAAGAACAGTAGGAAGTGTATTTTACGGCGCGTTCAGTATGGGAATACCGATGGTGCTTGAAATGGTTGTAAATAAGACGGGCGTTACCTTCAGAGTAATGACTGTTATATTTGCGCTTATCTTCGGACTCGGCGGCTCAATGCGTTCATTAAGATGCTATCAGGCTCAGGAGAGAATTAAGGTTAATATCAACGAGCGTCAGGAAAGCTTAACCGAAAGCTTTTCACTCATCTTTAAAAATAAAATGATGCTCCTTGTAACCGCGGCTAATCTTTGCGGAGCTCTCGGCTTCGGGGCAAATCTTGTAACCTATTTCTTTAAGTATGAAATTCCCGCTGATTTTATAGGAAAAAATACGCCTATCGGCGCGCTCGGACTTACAACAATCTATGCGGCTGTTACCGGCGCTCCGGGATTTATCGGTATGATTTTTGCCGATAAGATGAAAAAATGGCTCGGCGGCTACAGAAACGTTCTTATCTTTATGCAGGTCTGCAATATAGTTACAAGAACGATTGCCTACTTTATCGGCTTTGAGGGCAAAAACCTTTGGATAGGTATGGCGCTTATAGGTATCGGATGTATTCCAAACGGCGCAAGCTCAATTGCTCAGACGTCAATTTTCTGTGACAGTATCGACTATATGGAATATAAAACGGGAAAGAGAACCGAGGGAATTACCTTTTCAATTCAGACCTCGTTTACTAAGATTTCAAGCGGTATAACAATGGGTCTTGCAACTCTTGCGTTGCATCTTCTTAAATATAAAGCGATTGATACCGAGGGAATAAACTATCTCGGTACTCAGACGGCGGCGTTTGATAAATGGATTTGGCCGCTCGTTATGCTCACTCCCGCAGTAGCAAGCGTGCTCTTCATAATTCCGCTTCTGTTTATTAAGTACACCGAAAAGGACAGAAAAGAGGTTGAAGAGAAGCTTAAACAGCGACGCGAAGAAGTTAAATAAATGTAGGGGCGGATACTATCCGCCCTGTTTTCAATTACGAATTACAAATGACGAATAACGAATTGAAGTTTCTCGCTTTGCTCGGACAATAAAATGGGTGTGGGTTATTCCCCTGTTAGGGGAAATGTCACGAAGTGACAAAAGGGTCTGCCGTTCTGCAAGAAGAGCCCACCCGAAATTATCAATTATCCATTGTCAATTATCCATTGATGACTGTCTGTCATCTGTCGTCTGATAACTGCAAATCATTGACATTTAATGAATAAATGTATTATTATAAACTTAAGGAGTTGGGATTATGAGTAAGAATCAAAAAGTAGTTTTATTTATCGGAATAGGTATAACCGCTATTGTTTGTTTGATTATCGGTTCTTTTTTTACTATGAGGACTATTTATGTTCTCGGCGCAAAAGTATACCTTGCGAATAAATACTCTTGGAATATCAAGGATATTGAAACGTTGGATTTCTGTGGACCCGATTTAACATATAGTTTTGATTTAGAAGGTGGTTCGGGATGGTATTTTTTTAATCCTACTTTTGAGTTTGAGTATAAAGGAAAGAAATTTTATACAGAATATATGCAATTCGCATATGATGAGTTTCGACCTGAAGAAAAGCCGCATTTTGCAGACGATTATCAACTTGAGGATATCTTTAACTGGTGTACTGAATATTTACAAGAAAACGTTGATAAGGATATAGCGGGCGTTGAGGTATCATCAGAAATTATTTATCATTCAACACAGTATGAATATAACTATGAACTTCCGTGGGACAATAATAGAGTATTTACAAAAAATGATGCTGAAAAATTACTTGAGTATCAAAGTGATTTCGGTGGTTTAACTGTGTTTTACATGACAAACGATTTGAATAAATATGGCTCAAAACCTGAGGACAGTTCGTTTCACAGATACACACCAAATGCTGAATTTTCTGAGTTTTTAAACAACAAACGAGCTTTGTTTAATAGTAAACCTTACTTAGAAAAAGTATCGTTTACCATTTTAGAAAAAGATGAAAAATATGTTTATACTCAGAATGGCTTTAATAATAGATACGCGCATAGTTGTTTCTCAGTGAATAAAAATAAAATTAAATACATTAATTAGATGTTTGTGTTATTTAGTAGGTGATTTAATGAAAAAAGTTATTTCGTTGTTTTTGTCAATAGTATTATTTTTATATCTTACCCCTGTTTCTGCCATTGCCAGTGAAAATGTTACAGAAACAAGAGTATTATATTTTACTGATGCAGATTTTTGGCAAAACAAATGGGATTTTAGAGTCCATATTGTATTATATGAAGCAAATCTTAACAATGAGACATTTTCCGGAAAATTCTATGTTGATAATGGTGAAAGTTATGAGCAAGACGTTTCAGGACATTTTTATACCGGTAACATTTTTGGTTCTGGCTCTGACTATGAATATCATATTGCATTTTCTGTCCCAAATCGATATGGCGGAAATTATGTTTTAGATTTTAGTAATAGTTTAGGAAATCTTCAAGGAACTGCGGATGGATTTGATCAATATGGTTATTTGAAAGTTTTACTTGAAGCGACATCAATGAACGGACCAAGTAACAGTTCTTCATTTATTAAAGTAAGAACAAAAGGATTTGATGTAGAGGATTTAAAACTATGTATGCGATTAGCTGATTCTGCCTATGAAGATAACACAAATAAATCATTAAAAATCTTTCATAATAGTACGTTAGATAATAATATATATAGCTATTGGGAAAACAAAATAAACGGTCAAAACTATAATAACATTATCCCTCAGAAATTGAAGGAAACAATTGATGATGAGCGATTAGAAAGCAACGTACAAAACAATCATTCAAATGTTTTATCATTAAACTATTCTGATGATAATAAGGATAACGCTGCTTATACTGTAGCTAGACGAGAAAATGATATAGACGGTGACGAAATTATTGATAACATTGACATTTTTGTCATTATACGCGGCACATATAAAGATGAATGGCAAGGCAACACAGAAATAACCGGTGAGGAGTATTTAGACGGCAAGGAAGAGCATGATAATTTTTATAAAGCGGAAAATGAGATAAAAAAAGGCATATATGATTATTATCATGAAATGAGAAAAACATATTCGGCAAATCAGATAAATCTAATAATAACAGGACATAGCCGTGGAGCAGCAGTAGCAAATATTTATGCTAAAGAAGCTACAGATGCAATAAGCGGGAAGCAAATTTCGAATATGCCGGAGTTTAATAGTGTTACCGCATATACATTTGCCTGTCCTAATGTACATAAATATTATAACGGAATGGAGTTATACAGTAACATTTTTAATTATTGCTTTTATGAAGATATCGTCCCTAATGTTCCTCTTACAAATCCAACAGACGGTTGGGGTTACTGGAAGTTTGGAAAGACATACAATTATACATTAACTAACAGTCTAATCGATTTTGACGGATATAATGCTATAAACCTATTTGCACCAACAGAAATACAATTAGCCTTTGCATATTGGAAAAATGTTGACGAGTACTATAATAAACGCTTATATCCATTAAATCCAATTCCTATTCCAGAATCATATACTACAATTTTTAATGTTCTTCATGATTTAACAGGTGAGTTTTTAAGCAAAAACACGACCCGCAGAATCATCGCTGCTGCAAATTTAAAGTGCAGAACAAATATTTATCCACAATT
>JAFSZK010000049.1 GCA_017458975.1 Eubacterium sp. | reverse complement strand
GAAGCACCAATATGCGGATTTAGCTCATCCGGTAGAGCGCCACCTTGCCAAGGTGGAGGTAGCGAGTTCGAGCCTCGTAATACGCTCCAAAAAGCAGTCGAAAGAATGCTTATTTTATTGGAGCGGATTACGAGGCTCGAACAGGGCAATCCGAAGGATAGTAACAGTCCTGTGGACTGTTACGGTGCCCGCGTGCGTGCCGGAAGAAGCTTTAGCTTCGACGGGCGTGCCGAGTAATCACGGATAAAATTCACCCTCAGGGTGTTTTTCTTTTTGGCAAGCGGATTACGAGGCTCGAACAGGGCAATCCGAAGGATAGTAACATTCCTGTGATGAATTACTTGTGCTTTTTAAAAGCAGTAAAATTCTCAATTTACTTGATTAATACTTTAATGTGTGATATAATTAAATTACTAAATATTTTGGAGGTAAATTTTATGGCACCTAAGAAAAGCTTTAAAGAGGCTTATCAATTGTTCCTTGAGAACATATTTAATTTTAACGGCAGAACAAGACGTTCCGATTTCTGGCCTGTAGCTATTGTAAACGCTGTTGCTTACAGCATCGTTTCAAGTATTATTTCAGGTATTCTCGGTGCGGATAATGCTGTCGGCAGCATAATTGTGTCTCTTCTTTCAATCGGCTTGTTTGTTGTTGAGCTTGCCCTTGTTATAAGAAGATTACACGATACCGGTAAAGAGTGGACGTATTATCTTTGGGTACTTCTTCCGCTTATCGGCTCAATTATTGTATTTATTGCTCTTGTTTCAGACAGTCAGTCCGGCGTTAACAAGTTTGGACCTAATCCGAAGGAAGCGTTTGCTGACCCGAATATGGGCTATGCACCTCAGCAGAATCCTTACGACGCTCCGATTGCTCCTCCGGCTCCTCCTATCAATAACGGCGCGCCCGTTGAGCCTGTTTTCGAGCCTGTAGCTCCGGTTGCAGAACCCGTTGCTCCCGTGGCAGAGCCGGTTGCTCCTGTAGCTGAGCCTGCTACTCCTGTTGAAGAGCCTGTAGTTGAAGCTCCGACGGAGGCTCCTGTTGAAGCGCCTATTGAGGCACCTGCCGAAGCTCCTACAGAAGAAGCATAATGATATTATAAAGGGGAGAGCGTAAGCTCTCCCTTTAATTGTATTATAAGACGCTTTGCTTAAAATTTTTGATTATAAAATTTATTCTTGACAATCTATATTAAATATATTATAATACAAAAGCAAAATTGATACGGCACCATAGCCAAGTGGTAAGGCAGAGCTCTGCAAAAGCTTTATGCCCCAGTTCAAATCTGGGTGGTGCCTCCATGAAACCCGAAGGATATTTCTTTCGGGTTATTTTTTTTCAAAAAGGTATTGATTTAATTATTTTTTAATATTATAATTATAGTGAATTAATCTATAAGGGGGCGATAGCGATGAGAATATCAAGAGCCATTTCCGTGGCTTTATTCAGCATATTTTTATTTGTAAGCGTAGTATCTCCGATTTGCGCTAACGCTGCTATTACACCCTTTGATATAAACAATGCCAATAAGGCTGCCGTCGGCATTTCGGCGATTAACGAGGAAAAGGTCACGACCTCCGAGCCTGTATTTAAAAATAAACTTCTTGTATCAAAGGTAACCGAATCCGCATCATATAACGAAGAAGAGGAAAAGGAGTATATTATTACCACTAATTCGGTTAAGCTTTTCTTTACTAACGTTTATATGTCAATCAGTATCCAGGAATTTAATGTTATCTCAAATTCCTGGAGTGAGATTAAATCCGTCAGAAACGCTGCCGACAGCGTAACGGTTGATAATCTTCTTCCGGGTAACTACTATTATTTCAGAGCTATCTCAAATAATAACGTTATCGGTGAGTATAAATTCTTTACCCAGCCTGAAAATATTAAGTTCTTTAACGTTGCAAATGTTGATGAAAAGGAAGCTGTATTAAGCTGGAATAACGAAAAGAATTATACCGTAGAAATCTTTAAGAAAAAAGATGATAAAGAGTGGAAGCTTCTTAAGAAAAAGAGAGGTACAAAGTACACCGATAAGAAGATTGAAAACGGAAGCAGTTACGAATATAAAATAAGATATATTTGTGAAAATAAATACGCTAAAAACTTTTCCGACTTTAATTCAACCGAAGCTTATATTGAGGATGAAATTAATGATATAAGAAAGGCGAACGGATATATTATTATTCGCCAGGGCGACCCTAAAAACAGGTTGATTCCGTATCCCGTTAACGGAAACGGAAGAACAATCGGAAGCAGCGGATGCGGCGTTTGCGCATCATTAATGGTACTTCGTAATTTAACCAATTATGTTCCGACTCTTAACGAGTATACCAAACAGGTCATCTCATGCGGCGGAAGAATTTCGGGCGGAACGGATATGCTGAAAGTTGCGGAAATGCTTCGTGTTAATTACGGTCTTGAATATAAGACTACCAGCGATATTAACGAGCTTAAAAAGCACCTTGAAAAGGGTTATATGGCTACTGCTCACGTAGGCAAGAGTTATATATTTACCCCGAGCGGAGGTCATTTTGTTACAGTTGCCGGTATTTATAAAACAAAGAATAAAACCGAAAAGGCAATTATTCTTGACCCCGCGTCAAGCGCAAGACGTTATTCAAGAACCGAAGCAATTTTAGCAGGACTTATGTGTTCGGATAACGGTGTTTCAATCGCTCCGTTTGAAGCTCTTGAAAAGGACGCAAAGAGCGAATGCTTTATTCTCTTTACTCCTACTAAGGATAAGAAAAAGACTAAACACCAAAAGCTTAAGGACTTTAAGACTATTAACGCTCCTACTACCGAAAAGAATAAGAACAAAAAAGATAAGAAGGAGCAGGAAAAGAAGGATAAGAAATCCAAAGAAAAGAAAAAGAAGAAGTCCGCGTCCAAATCAAGTACCGAGACTACTAAAAAGCCTGCACCGTCAACGACGACTGAACCCACGAAGGAAGAAACAACTCAGCCGAGTGTTGAAGAAACAAGTGAAAACACAAATGAATAAAAAGAGGGGAGAGCGTATGCTCTCCCTTTTTTATAATGTATTAAGGTCATAAGGCGTTTTTTGATAAACAAAGTAGTTAAGCCAGTTATTGAAAAGAAGATTTGCGGTTCCTTTCCAGTTCATAATAGGCACTAATTTGTCATCGTCGTGAGGATAGTAGTTATAAGGAATCTTTATGTCAAGACCTTTGTTCTTATCTCTGAAATACTCTTTCGCAAGCGTATCTCTGTCATATTCGCTGTGACCTGTTATATAGAAGTTCCTGCAATCCATATCGGATATGATGTGTACTCCGGAATATTCGCTGTAGGAAAGAATCTGTAAATCCTTTATCTGTGCAATATCCTGGCGCTTGATTGTTGTATGTCTTGAATGAGGAACATAGTAAATGTCGTCAAGCCCTCTCATAAGCGGGTGAGTGTCATCAAGCGAGAAATGAGGGAACACGCCAAAAACCTTTTCATCAAGCGTATATTTCGGTATACCGTAGTGGTAGTACAGTGCCGCCTGAGCGCCCCAACAGATGTGCCAGGTTGAATATACGTTTTTTTGTGACCAGTCGAAGATTTCGCAAAGCTCATCCCAGTAATCAACCTCTTCAAATTCAAGAAGCTCAACGGGTGCGCCGGTAATAATCATTCCGTCATATTTATTATCCTTAACCTCATCGAAGGTCTGATAAAATCTGTCGAGATGGTTTTTGGAAACGTTCTTCGCCTTATGAGATTTAACCTGTAAAAACTCAATGTCAACCTGAAGAGGCGAGTTACTTAAAAGTCTTAACAACTGGGTTTCGGTCTCGATTTTTGTAGGCATCAAGTTTAGAATTATAATCTTAAGCGGTCTGATATCCTGCGTATCAGCGCGAAGATTACTCATAACAAATATATTCTCGATTTCAAGCTTTTGCTTTGCGGGCAATTCGTTATCAATTCTGATAGGCATTATATCAACCCCTTTCGTTATATTGCTATAAATTATAACAAATATAAAAGGTAAATTCAACCCTTTATTGAACGCCGATTTACGATTTTCAATATATTGTATGGTTTCTATTATAATGTAACAAATATATGTAAAACATTATTATATAGAATTTTAGCGTTTTTATATAAATAGTTTATAGTTTTTTCGATGTATTTTCGTAAATTATGGTTAATATGTAAAAAGGTAAAAAAAATAGATTTTTTTTGAAATTTATTGTTGACAAAGGG
>JAFSZK010000048.1 GCA_017458975.1 Eubacterium sp. | reverse complement strand
GAAACGGAGCAGAGCGGCGAAACAGCCTTTTCAAGCTTAAGTCCTCCCCTTGAAACATATTTAAGGGTATTACCTCTGACCTCGATATTGTCATCGGGCTTTATGTCGGTACCCGCTTTGTCAATCTTCTGATTATTTACAAACACTTGACCTGCCATTATTACTGCCTTAGCCTTTTCCCTTGAGGGAGCTAAGCCTTTTTCAACAAGTGCAACGTCAAGTCTTATTTTTTTAGCCATTAAAACCTTTTACCTCGTTTACAACCGAATCCTTATCAAGCTTGTATTTCTTTATCTGGGAATCAACGCTTGCCTGTTTGATAAATTCGTCCTCAATAGCTATGTGCTTAAATTCGGCGCTAACCGAATTCTCTTTAAGCATTGAGGCGAAGCATTCGCCGACTCCGCCGCTTTTGATTCCCTCTTCAAAGAAGATAATCCTTTTTGCGTTATATAAATACCCGCAAACGGACGCGTCAAGAGGTTTTATACGGTTGAGCTTAATTACATATGCATTATCGAGCTCGCCGAGAGCGGCATAGCACTCGTTAAATTCCCTGCCGTACGTAACGATTGCAACCTCTTTATTCTCATCACCGAAAAGATTGTAATTATCCTTTTCGTATGTATATCCTTCGGGCATATCTTTTTCACATCCCCTCGGATAACGAAGCGCAACGGCTTTTTTCTCCTTATATATCGCCTGATAAAGCATTGAAGAAAGCTCTTCATAATACGTAGGAGCGAAAACCGTTAAATCGGGAACGCTCATAAGAAACGCGGTATCAAATACGCCCTGATGACTCTCACCGTCCGCACCTACAAAGCCGGCGCGGTCAATTCCGAATACAACCTTAAGACCCTGCATTGCAACGTCGTGTATAAGCTGGTCATAGCTTCTCTGAAGGAAGGTTGAATATACGGCAAACACGGGAACCATACCGTTTTTAGCAAGACCGCTTGAAAAGGTTACGGCGTGTTGTTCGGCAATTCCGACGTCAAAAAAGCGTTTCGGGAATTTTTCGGCAAAGGGACGAAGCCCCGTACCGTCAGCCATTGCGGCAGTAACCGCACATATACGCGAATCCTTTTCGGCAAGATGTAAAAGCGCGCTTCCGAAAGCGTCGGAATAGGTTTCACCCGATACAATCGGCTCGCCCGTGTTAATATCAAATTTTCCTATACCGTGGAAAAGAGAAGGATTATTTTCAGCCGGAGCGTAACCCTTTCCCTTGGTAGTATTGAGATGAATAAGAACAGAATGGTTATGACTCTTTGCTACATTGAAAACATCAATAAGCGCGTCAAGGTCGTGTCCGTCAATAGGTCCGTAATAACGGAAGCCCAAATCCTCAAAGAAGGTATTTTTATAAACTCGCTTTCTGATTTTCTGATTAATCGAGGTAATAAAGCGTATAACCTGGGTACCCGCTTTGGGAAGCTTTGCAAGCGTTCTTGTAACCCTGCTTTTAAAAGTATTATATTTCGGAGAGGTACGAACGGTTGTCAGGTTTTTAGCCATAGAGCCGACGTTTTGATTAATACTCATATTATTGTCATTAAGTACAACGACAAGATTATTATGAAGATTACCCGAATTATTAAGCGCCTCATAAGCAAGTCCGCCCGTAAGCGCGCCGTCGCCGATAACGGCAATAACCTTACGCTTATCCCCCTTTAACGCTTTTGCGGAAGCAAGACCGAGAGCAGAAGAAACCGAGGTTGAAGAGTGACCCGACGAAAAAATATCGTGTTCACTTTCAATCGGGCGTGTAAAGCCGCTTATTCCGTCTTCCTGACGAAGAGTGTTAAAGCTGTCTTTTCTTCCCGTAAGGATTTTATGGGTATACGACTGATGACCAACGTCAAAAACAATCTGGTCCTTAGGAGAATTAAAAACCTTATGAAGCGCAACCGTAAATTCGACCGCGCCTAAATTTGAAGCAAGATGTCCCCCCGTTTTAGAAACGGAGTCAATCATAAACTCCCTTATTTCACCGCAGAGCTCTTCAAGCTCGGAAATATTCATTTTCTTAATATCTTTAGGTGAATTTATATTTTCCAAATATGACATATTACTGCCTCTGAGTTAAAAATATATGTGTAATAAATATATCATTAAATGTATAATATTGCAATAGCTGTATAATTATAAATTATTTTTCTCTTGTTACAAGCTTTTCCGAAAGGTCAATAAGAAATTCACTGTATCTGAATTTAGAAAGATAGTCAATAGCGTTCTTAGTAAGCAGCTCGACATCCTTCTGTGCCTTTTCGGTACCTACCATTGTTACGTAAGTGGTCTTTCCGTGCTCCTCGTCCGAGCCTACGGGCTTACCGAGCTTTTTCTCGTCGCCGAGAACGTCAAGCAGGTCGTCCTTAATCTGAAAAGCAACGCCGATATTGTATGCATACTTTGAAGCGGCTTCCATTTCGGATTCACTTGCGCCTGCTGCTATACAACCGAGAAGGCAGGCTGCCGAAATCAACGCGCCCGTCTTAAGCTTATGAACGCTCAAAAGGTCGGCAACGGTCGGCTCTGCTTTATTTTCATAAAGAAGGTCAAGCACCTGACCGCCTATCATACCGCCTACTCCCGAATTCTGTGCAAGCAGCTCAATTGCCTGGAGCTTTCTGTTTTCGCGAAGGTCCGCACCTGCGATAAGTTCAAAGGCGTGGGTAAGAAGCGCGTCGCCCGCAAGAAGCGCGGTAGCTTCACCGAACATCTTGTGACAAGAGGGCTCGCCTCTTCTTAAATCATCGTCGTCCATACAGGGCAAATCGTCGTGAATAAGAGAGTAGGTATGAATATACTCCACGGCGCACGCAAAAGGCAACGCGTCCTCAACGTCTCCGTGGCAAACTTCACAGAACTGAAGAACCAAAATCGGTCTTATCCTTTTTCCGCCGTTTGCCAGGGAGTATTTCATAGCCCTTACAACGTCACGCTGTCCGTCGTTAGCCTCGGGCAGATTTTCTATAAGCGCTTCATTAATCAGCTTAATATATTCCTGCATTTGTTCATCAAAATTATATCTCGGCATACTATCAGTCCTTTTCTATTTCGGTTATTTTCTGTTTAGCTTCGTTTAACAGCTTTGTACAAAAAGCAGTCAGCTTCGTTCCCTCTTCAAAAAGCTCAAGCGCTTTATCAAGGGATACGGAATTATCCTCAAGCGCGCTGACTATCTCCTCAAGTCGGGCAACCGCCTGTTCATATGTTAATTCTTTTTTATCCATTTTCTTCCACCTCTGTTATTACTGCCCTCGCGTTACCGTCGGACAGACGTATTTTTATTTCATCATCCTTTGAAAGGTCGTTTACAGATTTAATAACCCCTGCGTTTGAGCTTACAATTGAATAACCTCTTGAAAGAACTGCAAGCGGGCTCAGAGCATTAAGCGCGGACACGTTACCTTTAAGAGCATTTTCCTTTTTCAAAACAGTACTTTCAAAAGAACTTTTAAGACGCTCTTTATTTGCGTTAATAGTTTGCTCAACGCCTGAAAAATATCTGTCAAAATCCTTAAGCGCCGAGGAATCGTAAATCAGTCTTACTTTGTTTTCGCGCTCGGTAATAATCCTTTCAAGACTTGATTTAATACTTGAATATACGGCGTCTATTCCGCCAAGCTCGGCTCTCATATCGGGAACCGCCAGCTCGGCAGCCGCCGAAGGAGTGGGAGCTCTCCTGTCGGAAACGTAATCGCAGATTGTAAAATCGGTTTCGTGACCGACAGCTGAAATAACCGGGGTTTTACAATTATATACAGCTCTTGCTACGGCTTCCTCATTAAAAGCCCATAAATCCTCCATTGAGCCGCCGCCCCTGCCGACAATTATTAAATCAATATCCTGCATACTGTCAAGAACTGATAGTGACTTAACTATATCCGCAGCGGCATATTCCCCCTGAACTACCGTTGGAGCTATTACTACCTCGCAAAGCGGAAAGCGCCTTGCAAGAATATTTTTTATATCCTCAACCGCCGCACCTGTATTTGAGGTTGCGACGCCGATTTTCATAAGATATTTCGGAAGCGGCTTCTTATGCGCTTCGTCAAATAAGCCCTGCTCTTCAAGTTTTGAAAAAAG
>JAFSZK010000047.1 GCA_017458975.1 Eubacterium sp. | reverse complement strand
CTCTACCAACTGAGCTACAGAAGCACAAATGGCGACCCGGAACGGGCTCGAACCGTCGACCTCCAGCGTGACAGGCTGGCGTTCTAACCAACTGAACTACCGGGCCATTTGTGCTCGGAGCTTTCGCTCCGAGTCTTTGGTGGGAACAACAGGGCTCGAACCTGTGACCCCCTGCTTGTAAGGCAGGTGCTCTCCCAGCTGAGCTATACTCCCATTGGCTAATACTACGATTAGCGACGGATTATATAATACAATATTGATTTATAAATGTCAACACTTTTTTTATATTATTTTAATTTTTTTGGCTTGCTGATTTAAGCAGCTTTTCGATATCTTTCGGGGTAAAAGTATATTTTTTGTCGCAAAAATGGCACTCAACCTCGGTGTTTTCTTCGGAGGCTGCCATCTCTTTAAGATTTTCCTCGCCGGTACTGATAAGTGCGTTTTCAACTCTTTCCTTTGAACAATTACATTTGTACTCTATGTTGCATTCGTCGAGCTTTTCAATTTCAAGTCCCTGCATTGCACGTTTTGCAATATCATCAGCAGTAAAGCCGTCGGAAAGCATAGAGGTTACTGACGGAATATCCTTAATGCTGTTCTCGATTGCAGAAATTGTTTCTTCGGGACAGGCGGGAAGAAGCTGAATAATAAAGCCGCCTGCGTTTTGCACGCTCAAATCGGGATTAACAAGCACGCCGAGAGCACAAACCGAAGGAGTTTGTTCGCTTGTTGCATAATAATTAGTTATATCCTCGGCAATTTCACCGCTTACAATCGGAGTCTGGCCTATATAAGGCTCCTTCATACCGATATCCTTAATAACATATAGCTGACCGTCGGTACCAACTGCACCGCTTACGTTGAGCTTTCCTTCGGAATTAAGCGGTATTTCAACAATTTTGTTCTGAACATAAGCTCTTGCGTTTCCCGTATAATCGGATACGGCGATTAAATCGCCGGCTGGTCCGCCGCCGTTAAGCCTTAGCGTAATTGAGTCTTCTTTTCCTTTAAGCATTGCGCCCATCATAGAGCAAGCTGTAATAAGCCTGCCGAGAGCTGCAGTAACGGTTGCGGAGGTTTTGTGGATTTGTTCCATTTCGCGTACCATATCCGTTGAGTCGCAGGCAATTACAAACGCCGCGCCGTCACTTGTTATATATCTTACAATTTTTCCCATAGTTATTTCCTCTTACAAATAAAGTATGCCCTTTCGCTTTTTTCGTTAAGCGGCTCTTCCTTACAGTCGTTACAAATCATTAAGACCTCAAAGCCAGTTTCCCTAAGAGCATTTACAAGTTCATTAGTTTCATACGCTTTCTCTGTAAATTCTTCGCTGTATCTGTCATAGCTTTTACCGTTAAAAATAAAGAAATCAAGATTAATCTGAACAGTTCTCTCATCAAGAGAAGTATTATCCCAGGCGAGAAAAAAGTCCTCTTCGTCAAAAATAAAAGAATTATCGGCAAGTATTACTTTATGCTTATAAATCGTATTAACGTCAAATATAAATATTCCGCCTTCATTCAGAGAATTATAAACACATTTAAAGCATTTTTTAACATCCTCAATACAGCTTAAATGATTAATTGAATCAAGCGAGCAAACGCAGTTATCGACCTTATACGGAAGCTCAAAATCGGTCATATCGCCTTTAATGAATACTGCGTTATTAATATTCTTATTTTGTGCAACCGAAAGCATTTCTTCGCTCAAATCAAGAGCTGTTATCTCGTATCCTTTTTCGGACAAATACTTTGTTATATTTCCCGTTCCGCAAGCAAGGTCAAGAACGCTCATATTTCCGTTATTGTACCGATAAAAAAAGTTAGAAATGAATTCACTTCTAACTTCATATTCGGCATTTTCAGTTAAACGGTCATAATAAAAAGCAAAGGTATTATAACTGTTCATCCTCGTCCTCTTCAATTCTTTCAAATATCTTATCGTAACCGTCGCAGCCGTACTGTAAGGAACGGTTAACGCGGCTGATAGTAGCGGTGGACGCGCCGGTTTCGTTAACTATATCGGTATAAACTCTTTTATCGCTTAACATCTTTGCAACAACAATTCTCTGAGCAAGGGTTTTAAGCTCCTGAACGGTACATAAATCCTCGAAAAAGTCATAACACTCTTCCCTGCTTTCAAGCGCAAGGATTGCTTTAAAAAGAAAGTCAACGTTATTATTTACAAGCTTATCGTTCATAAAACGAACCTCCGTAAATTACTTTAAAAGTATTTTAACACATTAAAGCGTGATTGTAAAGAGGGAAAATAAAAAATCGGACGGAAAACCGTCCGATAACATATTACTCTTCAATTAATTTATCGTAAATATCAAAGCAATCAAAGGTTGCAAAATAATCCTTCGGTGTTTCGGCTCTTCTTATAAGCTCGTAGCTTCCGTCGCTCTTTAACAGGATTTCTGCGCTCTTGAGCTTGCCGTTGTAATTATAACCCATTGAGAAGCCGTGCGCGCCCGCGTCGTGAATAAAGAGAAGGTCGCCCATATCAATCTTGGGAAGAACTCTGTCGATTGCGAATTTATCGTTATTTTCACAAAGCGAACCCGTAATATCGTACTTTGCGATTGCAATATCGTTTTCCTTACCGAGTACGGTAATATGGTGATACGCGCCGTACATAGCGGGTCTCATAAGATTAACCGCGCAGGCGTCAACGCCGATATACTCCTTATGGGTATGCTTTTCATTAATTGCCTTAGTAACAAGCGCGCCGTAGGGGCCGAGCATATAACGACCGAGCTCTGTGCAGATAGCAACGTCGCCGAAGCCGTTTGCAATAAGGATATTATGATATGCCTTTTCAACGCCCTCTCCGATTGCAAAAATATCGTTCGGGTCCTGATAGGGATAATAAGGAATACCGATACCGCCCGAAAGGTTTACAAAGCTGATTTTAACTCCGGTATACTCATAAATCTGAATAATGAGCTTAAAGAGGATTTTTGCAAGCTTCGGATAGTAGTCGTTAGTAACGGTATTTGAAGCGAGGAAAGCGTGAATACCGAATTCCTCAACGCCCTTTGCCTTTAAAATTCTGTACGCTTCAATAATCTGTTCGGTTGTCATACCGTACTTAGCGTCGGCGGGAGTATCCATAATATCGTTACTGATATTGAAAACACCGCCGGGATTATAACGGCATGACATCTTTTTCGGCAGCTTTCCACACGCCTGCTCGACCTTTGCAATCTGAGTAATATCATCAAGATTGATTATACCGCCGAGGTTGTTACAATAAGTAAATTCGTCAATGGGCGTATCGTTGGATGAAAACATTATTTCATCGCCCGTAATACCGAGTGCATTGGAAATCATAAGCTCGGTTTTAGAAGAACAGTCACATCCGCAGCCGTGCTCGTGAAGAAGCTTTACCAAAAACGGATTCGGAGTAGCTTTAACCGCAAAATATTCTTTATATCCCTTATTCCACGCAAATGCCTTTTTAAGGTTTTCAACGTTTTCAATTATTCCCTTTTCGTCATAAAGATAAAACGGTGTCGGATACTTCTCAGCAATTTCCTGTACCTTTTCAAGAGATGCAAAAGGCACCTTATCCAAATACTTATCGTCGTTAAATATCATTTTGTTAAAGCCTCCTCTACGGACTGTTTTATTTCATTTACGCCTTCGCCTGTTTTTGAGGAGAACGGAATTATTTTAACGTCCCCTGCGCAGGCAAGTTCGTCCTTACTTTCATTAATTCGTCTTTTATATTCTTTAACCTTGAGCTTATCGGACTTAGTCATAACGATAATAAACGGTATTTCGTTATGCTTTAAAAACTCAATCATTTTGAAATCGTCATCGCTCGGTTTATGCCTCATATCAACAAGCATTACCACGAGCTTAAGCGTTCTTTTGCTTTGGAAGTATCCCTCCATAAGCTCAGCAAAGCGTTCTTTTTCCTGTTTGCTGATTTTTGCGTAGCCGTAGCCCGGAAGGTCAACGAACTTATATTTATCAACCGAATAAAAGTTAATCGTAATCGTCTTTCCGGGTACGGAGCTGACTCTTGCAAGACTTTTTCGGTTAAATAGCTTATTTAGCAAGGAGCTTTTTCCTACATTTGAGCGTCCCGCAAATGCTATTTCGGATATATCCGACTCGGGAAGCTGAGAGGAAACTCCGTATGCTCTTTCAAATTCTGCGTTATTATAATTCATTTTTACCTACATTGTTTCGCCTGCAATTTTGCTGACGGAATCGTTATTAATTACATATTGCTTTGACGACGGCTTAGGGAGATATTCAAGCGCAATCGGCATAACCTCCTCAAAGCTGCTAACGCTGACAAAGCTTATTGCGTCCTTAACCTCTTTACTGATTTCCTGAAGGTCTTTTTCATTATCCTTCGGAATAATAACAGTCTGACATCCGGCTTTATAAGCTGCCATTGATTTTTCTTTAAGTCCGCCTATTTCAAGCGCTTTGCCCTTAAGCGAGATTTCGCCCGTCATAGCAACGCTTGATTTAATGGGAATTTTTGTAAGCTCGCTTACAAGCGCGGTAGTTATTGCAAGTCCTGCGGACGGTCCGTCCTTAGGAATTGCCGCTTCGGGAGCGTGAATATGTATATCCTTCGTTTTATAGAAATCGGTTTCTATTCCGTATTCAATACATTTTGAGCGAACAAAGCTTACCGCGGTTTTTGCACTTTCCTTCATAACGTCGCCGAGAGAGCCCGTGAGCTCAATTTTGCCCGTTCCGTCAAGAGCTGAAACCTCTATAGGAAGCATTGTACCTCCGACCGAGGTCCATGCAAGACCGTTAACGGTTCCGATTAAATCGGTTTTTGAAATCTCTTCCTTTTTATATTTCTCTTTTCCGAGGTAATCCTTAAGGTTATTCTCATTAACCCTGAATACCTTATCCCCGTTTTCAAGTGCAACGGCAGCCTTGCGGCAAAGCGTATTAATCTGTTTTTCAAGAAGCCTTACGCCCGCTTCCCTTGTGTAGCACTCAATGATTTTATACATAGCGCCCGAAGTAATTTTAAATTCCTTAGAAGTAATATTATGCTTTTTGAGCGCCTTTTTAATAAGATGCTTTTTAGCAATATTGAACTTCTCCTCAACCGTATAAGAATTAAGCTCAATAACTTCCATTCTGTCATAAAGCGGAGCTGAAATCGTTGAGGTATCGTTAGCTGTCGTTATAAACAGAACCTTACTCAAATCGACGGGAAAGTCGATATAATGGTCGTTAAAGGAATTATTCTGTTCAGGGTCAAGCGCTTCAAGAAGAGCCGACGACGGGTCGCCCTTATAGTCGTTTCCGACCTTATCAATCTCATCAAGAAGCACAATAGGATTCATAACGCCGCTTTTGATAACAGCGTCGATAATTCTACCCGGCATTGCGCCGATATAAGTTCTTCTGTGTCCCCTGATTTCAGCTTCGTCGTGAACGCCGCCGAGTGCAACACGAACATATTTCCTGTTCATAGAAGTTGCAAGGGATTTAACTATACTTGTTTTGCCGACTCCGGGAGGACCGTAAAGACATATTATCTGTCCGCTGTAATCGGGATTTCTTTTAAGAACGGCGAGCGACTCTACAATTCTTGTTTTAACCTTATCAAGACCATAGTGGTCGCGGTCAAGAATTTTTCTCGCTTTCGTAAGACTTATTGAATCCTTTGTATACTTGCCGAAAGGAATTTCAAGGCATTTATCAATATAGTTTCTTACAACCGTTCCCTCATGAGAACCGCCCGGCATTTTAGAAAGCTTGTCGCATTCTTTAAGAAGCTTTTCCTTAATCTCGTCGTTTACTTCAAGAGCGTTGATTCTCTCTCTGTATTCGTCAGCCTCCTGAATCGGGTCTTCTCCTTCGCCGAGCTCGTCGGAAATAACCTTCATTTCCTCGCGGAGGAAATATTCTCTCTGTCCTTTGTCAATTTCCTTTTGAACCTTGCGCTGAATTTCAGCTTCCATTTCAAGAGTCATATTCTCATTTCTGAGCATTATAAGAAGCTTTTTAATCCTTTTATGCGGATTAACTTCTTCAAGGATATCCTGTTTGTCCCTGTAATCAAAAAAGGTATTAGCGCATACGTAGTCCGAAAGGTCCTTAGTATCGTTAATTGAATTTATCTTTGAGATAACCTCATTTGAAATCTTTGTGATTTTATCGGCGTATCTTTCAAATTCGCTTTTAAGAGTACGCGCATATGCGTTGTCATTTGCAGTCTGAACGTAGCCGTTTTCATCAATTACATTTAAGAGCCCTTTAAGATATGGCTTTTCGCTGTAAATTGAAACAATCTCAGCTCTCTGTAAGCCTTCAACAATTACTCTTAAATTAGAGGAATTAGGGATTTTAATCATCTGCTTAATAACGCAGATAACGCCTATATCGTATAAATCCTCCTGTTTAGGGTCGTCAACAGAGCTTTCCTTCTGGGCAACAAGAAGAATACGCTGGTCATTATCCATGGCAGCGTTTAAAGCCGCAATACTCTTTTTTCTTCCAACGTCGAAATGAAGATTCATTTTAGGAAAGACAACAAGACCCCTTAACGGAATAACGGGTACCTTCTGAAGTTCAATTAAGCTTGTTTTTTCTTCCATAGTAACAGTCCTTAATTAATAATTATTAAGCATTATATAATATATTTTATAAAATTGCAACATTTTATATAAAAAAACAGGAGAGCAAATCTCCTGTTAATTTATGCATTTTTTAAATCCTCGGGTCTTAATACAAGGGGCTTACGCTTTTTATTTGTTCTTATAAGCGGCTGTGTTGCATTTTTAACAGATTCCTCGGTAATCAATATGCTTTCAATTGCATAATTTGAAGGAACGTTAAACATAAGGTCGCCGAGTATACTTTCAAATACGCTTCTCAGTCCCCTTGCTCCCGTCTTTCTCTCAAGCGTTATATCGGCAATAGCTTCAAGAGCTTCGGGCTGAAATTCGATTTTGACGTCGTCCATTTCAAACAGCTTGGTATACTGTTTGACAATCGAATTTTTAGGCTCGGTCATAATCTTTACAAGAGCATCCTTATCGAGATTTTCAAGAACCGACAAAACAGGTATTCTTCCGATAAGCTCGGGAATCAGTCCGTATTTTACAAGGTCGTACTGAGTAACATTTTTCATAAGATTATTCTTATCCTTAATGTCCTCTTTAAGCTCGGAGCCGAAGCCGAGAGAGCCCTTACCGAGACGCTTCTCAATAACCTTGTCTATACCGTCAAACGCACCTCCGCAAATAAAGAGAATATCGCTTGTATCAATCTGAATAAACTCCTGTTGGGGATGCTTTCTTCCGCCGCCGGGAGGAACGTTGGAAACGGTACCCTCAATAATTTTAAGTAACGCCTGCTGAACACCCTCGCCGCTTACGTCACGCGTAATTGAACGGTTTTCGCTTTTTCTTGAAATCTTATCTATTTCATCAACGTAGATAATGCCCTTCTGAGCTTTTTCAACATCAAAATCAGCGTCCTGTATTAAACGAAGAAGAATGTTCTCAACATCCTCTCCTACATAGCCGGCTTCGGTAAGCGTTGTAGCGTCGGCAATGGCAAAGGGTACGTTGAGTATTTTTGCAAGAGTCTGGGCAAGCATTGTCTTTCCGACGCCCGTAGGACCTAAAAGAAGGATATTGCTCTTTTGAAGCTCAACGTCGCTATTTCCGCCGTGATAAATACGCTTATAATGATTATAAACAGCCACGGAAAGAGTCTTTTTTGCCTCCTCCTGACCTATAACATATTCATCAAGCTTAGCCTTTATTTCCATCGGCTTAGGAAGCGGAGCGTTGGGCTCTTCGGTAGCGTTATCAAGCGAATCGGCGCTGTTGCTCTCATTGATTAAATCATTGCAAAGCTTAACGCACTCGTCACAGATATATACACCGACGGGACCCTCAATCAGCTTATACGCCATTTGCTCGCTTTTTCCGCAAAAGGAACAGCGTGCAATCGGAAAATCATTATCTTTACTCATAATTCACCTTATCTCTTTTCGATTACCTTATCAACAAGACCGTATTCCATTGCTTCCTGAGCGCTCATCCAGTTATCACGGTCGGTATCCTTAACAAGAGTTTCATAATCCTTACCGCAGTTTTCAGCAAGAATTCTGTTTAACTTTTCCTTGGTTTTAATAAGGTTTTTAGCGGCAATTTCAACATCGGTAGCCTGACCGGTAATTCCGTTTCCGCCTACGAGAGGCTGATGAATTAAAATTTCACTGTTCGGAAGTGCAATCCTTTTGCCCTTTGTTCCGCTTGAAAGAAGGAACGCGCCCATACTTGCAGCCATACCTACACAGATTGTAGATACGTCGCACTTAATATATTTCATTGTATCATAGATTGCAAGTCCTGCGGTAACAGAGCCGCCGGGAGAATTGATATAAAGTGATATATCCTTTTCGCTGTCCTGGCTTTCAAGGAATAAAAGCTGGGCAACTACAAGAGAAGCGGTATTATCGTCGACTGCGTCGGATAAAACAATAATTCTGTCCGAAAGAAGTCTTGAAAAAATATCAACAGAGCGCTCGCCTGCGCTTGACTGTTCAATTACATAAGGTACTAATGATGGCATAATAACCGTCCTTTCAAATTAATTCGTAATATTTTTAACTCTTTTGTAACCTTTGAGGTTAATTAATTGGGAGGAATTAACCTCCCGTTTAATTATATTATCCTTTTTTAGCGTTGTCAACAACAAAGTCGATAGCTTTCTTAGTAACAATATCCTGCTTAAGCTGTGCTTCGCTAACTGCAGCCTTAATCTGGTCAGCTTCCATTTTATACTGCTCAGCAAGCTTATTGATTTCAGCTTCAATCTCTTCGTCGGTAGCCTCAATATTTTCAGCCTTCGCGATAGCTTCAAGAGCAAGAGCAACCTTTACCTGCTTAGCAGCGCCCTCTTTAAACTGCTCCTTGAACTGTTCAATAGTCTGTCCGAGATACTGAAGATAAGTATTGAGGTCAAGACCCTGCATCTGAAGTCTGTAGGAATAATCCTGAACAAGCTCATCTGTTTTCTGCTCATTCATACACTCGGGAATTTCAGCTTCCATTTTATCAACTACCTTGTCGATAAGAGCGTTTTCAAACTCAGTCTTTGCGTTTGCCTCTTTTCTTTCGGAAATGTCTTTCTTAAGCTTTTCCTTAAGCTCGTCAAGAGTATCAACCTCATCGTCAACGTCCTTGGCAAACTCGTCGTCAAGCTCTGGTAATTCCTTAGCCTTAATCTCATTAATCTTAACCTTGAAAACTACGTCCTTACCTGCAAGGCTCTCTTCGCCGTATTCCTCCGGGAAGGTAACGTTTACGTCGAATTCTTCACCGACTTTATGGCCTACAACCTGGTCCTCAAAGCCCGGAATAAACTGACCTGACCCAAGCTCAAGCGGGAAGTTTTCGCCCTTACCGCCTTCAAAAGCCTCACCGTCAAGGAAGCCTTCAAAATCAATTTCGGCTGTGTTTCCGAGCTCGGCAGCCTTATCCTCAACGGTTACAAGACGGCTGTTTCTCTCCTGCATATTTTTAAGCTCGTTTTCAACGTCCTCGTCAGTTGCTTCGGTTTCTCCGTACTTAGCCTTAAGTCCGGTATACTTACCGAGCTTAACCTCGGGATAAACGGTAAGCTTCATTTTCATTTCAACGCCCTCGTCCTTGCTCATTACGGGAACGTCGAGGTCATAAGGCTGGTCAACTACACGAAGCTCAGCCTCGTCGATAGCGCCCTGAACTGCTTCGGGATATACGATTTCAAGCGCGTCCTCAAAGAAAACGCCCTCTCCGTATACCTTTTCAATCATACCCTGTGTTGCCTTGCCCTTACGGAACCCGGGAATCTGGATTGACTTTCTCTGTTTCATAAACGCCTTTTTAACTGCGTCAACAAAATCCTCGGGACTTACGGTAACTTCGATTTCATAGGTATTGGTATCTATTTTATTACATGATTTAAGTGCCATAATATATGACCTCCTTCTCATTTTTTTAATTTATAGATTTGCATTATAACATAACTTATATAAAATTACAATATTTATTTTTTTATTAATAGCGGAATAAATTTTAATCTGTCGGCAGAAATAAGTTTAAAGTCAATTCCGTCAACATTTTCGTCAACGGCAAGGCGCGCAGCCGAGGCGTGAAGATGACCGTAAAAGCACTTTTTTATTTTATACTCGCTTAATAAGTCCAGTATTTCTTCGCATTTAGTCTGGGTCGTAATCGGCGGATAATGCAAAAAAACTATTTTTTCATCATTTTCGGCTGAGTCAAGCGACATTTTGATTCTTGCCACTTCCCTCTTTAATACCTTTTCGTCGTGCTCCTCCTCGGTTTCAAACATCCATCCTCTGCTTCCGCAGATTGATATTCCCTCAACCGAAAAGGAATTATTAAAAAGAAAGCTGATGGTTTTAAAATCTCCGTCCTCAAGCAGCTTATTCATTTTTGCCATTGTATTCCACCAGTAATCGTGGTTTCCCTTAGAAATTATCTTTTTTCCGTTCAGGCTTTCAATAAATCTTAAATCGGGCAAAAGCTCATCAAAGTTCATTGCCCAGCTGATATCCCCTGCAATTACAACGGTATCGTTCTCTTTAACTATTGAATTCCAGTTTTTTTCAAGCCGCTGAACATAATCGCTCCAGCCCGTGAAAGTATCCATGGGCTTGTTGGTGCCTAATGATAAATGGGTGTCGGCTATTGCAAAAACAGACATAATAATCTCCGAAATTCTGTTAAAAATAGTAATGAAGGGAGTGAATTAAATGAAAGAAAACAAAACAGATGAAATTAAAGATATTTCCTGCGAGGTTAAAAACTGCGTTTATCAGCGTGAGGGTAGCTGCTACGCGGGTCATATCAAGGTCGGCAATCCGATTGCACAGCACGAAAGCGAAACAAAGTGCGAAACCTTTGAATGTGTTGATTCGCCTAACTGCTGATTTAAAGGGAGAGAAATTCTCTCCCTTCTTTAATTACAGATTTAAAAGTTTAAATACCATTTGCTTCATATCTTCCTTGTTGCAAACATTATTGAATCTTACCTCTTTATTTTCAAGTGCTTTGAGCGGTAAAGGAATATCAAATCCTGTGAGTTTATTAAGCTCTTTAACACTTTCAAATTCGTCAAGACCAATGCTTTCTTTGTTTAATTTAGCGCACAAAACCGTTTTAGCAAATTTATAAGGAGAAGCGGTTGAATCAATAACAGTCGGAATATTATCATTTGTTCTGCTTACATAGTCCTCATAAACTTTTACAGCAACTGCGGTATGTGTATCAAAAAGATAATTATTTATACTTATCGTTTCAAGAACAGCATTTTCATCGGCAAAGCCTGCGTCAAAATCGCTCTTGATTGAGTTTAACATATCCTCGCTTATCTCATACTCGCCTTTTTCTGAAAGCGCGCTCATAAGGTCGCTTACAAGATTATCGTTATCGCCGCCGATGTGATATAAGAGTCTTTCAAGGTTTGAAGAAATAAGAATATCCATAGAGGGAGAAGTCGTGGTATAAAACGCTCTGTTTTTATTATACTTACCCGTAGTAAGGAAATCGGTAAGAACGTTATTTGAGTTAGAAGCACAAACGAGCTTTTTAATCGGAAGTCCCATTTTCTTCGCATAGTAAGCGGCAAGGATATTTCCGAAGTTACCCGTCGGAACTACAAAGTTAATCATATCTCCGCAGTTAATTCTTTTTTGTTCAACTAAATCTGCATAAGCGGAAAAATAGTAAACAATCTGAGGTACAAGACGTCCCCAGTTAATAGAGTTTGCAGAGGAGAACATCATATTCTTTTCGGCGAGCTCTTTTTTAATTTCGCCATTTGTGAAAATTGATTTCACTGCGCTCTGAGCGTCATCAAAATTACCGTTAATAGCGCAAACGGCAACGTTGTTTCCCTCCTGAGTTGTCATCTGGAGCTTCTGCATGGGCGACACTCCGTCAACGGGATAGAAAACGAGAATCTTTGTATTATCAACGTCTTTAAAGCCCTCAAGCGCCGCCTTACCCGTATCGCCCGAGGTAGCGACGAGAATAACAATTGTCTTTCCGTCGGCAGTTTTCTTGGCGGAAACCGTCATAAGATACGGAAGAAGCTGAAGCGCCATATCCTTAAAAGCGCAGGTAGGTCCGTGCCAAAGCTCCAAAATATATTCATTCTCGCCAACTTCAACAGTAGGAGCAATTTTCTCGCTTGAAAACTTACTCTTTTCATAAGCTCCTTCAACGCAGTAATTAAGCTCCTCATCAGAAAAATCGGTAAGGAAAAGCTTAAGAATTTCTTTAGCTCTTTGGATATATGTCATATCGGTAAGCGCGCTTATTTTATCAAGGGATAACTGCGGAATTTCGCAGGGTACGAAGAGTCCGCCCTCTTCACTGATACCCTGTGCAATAGCCTGAGCTGCGCTTACTCTGATTTTATTATTTCTCGTTGATGTATAAAGCATAGCTTTTCTCCTAAAAGTAATTTGTTATATTCTAATCCAAAGTAAAAGCATTTTCAAGATGATTTATTGATTTTATTGAATTATTTTCATAAAATACCTCGGCAACGTCAAATCTCGGTTGATATGAGGTTGGATTTTTCATTAAATAATCCTTTGCGGTCATAATAATTTTCTGTTGTTTTGAAGCGTCAACAAATTCCTTCGGCTGAGCGATTGAATCAACGTCGCGCATTTTTACCTCAACAAATACAATATAACCGTTTTTAGAAAAGCGGTTTTTCTTTTTAAAAATCAAATCTATTTCGCCGAAACGTGAGGAGTAGTTATGGGATACCAATACGTATTTTTGCTTTAAAAAATATCTTGCCGCTTCCCTTTCGGCGAGCATTCCGAGAGTGTTCATTTTTTAGCGTACCAGCTTTTTAAAAAGGTTTTTCTGTGAATGGGCGATTCGCCGTACTTATCGAGCATTTCATAATGCAGTTTCGTTCCGTAGCCCTTATGCTTTTCAAATTGGTATTCGGGATATATTTCAGCCATTTTAAGCATATATCTGTCCCTTGAAACCTTTGCAAGTATTGAGGCGGCGGCAATAGAGGCGGACTTAGCGTCGCCCTTAATAATCGTTTCGCCGTCAATATCAAGAGGAGGCATACGGTTTCCGTCAATCATAGCGTAATCGGCTTTTATTTCAAGCCCTTCAACGGCTCTTTTCATTGCAAGATAGGTTGCGTTAAGAATATTAAGCTCATCAATTTCCTTTTCACTTGCGCTTGCTATTGAATAGTAAAGAGCTTCTTCTTTAATCTTATCAAACAGTAGCTCTCTTTTCTTTTCGCTTATTTTCTTAGAGTCGTTAACGCCCTCTATTATATGTCCCTCGGGGAGTATAACCGCAGCAGCGTAAACGGGTCCCGCAAGAGGTCCTCTTCCGGCTTCGTCAACTCCGCAAACAAGCTTATATCCGTTTTCCTTTGCTTTATTTTCAAATTCTAACCAATCCATAATATCTCCTAAGGAAGCTCAAGCGTTATTCTTCCGAGCTTTCCCGCTCTGAATTCATCGGCAACTATTACCGAGGCACGTTCAAGGTCAATTTCGCCGCCTTTAATAAGAAAGCCCCTCTTTTTTCCGATTGCTTCAAGAATTTCCCAGCCCTGTAAATCATCGGATACGCTAATTTTATAGCGCTCCTCAATAGCTTCGGGCTTTGTTTTTGACAGACTTTCAAGAAGCCTGCATGCAAGAAGCTCCCTGTCGGTAATCTCGTCTTTAACAGAGCCGATAAAGGCAAGCTTATCGCCGACCTCGGGGTCGTCAAATTTAGGCCAGAGCACACCCGGGGTATCAAGAAGCTCAATTCCGTTGCCGACTACGAACCACTGATTCTGTCTTGTAACGCCCGCTTTATCGGCAACCTTGGCTTTAGCGTTTTTTCCCATACGGTTAATAAAAGAGGATTTTCCCGTATTAGGTATTCCGACTACCATAAGACGAAGCGGTTTATTCTCAAGACCTTTACTTTTGTTTTTTTCAATAACAGCTTTCAGGGCTTCTTTAACTGTACTTTCAAAGCGGCTTAAGCCCTTGCCTGTTCTGCAATCAACTGCAAGAGCAAAATAACCTTTATCCGAAAAATGCTTAAGCCAGATTGACGTTGCGGCTTTATTGGCAACATCACATTTATTTAACAGAATAATTCTCGGCTTACCCTTTATTATTTCGTCAAGCTCGGGGTTTCGGGAGGAATACGGAACGCGCGCGTCAACTATTTCAACAACGCCGTCAACAAGGGTCAGGCTTTCTTTAATAAGCCTTCTTGTTTTTGCCATATGTCCGGGAAACCACTGAACATTGTTTTTTATGTATTCGGGCATAGTATTTACCTTTCAAAGCTTAATCAAAGTTATTATATAATAATTTATCTGTAAAGTCAAAAAAAGAACGGATAAACCGTTCTTTAATTGAAGTATTAACTTACTTGAGCTGTTCCTTAACCTTAGCAGCCTTACCAACTCTGTCACGGAGATAGTAGAGCTTAGCTCTTCTAACCTTACCCGAACGGATAACCTTAACGTCAACAACGTTGGGTGAGTGAAGCGGGAATACACGCTCAATACCAACACCGTAAGAGATACGGCGAACAGTAAAGGTTTCGCTGATACCTGAGCCTTTCTTGGCAATAACTGTACCCTCGAACATCTGAATTCTCTCTCTTGAGCCCTCGCGGATGTTTACGGATACTCTTACAGTATCACCGATAAAGAACTCGGGAGTTTCGTTTTTAGTTGAATCCTGTGTAATAAGTTTAAGTGCGTCCATTTTATTTCCTCCTTATTGTTTATGAGATGTTCATATCAAGGATTGACATAGGACCATCTTCTAAAATGCGATACGCTGACATTTTACGCGTTGCAAGAGTATGCAACGGATAATGCTGTAACATAATAACACAAAGTTAATTAAATTGCAAGTGTTTTTTTAATTAATCACTTATATTCCTTTAAATCTTTCGTTAAAAGTGAAATTCTTGATATTTCCTTATATTCATAATCCATATCAATTCCGCGGATAATTGAATCAAACAAAAGCGAGGGGTTAAGGTTTTTATCCTGACCGGCAAGAAGTCTTATATTAAGAACGATTTGTCCGTTTCTGATTGAAATATTATATTTTACAATAAATTCCTTAATATTCGTTTCGTTAAGGATTCGCCTCTTTCCCTTTTTTCCCTTTTTAAGCGCGATTATTTCTTCGGAATCAAGAAGCTCTTTTATTCTTTTTAAAGCTTCTTCGTTATCCTTAAATTCAAGCTTATATACATAATCGCTGTAAACTATTTCGTGACAGTCAAGAAAATCGTCATAAACGTCAACTATCCTCAGCCCCTCCGGAAGAGTAGCGTTCATACGCTTTTTAACCTCTTCGTTACTCATATCGCCGAGAATACGGATATCAACGTTTTCACAAAGGCTTTCAACGCCGAGCGAAAGCGGAAGTGAAAAGCTCATATATGCGTGGGGATTAAAGCCCTCGGTATACCAAAGCTCAATTCCCGCCCTTGCAAACGCTCTTGAAAAGGCGCGGTTTGTATCAAGGTGCGAAATATACTTAGCCTGTCCCGTTTTTGAAAATCTCAGTCTAATTTCTCGCATCGCATTTACCTCCGTTAAGCTTGTCAGCTCCGCAGCCCGAGCACTTAATTCTGCAATGCGGCGTAGTTTCGTTATTATGAGCCTTTATATTCTCTTTTTCAAGGAATTTACGCGATACTCCGTAATCAAGGTGGTCCCAGGGAAGAACCTCCTCAAAAGGTCTTTTTCTACGGGTATAAAAATACGGGTCAATATTGTTTTTCTTAAAGGCTTCAAGCCATGCGTCAAAGTTGAATTTATCGTCCCAGGAATCGAATTTACATCCGAGCTTAAAAGCGTCATAAAGAACGCCCGACAGCCTTCTGTCGCCCCTTGCAAGCACGCCCTCAAGAAGCGAGGTCGGAGTTTCGTGGTAGGACACTCTTACCTTTTTACTCGGTATTGATTTTAAAAGATGCTCCTGCTTTTCCTTAAGGCTTTCCATACTGTCCTCAGCCTCCCACTGAAAAGGAGTAAAGGGCTTCGGAATAAAAGACGAACAGGAAACGCTGACCTGAACGCCGCATCCCTTCTGTCTTTCGGGGTTATTGTAAAAAGCGTGAACAACCTTCATTGAAAGGTCGGCAATGCCCTCGATATCCTCCATAGTTTCGGTCGGAAGTCCCATCATAAAGTAGAGCTTAACCGAAGTCCAGCCGCTTGAGAAAGCCTTATTGCATGTTTTTATTACCTCTTCCTCGGTTACATTTTTATTTATAACGTCCCTCATTCTCTGGGTTCCCGCTTCGGGAGCAAAGGTAAGACCGCTCTTTCTTACCTTATTGAGCTTTTCAACAAGTTCGTCGGAGAAATTATCAACGCGCAGCGAAGGAAGCGAAAGATTAATCTTTTCCTTAACAGTCCAGTCAATAAGCTCGTTTAACATACGGCTTACGTCAGAGTGGTCCGAGGTTGAAAGCGAGCATAATGAAAGCTCGTCATAACCGCTTGTTTCTATTAGAGATTTGCTCTGCTTATTAATTGTTTCAACGCTTTTTTCCCTTATCGGCCGATAAGTAAAGCCTGCCTGACAGAAGCGACAGCCTCTTATGCAGCCCCTGAATATCTCCTCAACGGCTCTGTCATGAACAATCTGGATAAAGGGTACGACAAATTTATCGGGATAATAAACCTCGTTTAAATCGGAAACTACTGCCTTTTTAACGGGAAGCGGTGCGTTATCCTTAGAAGTAACAGCCTTAACGGTTTCATCTTCGTTATAGCTGACGTCATAAAGCGACGGAACGTATACGCCTTTTATATCCTTGGCCTTTTCCAAAAATTCCTTTTTTGTACTTCCCTGCTTCTTGCACTCTTTAAGTAAATCAAGCACCTCGTTGGTGCTGTCCTCGCCATCGCCGAGAAATACTATATCGAAAAAGTCGGCTATCGGTTCGGGGTTGCAGGCACAGGGACCTCCGCAGCAAACAATGGGAGTAAGCGCTTCCCTGTCCTTTGAGTAAAGCGGAACACCCGCTAAATCAAGCATATTGAGTACGGTTGTATAACAAAGCTCATACTGAAGAGTAAAGCCGATAATATCAAAATCACTTAAATAGTCGCCCGATTCAAGCGCAAAAAGAGGTATGTTATTCTTTCTCATTTGCTCTTCCATATCAAAATCGGGAGCAAATACTCTTTCACACCAGGCGTCGTCACGGTTATTAATAAGTCCGTAAAGAATCTTCATACCGAGATGGGACATACCTATTTCGTAAATATCGGGAAAACAAAAGGCATAACGAAGAGAAACAGCGTCTTTATCCTTAACTACGCTGTTGAGCTCTCCGCCGACATATCTTGCCGGCTTCTGAACATATTGAAGTATTTTTTCAATCTCTTTTTTAATCATAAATACCTCGGTTAATTATTTAATGAATAAGCTATTATATAT
>JAFSZK010000046.1 GCA_017458975.1 Eubacterium sp. | reverse complement strand
TTATTCCCTTTGAATAGTCTGTGATGATTGAGAACGCCGTTACCTCAGTTGCTGTTCCTGAGGTTGATGATACGGCGCAGAAGTGAGCCTTTTTGCGAAGCTCGGGGATGCCGAATACCTTACACATATCCTCAAAGGTGCAGTCGGGGTACTCGTACTTAATCCACATAGCCTTTGCAGCGTCGATAGGCGAACCGCCGCCGATTGCAACGATCCAGTCAGGCTCAAAGTCGAGCATTGCCTGTGCGCCTTTCATAACAGTTTCAACAGACGGGTCAGGCTCGATACCGTCAAAAATCTTGACCTCCATACCTGCTTCCTTTAAATAACCCTCTGCCTTATCAAGGAATCCGAAACGCTTCATTGAGCCGCCGCCGACGCAAATCATCGCTTTCTTTCCTTTGAAGCTCTTTAGTGCTTCAAGTGATCCTTTACCATGATACAAGTCACGGGGTAGTGTAAATCTTGCCATAATAAGACCTCCTAATAATGCATTTAATATTCTTGTTAAATTTTTAACAATTTAACTGTAATATATTATAACACTTCCCTTTTATAATTGCAATAGTTTTTGTTAATTTTTTATCAATATTTTTTGATAAAAAACTCTTGACTTTTTTTTGATTTGGTAGTATATTTATTTTAAATTTAATACACTAAACCGTTGAAGCAGAAAAAAGTCAGGTTTGGTCTTATCGAGCGAGTGGATTATGGTGTGAGTTCCGCAAAGGCTTCCTGAGTAATATGGACTGCGAAGGGCTGCGTTAAATGCGCAGACGTAAGGCTTGCGTCAAAAGCCGGAGGTATGTTGGTACTTCGCTAAGCGCACGCAAAAGCGTGAAACAAGGTGGCACCGCGGATAGTTTATTCGTCCTTGACAGATACTTAATTTCTGTCAGGGACTTTTTTGTTGGAGGCGATAAGTGATGAACTTTTTACCCGAATTTGATAAGGTCAAGGAAATAGCCAGGAGCGGCAAATATGATATACTGCCGGTAAGCAGCGAAATACTTTCCGATTTTATAACGCCGATTGAGGCTATGAGAATTTTAAAAGCCAAATCCGAGCACGCGTATATTTTGGAGTCGGTCACGGCTGATGAAAAATGGGGACGGTATACGTTTTTGGGGTTTGAGCCGAAAATGGAAATAACCTGCGTAAACGGTGAAATGAAAATCGGCGATAAGACGGTTGTAACCGACAACCCCGCGGAGGAAATACGCAAGCTGCTCTCTGCTTACAGAAGCCCCAAGTTTGACTATCTCCCCTCCTTTACGGGCGGCTTGGTCGGATATTTTTCCTATGATTATATAGGCTACGCGGAAAAGGCAGCGAGAACGAACGCGGTTGATATGGAAAATTTTAAGGATATTGACCTTATGCTTTTTGACAAGGTTATCGCATTTGACAATTACCGTCAGAAGATAATTCTTATCGCAAATATGAGTCTTGTAGATACAGAAAATGAATACAATAAGGCTAAGGCGGAAATTGAGAAATTGAAGGATTTACTCCAAAGCGGCGAAAAGACCTCAGACGAGGGCGGACATCTTACGGGCGACGTTACGGCATTATTCTCAAAGGAAGAATATTGCGCTATGGTTGAAAAGGGTAAGCATTATATTAAGGAAGGCGATATTTTTCAGATTGTGCTGTCTAACCGTTTGAGTGCGCCGTTTGAGGGCAGTCTGTTTAATACGTACAGAACGCTGCGAACAATAAACCCATCGCCGTATATGTTCTATTTTTCGGGCACGGACGTTGAAGTAGCAGGAGCGTCACCCGAAACACTTGTAAAATTGGAGGACGGAGTTTTGCACACGTTCCCGCTTGCAGGTACACGTCCGAGAGGCAGGACAGAGGACGAGGACAAGGTACTTGAAAAGGAATTACTTGCCGATGAAAAAGAGCTTGCGGAACATAATATGCTCGTTGACCTCGGAAGAAACGATTTGGGACGCATAAGCAAGTTCGGCACGGTTGAGGTTGAAAAGCTGTACTCAATCGAAAGGTATTCACACGTTATGCATATCGGCTCGTCCGTGAGAGGTGAAATTCGGGACGATTGTGATGCGCTTGACGCTGTCGGTGCGGTGCTGCCCGCAGGAACGCTGTCGGGCGCGCCGAAGATACGCGCGTGTCAGCTTATAGGCGAGCTTGAAAACAACAAGCGCGGAATTTACGGCGGCGCGATTGGATATATTGATTTTACGGGCAACCTTGATACGTGTATTGCGATACGTATTGCGTATAAGAAAAATGGCAAGGTGTTTGTTCGTTCGGGCGCGGGTATTGTGTACGATTCCGTTCCCGAAAAGGAATATCAGGAATGCATAAACAAGGCGGCGGCGGTTATAAACGCGCTCAAAACGGCTGAGGAGGTGTAGGAAATGACGCTTTTAATAGACAATTACGACAGTTTTTCATATAACCTCTATCAGCTTGTGGGGTCGATTGATCCCGACATAAAGGTAATACGCAACGATGAAATGACCGTGGACGAGATAAAAGCTTTAAATCCCGACAGGATAATCCTTTCCCCCGGCCCCGGCAGACCGAAAAACGCCGGAGTTATTATAGAAGTTGCCAAGACGATTTCAAAGGATATTCCGACGCTCGGCGTTTGTCTTGGACATCAGGCGATTTGCGCGGCGTACGGCGCGACGGTAACATAAGCAAAACAGCTTATGCACGGTAAGCAGTCGGTTATAAAGGCAGATACCAACAGTCTGATTTTCAAGGGCTTGCCCGAGGAAACTACAATTGCGAGGTATCACTCGCTTGCGGCGGATAATAACACAATTCCCTACTGCTTTAGAGTTACGGCGGTGACGGAGTACGGCGAGGTTATGGCGGTGGAGCATAAGGAGTACCCGATTTACGGCGTGCAGTTCCACCCCGAGTCAATACTTACACCGCAAGGCAAAAAAATGCTTGAGAATTTTATATTTGGAGGTAATAAAAATGATTAAGACGGCTATTGAAAAAATCGTAAACAAAATGGATTTAACGTATGACGAGGCGTACACCGTTATGAATGAGATAATGAACGGCGAAGCAACTCAGACGCAGATTGCGGCGTTTTTGTCCGCGCTTTCAACCAAAAGTGCGAGGG
>JAFSZK010000045.1 GCA_017458975.1 Eubacterium sp. | reverse complement strand
TAAGATAAGTATAAACATATAGATAATAAAAACTACGGGCAAAACCAAAACGTAAGCATACTGTACCGACGCGTTTTTTACAAGGTATCCCACACCGAAAAACAGCGCAAAAAACAGACGTGCGCAAACGGTATAGGAAATAATGATATTCTTTTTTTCGAGCTTTTTAATATTAAAATCAATACAGCTTGAGTATTCGGCTGCACCCCAGAGAATTACAAAAATAAGCGCGTAACCCATTCTTATCGGGAAACCTACGTAGCTTCCTAAATGCAATAATGTGTTAGAGCCTTCACACACGCAAAGGAAAACCAGGTAGAATACCGCAAAAAGGAAAAAGCGTTTTTTGTTTTTATTCTTCTTATCCTGTTTAATGCCGAACAGGATAATAATAAGCGGAAAAGCAAGGCATATAAACATAAAAAGCTTATATGACACAAACGAAAACGAGTCAACGTTAAAGCCCAGGTTATTATTAATCGTCTCAAAATACTTTGAAATAACCGAGCTGTCAGCGTTTCCTCCGCCGAGCAAATACCGCTCGCTGAAATAGCTTTGGTAGTATTTAGGAAAAATAACCGCCGAGGAAATACCCAACGAACTGAAAACGCCGAAGCCGAGTTTAAAAGCATTTCTTCCCCTTTCGCTCTTTTCCGTCATAAACATAATATATGCAAAGGAAATGAAAAACAGATAAAAGAGCATAAGCGTTGTTATATAAAAGCTGCAAATCAGCGAAAGGCTGAGCATTATTACAAAAGGATATACCTTTCCCGAATTAAACATTTTATACCATGCAAGAAGCAGCAGCGGAAAAAGAATCACCGTATCCTGCCACATATTTGTATAATACATAACCGAATAGCCGCAAAACGCGTAGCAAAGAGAAAGGAATATTATAAAAAACTGATTGGCTTTAGTTATTTTTTTAAAGAAAAAAGCGGCAGTTACGGAGCTTGCCATAAACGAAAGAATAACGTAAAGCGACATTGAAGCATAAACATAGCTGCGCTTAATAAAGAGCAATACTATCCAGAAAAATGAAAAGCCCAGAGTATTATCGGGCATTCCGAGTCCCGTATACCAATTAAAGTGTATCGGCATTTTACTGCTGTGAAGCGCGTCCCATATATGCATAGTCCTCGTAACCCCGAGCTGTCCCATATCAAAATATGCAACGCTGAGCTTTCCGAAGGGTACAACGCCGTGAAGATAAAAGCCCACGAGTAAAACCGTAAGCGTAATTAACGGCGGTGCAATCAAGCACGCATTGTTTTTTAAAAAGGTTAACGTTCTTCTTTTCATACTGTTCTCCGATTATCTCTTTAACAGCTCAATTATTTCATTTTGGGCTCGCCTTGCTTCGGGAATCGGGTAGATAACGAACACGTGGTTCATATCCTCCCACTCGCGCATATCAAGCTCGGCGCCTGCTTTTGAGCATTTATCTTTAAAAATTCTTGCGTCGCCAATAAGGTTTTCGTGCGTTCCGTAATAAACCGTCATGGGGGCGAGTCCCTTTAAATTGCCATAGGTCGGACTTACTCTGTAATCATGCACGTCCTCGTCGCCCGCCCAGTTTTTACCCGCCGTTTTAAGAAAATCATACTGCAGGTTCGGGTCAACCGCGTCAACAGCGTCTGAAAACGGCGTATCCATACTCACGTCAAGCCAGGGAGAAAGCAGAATCATCCTCTCGGGCTGCGGGAGCTTCAGCTCGTTAAGATATTCGCAAAACGAAAGCGCCATACCCCCTCCCGAGGAGTCGCCCGCAAAAACAATATTTTCGGGGCTTGTCTTTTCAATAAGCTCTCTGTAAAAGGCTTCGAGGAAATCAAAGGTAGGCTTAAAATTATTCCTCGGGGCTCTTTTATAAATCGGAAAAATTATCTCATAATCCGTTTTTGACGATATATTATCGCAAAAAATAAAATGAGGGAGCAGCGGAGGCTCGCAAAAGGCTCCGCCGTGAAGGTAAATCATCTTCTTTTCGCGTCCCTTATTAAAGGTAATAATTTCAAATCCGCCGTACTTATTCTTAGCAACCCTTGAGCGGTACGGAAAAGGCGCAAGCAAAAACTCCTTATCGCTTTTCTCGCCGAGTTTATCAATGTATTTTTCGCATTTTTCGGGATTGGCGTACATTTTCTTTCTTCCGCTGAGTCTTATTACCTTAGCGGCGAATTTACTCATAATGCTTGGCATGGTTCCCTCCGTTAAACTAATCTGTCAAGTATTTCAAGCCCTTTTTCATAGGAGGACCTGACCTCAAAAAGCATATTATTATAAAAGCTTTCAGCCGAGCTTCTTCGGCTTTGGGCAATCTCTTTTCCCTTTTCGGTATAAAAGCGGTCGTAGATTTTTTCAAGCTTGAATTTATACTCCTGAAAAAAGGAGGGCTCGCTCTCGCCCGTTCCGTCAAGGACGTATCCTTTTTCGTCAAGCGAATAAAGAGGTTCTCCCTCGGCGCCGTTATAAACAAGAGTTCTTGCGATACCGAGCGTTCCCGTAACGTCAAGCTTATCCGCGTCAAAAAGTATTTTTGCTTCAATGCTTTCGGGCTTGTTGCCACCGCGAAAGCGATGGGAGTTAATACAATCGTGCACCCGCTTCGCGAAGCTTTTTTCATATCCGTTTTTTATTAAAAAATCATACGCCTTTTTTGCGCCGACCTCGGCGTGGCAGAGCTTCGGATTTTCAAATTGCTCGGGTCTTCCGATATCGTGAAGCAGACAAGCACTAATCAGAATATCGAAGTTTACGTTGCTTTCGCTTTCGGCAATTTCAAGTGCAGTATAAAGCACACGGTAAATATGCTCCTTATCGTGCGCGCTGTCCTTCATACAGGACAGCATATAGCTTTCAATTAAATTAAATTCCGACTTTTTCATATTCCCATTTTATCATAAAAAACTATTTTAAGCAATAACGCTTTTCGTATTGCAAGATTGATACAAATATGATAATATGTATATATATTAATATTAAGGAGTGAATTATATGTCTGAAGTTGTACTCGATACGGACAATAAGAAGTATGTCAAAAAAAGTGAGTTCATACTATATCTCATTGCCGTATTCTTCTATACCAATATGACGGGTATGGTAGGCAATTACAGAAACGCTTACATTGTAAACGTATTAAGGCTTTCGGATAATATGGCGTCGCTTTATAACACGCTTCTCAGCGTTATCCCCTTTGTTCTTAATTTCTTTATTGCAATGTATATTGACGGAAGGAAGGTAGGAAAAAAGGGCAAGTTCAGACCTCTTGCGCTTTATTCGGCAATCCCCGCGGGCGCGCTTTTGGTTTTATCCTTCTTTACGCCTAAATTCTTTTCCGGAACGCTTTTAATGATTTACATCGTTACAATCGGCGTAAGCTGGGCAATAGTTACCCATTTCGGAAACGCAACAAATATGGTTGCTCTCGTAATGACTCCGAATATGAAGGAGCGCGATACGGTTATTTCCTTCAGGAGTATTTCCTCCGCGGTAGGTAACTCCGCGCCTCTCGTTATTATTCTCGTTATCGGTCTTATCTGGAAGGATAACGAGGGCTTACAGTACATAATCGGCGCAGGTCTTTGCGGCGTGGTAGGCGTTATCGCAATGCTTTTAGGTATGGGCGCAGTTAAAGAGAGAGTTGCTTATACTGCCGAAAAGAAGAATCCCCTTCTCGGCTTTCGCGATATTCTTAAAAACAAGCACGCGTGGTCAATTATTACTTCCGATTTCTTAAAGAATTTCAGAGGAATTTCAACCTATCTCGGTCCCTTCCTTGCGGCTGCAATTTTAGGCTCAACCTCTAAGTTCCTTCTTTTCGGACTTCCCACGGGAATAGGAACCGCGGTCGGTATGCTTTTAATTAACTTCCTTTTAAAGAAATTCAACTCAAAGATTCTTTATATTGCGAGCGGTATTTACTCGGTAATTATAAACGTAGTTGCTTTTGTCATAGGCTATGTATATTTTTCGACCGAAAACAAGGCTCTTCAGATTGTATTCATTATTGCGCTGTTCCTCATCGGACTTCAGTTCGGCGCGTCAAATCTTCTTCCCACTATGTTCCAGGCTGACGTGCTTGAGGATATTGAGCTTAAAACAGGCAAACGCCTTGACGCAACCCTGCCCACGGTTATCAGCATAGGTACGATGATAAGCGGCACTATTGCAAGCGCGCTTGCTCCTAAAATTCTTTACGGCGCTCACTCGATTATTCATTATATCCAGCCGACCGACCTTGACCCGAATCCCGTTCAGAGCACAAAGACCAAGATTACAATGCTCTTCTTCTATACGGTATTCCACGGTCTTATGATGTTCCTTGCAGGCGTTCCGTTCTTCTTCTACAAATTAACGGGCAAGACCAAGGAGGATATTCATAACGCGGTTATAGCTCAGAGAGAAAGCTTTAAAAACAGCGAGGAAGAATAATGCAAAGATGTGAACACCCCAACCCTCAATTTGAGAGGAAAAACTGGGTAAACCTGAACGGCGAGTGGGATTTCGGATTTTTAAAAGCCGGGGGACGTTACTCCTTTTCAAAAAACGAAGCCCTCGCAAAGAAAACCCTTGAAGCCGACGTATTCCCTCAAAAAATAAATCTTCCCTTCTGCCCCGAAAGCGAGCTTTCGGGGATTGGAAATACTGATTTTATAAATCTTTGTCGATACAGAAAAAAGGTTAATATTGAAAAGGGCGACAACCTTGTATTTTTGATTATAGGCGCCGCGGATTACCTTACAACCGTTCTTGTTAACGGCAAAACGGCGGGCAGGCACAAGGGCGGTTACACCCCTGTACGACTCGATATTACCGACCTTGTGCAGGAGGGCGAAAATGAGATTTTCGTTCTTTGCGAGGACGACGTTAAAAACCCGCTTATCTGCCGCGGAAAGCAGAGCGAAAAGAAAAAGAGCCACGGCTGTGACTACACGAGAACAACGGGAATATGGCAGACGGTTTATCTTGAATACGTACCGAAAGCGCATATTAAGAGCTTTAAGCTTTATCCCGATATCAAAAGCTGCTCGCTGACCGTCTTTGCCGAGTTCGAGGGAGAGGGCGATTTTACCTGCGAAGCATTTTACAACGATAAATGCGTAGGTAAAGTCGAAAAATCAGGCGTTGACTCGTCAAGATATTTTGAAATACCGCTTTGTGAAAAGCATCTTTGGGAGGTCGGACGCGGACGGCTTTATACGCTGAGGCTTAAATTCGGTAACGACGAGGTTAAGAGCTATTTCGGACTCAGAGAAATCAAGCTTGACGGTATGAAATTTTTGCTTAACGGCAAAAGCGTTTTTCAGCGTCTCGTGCTTGACCAGGGATTTTATAAGGACGGAATCTACACTGCTCCGGACGATGAGGCGTTAATTAAGGACATTGAGCTTTCAATGTCTCTCGGTTTCAACGGCGCGCGGCTTCACCAAAAGGTATTTGAACCGAGATTCTTATACCACGCGGACAGGCTCGGATACCTTGTTTGGGGCGAATATGCGAACTGGGGACTCGATTATTCCGATTCAAGAAGCGTCGACGTCTTTCTCGGCGAGTGGCAGGAGGCGCTTGAGCGCGATTTCAACCACCCGTCAATTATCGGCTGGTGTCCTTTCAACGAAACCTGGGACTACAAAGGCAGACGCCAGTACGACCCGCTTCTGCGTACGGTATACAATTTTACAAAGGCGTTTGACAAAACCCGTCCGTGTATTGATACAAGCGGTAATTTTCACGTTATAACGGATATTTATGATGTTCACGATTACAGCTTTGATACCGGGTTTTTCAAGAATAATTATGACCGACTTATGACGGAGGGCTTCCTTTACGAACACGTTTTAAACGATAATCCCGCCCGTCAGAAATACGGCGGAGAGCCGGTATTCATCAGCGAATATGGGGGCATTAAATGGGTATCGGATAAAAGCATTAAATCCTGGGGCTACGGCGACGACGTAAAGACCGAGGACGAGTTCTTAAAGCGTTATAAGGGACTTACCGAAGCGATACTCGAAAACAGTAAAATTCTCGGCTTTTGTTATACTCAGCTCTATGATATTGAGCAGGAGCAAAACGGACTCTTCACTTACGAAAGAGAAAAGAAATTTGACGATAAAGTATATGATGAAATCCGTAAAATAAATATCCGAAAAGCAAAAATCGAAGATTAAAACAGCCTGAAGATTAAAACAGCCTCCTACGGGAGGCTGTTTTCATATATTGTTATAATACTTTAATTCCGAATCGGGATTAAAGGCTATTGCAACGCCCCTTTCCTCGCCCGTAATAAGTATAGGAGAGGCGCAAATATCAATAATCCTTTTAAGCGTTGTTTTATCCGTATTCTTATAATCGTTAGTAACAACGCATACCTCGGGCATAAGGGTTTTAAGCCAGCCCTCCGAGGTTGAATATGCGTAGCTGTGGTGACCTACTTTGAGTACGTCGACCTTTCCGATTAACGGCGCGAGCCTGTCCTCGTCGCCGGTTTTATTATCAATATCACCCGCAAGAAAGACCCTTTTTGAGTAAAGCTCAACAAGCACGCCGATTGAATTATCGTTTTCGCCGATGTCGATATTAACGGTATCGTATTCGGTATTAAAAAGCTTTATATTCATTTTCCCGAGCTTAAACTCGGTTTCTTTGATATCAAAAATAATAGGGATATTTCGTTTATTGAGCGCGTTTACCGTCTGCTCATAAACCTCTTTATTATCCCAGCGCTCAACCTCGTGAGCGTTAATACGGCTTTCATCATAGCGTTTTAAATATGCGCGCCCGACGGTTACGCTTTCATCGCTTAAAAGCGTATCAAAGCCTCCGATATGGTCGGAATGAGCGTGAGTACCGAGAATAAAATCAAGGTGTGCTTTTCCGTCTTTTCCTGCGACTTTTTTAACGTATTCAAGAACCTCGTTTTCATATCCGCGGTATCTGAGCCATTCAAAGCCGCGCGGGTTATCCTTATCCTCCGCGCAGTCAATAAGCGCAAAGTGACCGCAGCTTTCAAGCAGTATTGCGTCCGAGCTTTCCGTGGGCAGAAAATGTATTACGTTATCCTTGTCAGATGCGTTATCAAAAGGCTCACAAGAAAGCCTGTTTCTTAATAAATCAAGCATAATTATTCTCCGCCGTCATACGGCAAATAGTTTTCGAAAAGGAATTTTGCAAACTGCGAGCTTGTATATGCGGCAAATTTCTGGTACTTATCGCTTTTCTCGGCGTCCGCAAAATCGCATATGCTTTTAATTACAATTGCTCTGGGCTTGGGATTTGTAGAACGGTGGGCAGCATAAAAGATACTGTACGACTCCATATCGAGCCCTGCGGTTTTCGGAAGCAGGGAGTGAATCTGTTTATTAACGACGTCGCGGTTTGCAACAACGCTGTTTCCGCATGCCATGGGACCTATATGGATATGAAACTGGTTTTCGGGGTCGGTTTTAAGGTCGTTAATAATCTTTAACACGTCCTTATCAAGCTCAAGCGGAACGGGTCTCGGAAGAAAGCCAATATCGCCGAAGGTTATTTCGGCGTTTTCAGCGCTTACAAATTTACCCGCGCCGTAGTTCCATATAACGTCGGGAACAATAACGTCGCCGTAAATCTGTTCGGCGCCGATACCTGCCGCAATTCCGGTCATAATTAAATAACGCGGACGAAAATGACTAATCATTTTTGAAGCAAGATATGAGCCCGCCGTCATACCCATTTCGGGCTGCTTGGCGGAAATAACCCGTCTTGTAACTCCGTCCTTAACAAAGCTCGTTTCAAAATAGGTTTGCTCTTCATCATTATCAATTTTTATTTTTTCCCAGTTATCATACAGCCGCTTAACGCTTTCGGTTTCAATGTCAACCGCGGTAATAATGGCAACGTCGTAATTATAACCCATATTCCCTCTCCAATGTTTAATATGTTTTATTTTATCATAAAATACAGGCTTTTGTAAACTTGAAATAATTATTTTTTTATGATATAATTTAAAAAAATCTTTTTGGAGGATATATAATGTCAAAAAAGTTTAATATCTGCGTAGTAATTCTTTCGGTAATTGCAATCTGTCTTGCCTCGGTAAGTCTTTATTTTGCAACAAAACCGCAGGAGCAGGAGAAGAAGGATATTCAGTACGTAATGTACGTAGGCACAAACGATAAGGATACAAACAAGCCTGTTTGCACTAAGGAAGAAGCAAGAAAAAGAGCTGAAAATATCCTTGTGGAGCACTTCGGCGGCTATACTGTTCAGGACGCTGACGGCGGCTGGCTCGGCGACGACGGAAAACGTTATGAGGAGTATTCGATTGTAATCTACCTCAGCGATACAAACGAGGAGGACGTTCACAAGGCAGCCGACGATATGATAAAGGAATTCAACCAGAGCTCAATACTTATTCAGGCAAACGAAACGAAAACAGAATTTTACGAAGGTAAATAACAGAACAAATACCACCCGATATGCGGGTGGTATTTATTTTATTCTGTTACAGACAGAATATAATCTGCGATTTTGGTTGAGCGCATTATGTAGCCGCTGTGTCCCGTTTTGGGAAAGATTTTCATTTTTGCGTTTGGAATTGTATTTGCAATATGCTCGGTATGCGAGAGCTTTATAACGTCCTTCTCCCCCGCCGTAACGAAGGTCGGAACGGTTATAGCTTTTAATATATCGTCGGTAATATTCGGCTCGCGCATCATAATCTGCATCTTATCGCTTGTGTCAATATGACTCCATAGCTTAAAGAATTTCATAGGTAAATCCTTTGTACTGTCGGGGTTGAGGCTTGCGCCGCTGACAATCAGCTTTGAAAGCATATCGGGATATTTTGAAGCAAGCAGTATTCCTATAATTCCGCCGTCGGAAAAGCCGTAGAAAACGGGCTTTTCAAGCTCAAGCTTTGTAATAAACTCCGCCATATCCTCCGTCATATCCTCATAGTGCAGCGTCTTTACCTTCTGGCTTTTTCCGTGGTCGCGCGAATCGGGACAGTAAACCGTAAAGCGTTTGCTTAAAACCTTAACCGCCTTATTAAAAATCGTATGGCTCATACTGTTACAGTGTACCATAACAAGCGGACTTCCCTGTCCCGTCTTTTCATAATAAAGGCGCACGCCGTTTACCGTAATATACATATTATTCTCCTTTATTCGCTCTCTTTAATGAGAAGCGCGAAATCCTTTGCGTTAATAATTCCGTCGCCGTTTCTGTCAACGTCGGAGTCAAAGCCGGCGTCTGAGTTCCTGAGATTAATATAATCGCTGAAATCAATTTCTTTTTCGTTATCACAGTTATAACATTGCATAAGGAATATATTACCGTTTCGGCTTATTCCGTAATCATGGCCCGTTGCGGGAGTAAAGTTATCCTCGTAGGAGTCAAGACATATTGTACAAAGATAACTGTCAAAGCCCTCCTCGGTGCAGGTAGGCTCGTTTTCGGTCTTGTACCAGTTATGAGAGAAGGCGCGGATTTCGGGCGCTTCCTCGGGAGTAAGAGTTATGCTTCCCGTAATCGAGCCGTTATCCGTACAGGTCGGGTAGGTCAGGTTTTCCGTAAGGTTGTTTCCGTTTGTGTCAACAGGTCCTACTCCCGTATAAGTAGGAGTTACGGCATTAATTCTGTCAACGCCGAAGGCATTGCTCTTAAACGTGATTTCCTCAATACAGGTTTCCCTTCTGTGACCGACGTTACCGCCGACTGAAAGAGGGGTATAGAATCTGTGATACGCTAAGAAGAAGCGGTTTCCCGCCTGAACCACCGACTGGTGACCCGTAGCTAAAATTCCGTTAGCGGAATCCTTTTGAATTACCGTACCCTGATTTGTAATTTTTCCCTTAAGGGAGGAGGCGGTACCGTATTTTACGTTGTAGTTTTCGCTTCCCGTGTCGTCGCACGACCAATGGAAATAATAGTAATTATCATATTTGAAGACGGCAATACTTTCGCGGAAGCTGCCGAGTCCCGTAATAAGATAGAACGATGAAGTATCAACGCTTGTCATATCGGAATTGAGCGTTACCATAGCCGCCGAGCCGTTACCGAAAAGCAGATAGGAGGTGTTTCCTTCGGTATAAACCGAGGGGTCGATAACCTGACCCGAAAAGCCGATATTAGCGTTTTCAAGCATTTTCGGATATAAAATCGGAGCTGCGCTCGCGGTATAGGGACCTGCGGGCGAATCGGCAACGGCAACGCCTATCGCCATACCCTCGCCGTACTGAGAGGTAAGTGAGTCAAGTATTCTTCCGCAATAGTAAAAATAGTACTTTCCGTTTTTACCCTCGATTGCAGGAGCCCATGCGTTTCCGTCGGACCACGCGGAGGAAGCAATCTGAACGCCCTTCGAATTAAGTCCGGGGTTCTTGTTTTTATTATCAAGTATAACGCCCTCATCGCACCAGTGTACCATATCCCTTGAGGAAAAGGCGTGAAACTCGGTTCCTCCCCAGCCGGGAGTACCGTCGGTAGTCGGATAAATCCAGAATTTGCCGTCGAGAATATCAATATCGGGGTCTGCGTACATACCGGGAAGCACGGAGTTATTTGCAATCGTCGGCACGTTAAGCGTATAGCTTTCGCTCTCGTTTCCGCATATTACCGTAACGCTTCTCGGATATGACAAATCAAGCACGGGATTTCTTCCCACCTCAGCTCCGTCAACGATTACCTCACAGTTATCGTTAAGAACCGAAAAGGTTACGGGAACCGCTTTAATGCTCTGGCTTCGTTTTATAATCGAATTAATTTCACCGCTGCTTCTGTTAAGCTCGGTTTTAACCGAGGTATGATTATCAGTTCCGCTGACGTTATCAATATTAACCGTATTACCTACCGTTACTCCTACAAGCAGAGGCAGGTGAGCAAGCGCTTTTTCATAAATAGTATTATCGCTTATCAGAGAATCGTAAACCTCGATATTATCAAAAAGTCCGTTAAAATAACCGTCGCCGTCGTAGAAGGATTTACCGATATATCCGAGGAGGTTATTGCCGAGGTCGGATACGGTAAGCCCCGTATCGTTATTAGTCGATGCAAGCGTACCGTTAATATACAGGCTCATCGACGTCCCGTTGAAAACAATCGCAACGCTCATCCAGCCCGAAAAGTCAACATTTGTTCTTACTTCCCTTTCGCTCATATAGCTGTTTACGGTAATTGCGTTTCTTACCTCAGAGCCGCGGATTCTGAAAAAGTCATATTTCTGATTATCCTGACCGAAAGCAAAGGTAAAATAATTACCGCTGTTTGAAACGGACTTTACGTCCATAAGGATTGTCATAGCGTCCTTACCGTCAAAAAAGCCCTGCTCAATTGTTGCATAAGTATCATTACTTCCGTCAAGTGAAAGAACGTTGCTTTTATGTTCGGAGTCATAAACAACCGCGGCGTTTCCGAACATATCGGGAAGCGCCGTTCCGCTTTCAAAGGTGTATTTCAAAGCGGGCGAAACAACGCTTTCAATCGCCGCCTTTTCGGCAATTTCGCTGTCGCCGAGGGCGCTGTCGTAAACCTCAAAATTATCAAAGCTGCCGTTAAAATATCCGTCGCCGTCATAAAGCGATTTTCCGATATATGAAAGCAGATTTGTGCCGAGGTCGGATACGGTTATTCCGGTATCGCTGTTTTCAGCCGTCTTCTCGCCGTCAACGTAAAGTCGCATAAGAGTACCGTTAAATACGATTGCAATATGAAGCCAGCGGTTCTGATTACTCTGCTCGCACCTTACCTCGCGCTCGTTGTTCCACGAAGCAGTTGTAACGGCGTTTCTTATTTCGTTATCCCTTATTCTGAAAAAGTCGTATTTTTCGTTATTCTTACCGAAGGTAAATGTAAAATAATTTCCGCTGTTCTGACGCGCAAGAACATCAAACATAACGGTCATAACGTTTTTGCCGTCAAAAAAGCCCTGCGGCAGCGCGGCATAGGTACCGCTGCTTCCGTCAAGATAAAGGACCTTTGACAGCCTGTCGTCGTCATATGTAAGCGCGGCGTTGCCGTAAAGAGAAGGCGCGCTCTGCCCGCTTTCAAAATCATAGCTTAAAACGGGCTGCGGTGTATCGGCAAGCACGGGAACTCCGAGGCTTGAAAACACTAAAGCCGCCGCAAGAAAGCATATAATTATTCTTTTAGTTTTCATAATCATCACCAAAAATCAAGATATTAAAAACTATCCAAATTGATTATATCATATATATTTAAAAAAATCTACATAAAAACACTCCCTTTTGAGCATACCAAAGGAAGTGTTTTTTCTTCTTTAAAGATTTAAAAAGTCTTTTCTGTAATCCAGCTCAAAACGTTTTGCAAGAGCCGCTAAATTTTCGTCGGTTATGATATTTACCTTAGGCAGATTTGCGGTAAGCATATACTGAATAGCCGCCTTTTCAACGGTTTCAATCAAGCCGAAGGTTTCGTCCAAATCCTTACCTGCTCCGTAGATACCGTGAAGCGTCCATACAACAAGACGGTAGCGCTTCATTTTTTCAGCCGTCGCCTCTCCGATTTCATTTGTTCCGCATACCATCCACGGAAGAACTCCGACGCCGTCGGGAAAAACAACGATACTCTCCGTCATTTGCTTCCAGAGAGTTCTTGTCAGCTTTCTCTCGTCCATTTCGTGTACCTGAGTCATCGCAAGCGTATAATCAGGGTGACAGTGCATAATAACGCGGTTTTCGGGATTGACCGAAAGTCTTGACGTATGGCTCATAAGGTGAGCGGGAAGCTCGCTTGTAAACTGACCGCCGTCAGCCCAGCCCCAAAGCAGCTCTGCTGTAACTCCGTCACGGGCAATACGGATTATGCCAAGATTGTTTTCAGGGTCGTTTTCAATGTTTTTAAAATATTTTCCCGTACCCGTTACAATAAATATTTTTCCGATAAGCTCTTTTGCTTCAAAGCCCGTCGGTATTTCTCTTATTACGTCAGCAAGGTCAAGATATTCCCCTACCTCGTTTTCGTCGAGCATATAGCTTATATTTCCGCCGTTTCGCTCGTCCCAGCCGAGGCGGTACATATTCGCCGTAACGGCGCACATTTCTTTTAAAAACGGAGCGTCAAAAATATTTTTCATCTTAGCAAACCCTCTCTTTCATATCGTTTGAGTATCAAAGGACTTTTTAACAAGCTCTCTTGCTTCTTCCAGGGAGTCAACCTCTTTTGAATAGAGCAACTGTGAAATAATGTTTCCCGTAGCGGTTGCCTCTACGGGACCCGCAATTACCCGCTTTCCGGTATAACGGGCGGTAAGCTCATTAAGGTATTTATCCTTACTTCCGCCGCCTACAATATTGATTATATCAACCGTCTTGCCGCTTATGCTTTCAATCTCCTTAACGACGTCGGCATAGGCTTTTGCAAGCGAGTGATAAACCGAATTAAGAAGCACGTCCAAAGGAAGCCCGTCATTTTTCAGGTAGGTGCGTATTGCCTCAATCATACTTTCGGGAGCAAGGAAGGAAACGTCGTTTGTATCAATAATCTCAAAGCTCTCGCTCTTCATTGCAAGCTTCATCATCTCGTCATAGGATAGCTGCTTTTTCAAATCCCTGCGGATACTCTGGAACAGCCACATACCCATATAGTTTTTAAGAAAACGGTAGCGGTAATTAATTCCGCCCTCATTAGTAAAGTTTGCTTTAAGCGCTTCTTCGCTTAATACGGGCTCGGGGTTTTCGGTACCGATTAAGCTCCACGTTCCCGACGAAATATATACGCCGTTATCTCCGACAGAGCATGCCGCAACCGCGCTTGCCGTATCGTGGGACGGAGCAAGAATAACCGTGCTCTCAAAATCAAAGCCCTTTAGCGCGCCGACCTCGGTACAGGGCTGCGATACTTTATTGAATATCTCTTTTTTAATTTTGAGCTTATCAAGAATTTCATTATCCCAGCTTCTTGTATAAGCATTAATAAGATTACTCGTTGACGCCTCGGTATACTCGTTTCTGATTTCACCCGTCAGCTTAAAAGCAATATAATCGGGCATCATAAGAAAATAGCTCGCATTTTCAAGCTTCCCGCTTTTTTTATCGCAGTAAAGCTGATAAACGGTGTTATAATTCGCCTTTTGAATACCTGTTTTTGAGTATAATTCCTCCTGCGAAATAATGGTTGAAACCTCGTTTTGAATAAGATTGTTCCTGTTATCGCGGTAAGAATATGCAGGCAGAAGCTCCTTTTTGTTTTCGTCAAGCAGAACGTAGTCCACGCCCCAGGTATCAATAGCTATCGTAGCGGGTATTTTCCCGAGCTTTTCACATTTTTTAATGCCCTCTTTTACCTCGCGCACAAGCTTTTCAATATCCCATACGAGGGAGTCGTTTTCATTTTTCAGGTAATCCTCAAAGCGGTAAACCTCTTCAAGCCTGATTTTTCCGTTTTCAATATAGCCGAGAATATGCCTTGCGCTTGAAGCGCCGATATCTATCGCTAAATGATAGGTCATAAGTTCCCCTTCCTGCTTTTGTTTTTCGCTCAAAATGAACCTTTAGCTCATTATAACATATACAAAGTAAAATGTACATATCGGGCTTGTTACGCGCTTTCACAAAAAAACAGAGCCTGAAAATCATAATACTTATAGCGCGCGCTTTACATTTATGTTATAATAGTAACGGTGATACTATGACGCAAACAGAAAGAAGATTGTATTTAATAAATCAATTAATTAAAGAGGACAGCCGTTTCGCTGATTATGAAGCTGAAACAATGAGCGTACAGGACCAAAAAAATTTACTCCGCTCGCTTATGAATATCCGTATGCCCGCTCCGCTCAGCGAGGAATTTCTGAAAATTCAGGACGAATACTTAAAGCAGGAGCTTTCCGAAAAAGGAATAACCGATATTAACTCTCTCACTCCGATTGAAAAGGACGTTTACCTTTGGCAGGGAGATATTACAACGCTCAGATGCGACGCAATAGTTAATGCGGCTAATTCACAGCTTCTCGGATGCTTTCATCCCCTTCACAACTGCATAGATAACTGTATTCATACCTATTCGGGGCTGGCTTTGAGAAATGCCTGCCATAAGCTGATGAAAGAGCAGGGATATGAAGAGCCGACGGGTCAGGCAAAAATCACCCCTGCATTTAATCTTCCTTGCAAATACGTTATTCATACCGTCGGACCGATAGTAAACATAAGCCTTACCGAGGAACACAAAAAGCTGCTCAGGTCCTGTTATCTTTCCTGTCTTAAGATTGCCGAAGAAAACGGATTGGACAGTATTGCTTTTTGTTGCATTTCAACAGGCGTCTTCGGATTTCCGAACGAGGAAGCGGCAAAAATAGCGGTTAATACCGTAAGAGAGTATAAAAAACACAGCGATATAAAAGTAATCTTTAATGTATTTAAGGACGAGGACAGAGATATTTATGAAAGCTTATTCAGATAAAATCAAGGAATTAAAACAAGCAATTGACCGGGCGGATTGTATCTTTATCGGCGCAGGCGCGGGTCTCTCAACTGCCGCAGGGCTGACGTATTCGGGCGAGCGCTTTGATAAATACTTTTATGATTTCAGGGATAAGTACGGAATTAGGGATATCTATTCAGGCGGCTTTTATCCGTTTGACACTCAAGAGGAGTTGTGGGCGTGGTGGAGCAGACATATTTATGTTAACCGCTATATCCCGATTCCTGATAACACTTACTCAACGCTGCTTGAGCTTATTAAGGATAAGGACTATTTTGTTCTTACAACAAATGTTGACCACTGCTTTCAGCGCGTCGGTTTTGACAAAAAGCGACTGTTTTATTCTCAGGGCGATTACGGACTTTTTCAATGCTCCGTTCCCTGCTGTCAAAAAACCTATGACAATGAAGAAATCGTTAAAAAGATGTATGCTGCTCAAAAGGATATGAAAATCCCGACACAGCTTATTCCGAAATGTCCCGTCTGCGGAAAGCCGTTGACAACAAATCTTCGCTCTGACGATAAGTTTGTTCAGGATGAGGGCTGGTACCTTGCCGAAAAGCGATATGAAGAATTTGCAAAAAAGGCGCTCGAAAAAAAGACTCTCTATCTTGAACTCGGCGTTGGATATAACACTCCCGTAATTATCAAATACCCGTTTTGGCGTTGGACGTACCAAAACGAAAACGCACTCTACGTCTGTATTAATAAAGGTGAAGCGGACGCTCCGAGCGAAATAAAGGACCGTTCAATTTGTATTGACGGCGATATTAATACGGTGCTTGAGAACTTAAAGAATTAGTATAAAGGAGATTAAAGATTGAAATATACAAAACTCGGAAACTCGGATTTAAATGTTTCCCGTATCTGTATGGGCTGTATGGGCTTCGGAGACAGCGGCAGAGGTCAGCACAGCTGGACGCTTGACGAAGCGCATTCACGCGAAATAATTAAACGCGGCCTTGAGCTCGGAGTCAATTTTTTTGATACCGCTATCGCATATCAGAGCGGCACCAGCGAGCAATATGTCGGCAGAGCGCTGCGTGATTTTGCTAAGCGCGACGAGGTGGTTGTAGCGACTAAATTCCTTCCTCGTACTCCGGAAGAAATCGCCGCAGGAGTCAGCGGACAACAGCATATTGAAAATATGATTAATACGAGCCTTGGCAATCTCGGTATGGATTATGTGGATTTATATATCTATCATATGTGGGACTGGAACACTCCGATTGAGGATATTCTCGAAGGGCTTAATAAGGTTATAAAAGCAGGAAAAGCAAGATATATCGGTATTTCAAACTGCTTTGCGTGGCAGCTTGCCAAGGCGAACGCTCTTGCCGAAAAGGAGGGCTTTTCAAAGTTCATATCCGTTCAGGGACATTACAATCTGATATTCCGCGAGGAAGAAAGAGAGATGGTTCCATACTGTAATGAGGAAAACATTGCGCTAACGCCTTACAGCGCGCTGGCAAGCGGGAGGCTTGCGCGACTTCCGGACGCCGATGAAACAAAGCGCGGCGTCGAAGATGTCTATGCCAAGTTCAAGTATGACGCAACTGCGGCGCAGGACGGTATAATTATTAAGCGTGTTGCCGCCCTTGCTGAAAAGCACGGCGTTACGATGACCGAAATCTCTCTTGCATGGCTTTTAACGCACGCTGACGCTCCGGTTGTCGGCGCGACAAAACTACACCATATTGAGGGAGCGGTAAAAGCGACTGAAACAGAGCTCAGCGAATCGGAAATAGCATATTTAGAGGAACCGTATGTTCCCCATTTATTATCGGGCGTAATGGCGCAAAACAAACCCGCCGACGCCGACAAAAAGCATGTTTGGTCAACAGGTGACCAAAGGATAACGGAGGCAAAAAAAGATGAGTAAGAAAATCACCCAAACCGCAGGCAGAGAGCAGCTCGGCGATTTTGCGCCTATGTTTGCGAAACTTAACGACGACGTCTTATTCGGCGAGGTATGGAACGAAAAAGCAATTGACGTTAAAACTAAATGTATCATCACCGTTGTATCGTTAATGGCAAGCGGCATTACCGACAGCTCGCTGCAATATCATCTGATAAACGCAAAAAATAACGGCGTTACACGTGAGGAAATTGCCGCAATAATTACTCACGCAACTATGTATACGGGCTGGCCGAAGGGCTGGGCGGTATTCCGTCTTGCAAAAGAGGTATGGGCTGACGAAAGCGCCGTAAGCGAAAAGGATAAACACCAAAATAGCATTATGTTCCCCATCGGTGAGGAAAACCCCTACTCTCAGTTCTTTATCGGAAAAAGCTATCTTGCTCCCGTTTCGACAAAGCAGATACCGATTTTCAACGTAACCTTTGAGCCGGGCTGCCGCAACAACTGGCATATCCACCATGCAAAAAGCGGCGGCGGTCAGATGCTTATATGTATAGGCGGAAGAGGCTACTATCAGGAATGGGGCAAGGAGCCGGTTGAAATGAATCCGGGAGATGTTATTAATATCCCCGCCGAGGTTAAGCACTGGCACGGCGCCGCAAAGGATTCATGGTTCTCCCACCTTGCCGTTGAAACACAGGGCGAGGACGCAGAAAACGAATGGCTTGAGCCGGTAACGCACGAAGAATATTCAAAACTAAAATAATTAAAAGGAGGATACATATGAAAATAGCAATTTTTAACGGAAGCCCGAGAAAAGAAAACACTTCTGCAATGGTGCAGGCGTTTATTGAGGGCGCAAAAGAGGCAGGTCACGAGGTTGAGGAATTACAGGTCGGCAAAATGAAAATTGCAGGCTGTCTCGGATGTGAATACTGTCATACGAAGGGCGAAGGCGCTTGTATTCAGAAAGACGATTTGGAAAAGATTATGCCTGCGTACAAGCAAGCCGATATGATTGTTTTCGCTTCGCCGATTTATTATTTTACAATGACCGCCCAGACGGAGGCAGCTATTCAGAGGGTTTATTGTATCGGCAAGCCTGTTAAGGCAACAAAAGCCGCTCTGCTTCTCAGCTCGGGCTCACCAGGTGTATATGACTCGGCGATTGCGCAGTTCAAGGCGTATACGGCATATACCAAAATTGAAAACGCGGGTATCATCACCGCTAACGGCGCGGAAAACAAATCGGAGGCAAAGCTCAGCGAAATCAGAGAATTTGCAAAAGCATTATAAATACGCCGTAAAAAGGCTCGGAGAGTTTTACTCCGGGCCTTTGTTCTGTTTTACAGTCAAAAAAATAAAAGCCTGCCGTCGACAGACGGAGGCTTTTAACTTAAAATATCGTTTATTTCCTCATAGTTTTGAAGCTCCTTTATAGCTTCATAGTATCAGTCATTTAAAAAAGTCTTTGCAAACGCAGCGGCGGCTTTGCAGTCGTCGTCATTTGGTCTGCCTTTGTGAACACCCTTAAATTCACCCTTACAGTGAAATTCCTTACCGTACATAGCTACTCCTACCTTATCCGCTTCTGCTTTAACCTTTTTAAAGGTTGAGTTAAGCATAGCGGCAGAGCCGAAGTTTACGATTTTACCGACTGTGTTTTTATCAAGCGAGGCGATAAAATCCTTAACTTCTTTATCAATGTTGAAGGCATAATAGGAATTTCCGAGAAAGAGAAAATCCACCTGTTCCGTTACAGGCTCGCTTATTGGCAGCGCTTCAACGCCGAGCACCTCTGCCATCGCCTCGGCAAGTCTTTTTGTGTTTCCTGTTTTGGTATAATACCTAACCGCAAATTTCATAATAATTCCTCCTGTGATTAAAAATTTAATAATTTTATTTGATACTATTATATCATACTAAGTCTTTGAGTACAAGTCAGCGCTTTTTACATCAGTTCGTACCGTATATAGTGCAAATCTATAATCTGTATTTTTTGTGATATGGCATATTTGGTTTATTTCACTTTAATTGTAACGATAACTGTTTTGACAGCGGATTTATAGGATACGGTTCCTGCAGCTTTAACATTAATTTTAATCTTGTAAGTGCCTTTTTTGAGACCCTTCTTAACAGTTATCTTACCGTTTTTATTTACAACAATCTTTTTGTTTCCTTTGAGCTTTTTATAGGTTAGTTTTCCTTTGGCTTTTTTTATTTTTATTACTTTAGTACGCTTTAAAGTATAGTTCTTCTTTTTGAGTTTAAAGGATACTTTCTTCCCTTTAGCATAAAGCGTATTCTTTTTCTTAGGAAGTTTAGGAACAGCCTTCTGCGCTACAAGAATCTTTCCGCAGCCTGAGCAATGGGAACCCTCAGTTTTTCCTTGGGAAGTATAAGTCGGAGCAACTGCCTTGTCCGTTACGGTCGAATGCTTTGCCTCAACTGAAGCTATACCCAGTACTGCCGCGCGGGTACCTAAAGTATCAACGAGAGTTCCGCCGTTAACCGTAAGCGGTGGACCTTCATTAGGGAATATATATCCGTAATCGGCTATTATGCCAATCAATGCAAAATAATTCTTTCCGCCTTCAAAGGTTCCTTCAAACGGGTCGTTATTAAAACCGTTTAAAGTATTGATAGTGCTCTGAGTTGTCCACATGCTGCCGAGCGTTTCCATCTCGTCATATCCCATAATGTGATAATGAGCGTCTTCAGGCGTAGAAACAACAGGATTATTTGTTTGTGATATATAAACATTTTCGCCTTGTTCGTTGCACTGAACGTCAGTTTTAGTTGATACCCCGCAAACAGGCGCTTTTACGTCGGCAATAACCCCGTCGGATATCCTCTTATAAATCAGCACATATAAATCGAGACCGTTTTCACCAACCTTTGAGTTTTCTGCCTCAGCTGATATTAGTATTAATTTTCCAATATTTGTATACGGACCGACCTCTTTATACTCGCTCATCGGCTTCGGCAAAAGCATATGGAATTCAACATATCCGTCTTTTGTGAAAAAGTCGGAATTCCGCCCATTTCCCGCTGCTTCAAGCGCTTCATTAACCGTTAAATCGGGATTTACATTTTCAAAAACAACTGGCTCCTCTAAGTCCACCCCGTCGATTGACGACCAGTGAATAGTAAGAGTTGTTGTTAATACATCTGTTTCTACGGTTTCTCTGCCGAGTTCCTTACCGCAGGTCGAGCAACGGGTAACATTATCGTATGAACCTTTTTCAGTATATGTAGCGGGTTTTTCGTTTTCCTTATATACTGCTGTATCGGTGTGTTCGCAGGTAATCGTTTCAAACGGTATTGAATACTTATCAGCATATTGCTGTGCCGTAGAGTTTTCATATCCGCATATTTTTTTAGTTTCAAATAAAGTGTATTGACCGTCGTAAATATCGCATTCGGGGTTATATACTGTTACGCTGTCCAAAGCTGCATAATCAAATGCAAATGCTTCAATAGTTTTAACACTGTGAGGAATAGTTATATTCTTTAAACCGGTACAAGCACCAAAAGCGGAATTACCTATACTTTCAACGGTAAACGGAATAACGGTAGTGTTACAACCGAAAAGAAGCTTATTTGTTGCCGTTTCTATTATTGCGTTACAATCATTCCTACTGTCATAAACACTATTATTACTGTCTACTGTAAAAGAAACTGCATTATTCTTTGCTGCCGAAAAAGGTATTTCTCCAAGGAAAAACGCACCGGAACCTATATCCGTAACTCCGGCAGGAATATGAATCCTTTCTAACGAAACGCATCCGGCAAAAGCGTGCTCACCTATACTCGTTACGCCCTCGGGAATAGTTAACGAATCGAGTCCGGCGCAACAATAAAAAGCATAAGCACCGATTTTTTTAATGTCGTTAGGTATAACTGTATTTTTTGTACCGAAAATAAGTTCATTATCGTCGGTCTTTATTATGGCGTTACAGTTATTTCTACTGTCAAACACTGAATTGTTTTCACTAACACAAACAGAAGTGATATTCGGACAGTTTCCAAATGTGTTTGGGCTTGTTATATAGGTAACAGTCGAAGGTATAACAATACTTTCAAGGTTTTCACAAAAGCTGAACGCTTGCTTGCCGATACCAGTAACGCCCTCTTCAATAACGATGTGCTTAATTTCAGGATGATAGCAAAATGGGCTGTTATTAGTAAATTGATAATCTGTAATTGCACCATTGCCGCTGATAGTCAGCGCGCCTGTTTCCGAATCAAATGTATATGTAACATTTTCTCCGCAGGAGCCGCTGCTTGATAACTCTTCGGCGTGCGCTGAAAAATCAAGCCCAGCCGTAAGACTTATAAGCATACATATTGAAAGAATGATTGAGAATATCTTTTTCATATTCATTTCTCCCATTCGAGTTTTACTAATAATTATTATAGCACACAAATTCTTTTTTGTATATACTTTCAAATATTGCATTTCGACACGTTTTTCTTAAAAGCTACTTGATATTCTTTGCAACAACAGGATAAACAAGCTCGGTTATTTTTCCTCTTGCATTTTCCAGTTCATTAGTGGTGTCAAAAGTGAAAACGGCTTTTGCAATCGGGCGTACGGCGTCCCGTATATTCTGCACCTTGTCGCCCGGCTTCTGTCCGTGCAGATAGC
>JAFSZK010000044.1 GCA_017458975.1 Eubacterium sp. | reverse complement strand
CTGAGCCAGGATCAAACTCTTAAAACTTGGTATATTAAAGTCCTTGCGGACCTCAACATCTCTTTTCAAAAGTCGACCAGCTCTCGCTGTCGTCTTCCAATTACTGTTGTGCTTTCGCACTTGAGTACTTTACTCAATTTATTAATCGGGTTCCTTTTCGTCGTTATTTAATTCTTAAAGTGCGCGCCGCCTCTTTTTAGACGGCTTGCCTATAATAACAGATAAAAACTCACTTGTCAACACTTTTTTTAAAAAAATTTTACGCTTTTCAACACCCTGCCGTGTGTTTCTTTTTGTCCACATTTTAACACTCTACAATATTTCGGAGATTTTGCCGTGTTGCATACTACATAGCGTGTCATACAACGAAATAATGCCCGAACAGGCATTATATAGTAATAAAACGGTCGGGCATCAATTCTATAATGTAATTAATTTTCTTTTTAATATTTCTTGTATCTATATTTATATAAAATATTTGAATACTGTTTTTATCCTTATAAAAAATATTTGCGTTATCGTAACCTAACGAGGAGGTATTATAATAAGCATACGCGGTTCCCGCAGTTATAATCAGTAACGAAGAAAGAAGAATTAAGACAACCTTTTTCATTGTTCTTTAACATACCTTTCATTTAACAGCTTTCCGAGCGCGTCGCCGAAAAGCCTTGCGGAATAGCACGCCTCGTCAAGCGTATTTGCGTCCGTTCCGATTTCAAGCAAAAAGGAATTATGCGTTTCAAACATATTATATCTTCTCTGTGAAAAAAGAATGGGGCGCATAAGCCCTTGATACATACTACTTAGCTTTTGCTGAACAGCGAGGTCGAACCTCAGATTGTATTCCCAATCGGGAAAGCTTTTTACGAGTCCGTATTCGCAGCCCGAAATAATCATCATTTTAGCCGCTTTTTTACCGTTGACCTTTACGGTGGGCTTTACCTTTGTTTTATTCTTATATGTAATATCGTCGCGGTGAAGGTCAATAGTAATATCAATCGAGGGGTATTCTTCAAGATACCTTTCAACGCTCTGTCTTGAATTGTCATAGCTTGCGTTATAGTCGCGGTCGTGAATTTTCTTATCATGAATAACCTTAAAGCCCTGCTTTTCAAGATATTTCACAAGCTCTTCCCCGACGCGCACCGTATTTCTTGAAGAGTCCTCACTGCGCGCGTCGGAGCTGATATAATAACCCTTGTCGAGAAGCGAATACGCCTCGGTTGTATGAGAATGGTAAACAAGAACAGTCGGCTTTGATTTATCGCGGATAGTTAAATCCGCACCCTCTTTAAGAAGCTTTTTAATATCGGGAGAATAAAACGCTGACGGTATTTTGCTTTGGATTTCAACGCCGTTATATTTAATCAGATTACCGCCGCCGAGATAAGCCTCTTCGCTTGTTTTTCCGATTTTCTTCCTTTTGCCGATATTCTTTTCTTCCTGTTTCATAAGCTTCTTAACATCCGCAGGCGTATCGGTTATTTTACTAAAGTCATTGCTGTCCTTTGCACCTATAGCCTTCATAACCGCCTTCGGCCTTTCGACAGGGACAGTAGTATTATTATCCCTTTCCTGAATCATATAAGAAGAAATATTTGACTTTAAAAAATATTCGTCCTCGCTTATATTATTAAGCTCAAAAATGCCGCGGGCAAGCGGCTTCTGAAGCTTCGGGATTGCGACAATACAGGTAATTGTAAAACACAGAATAAGGGTAATATTAAGCCCCATTTTAACAAACTGTTTGTTCATATTCACCACTGATTTATATTTATTTGCCTTAATATATATGACGGATAAGAGGCGATTATCCCACGAGAGCGTATAAATCCTCATGGCTTATTCCCTTATGAAGACAGGCGTTGATTCCCATGCCTATAAGCTTTGCACCCTGCTCGCTTATTCGGTCGATTTCGCGCGGCGTAACATAGGCGTTTCCCGCGTCCTTTGAAAAAAGAGAGGTGCTTACTACCGTCGGTATTCCTATGGAAATGACGGGAACGCCGAGAGTTTTTTCGGACAACTCAAAGCGGTGATTTCCGACTCCCGAGCCGGGCGCAATACCGACGTTTGAAAACTGAACGGTGGTACCGAGCCTCTCAATATCGCTTGCTGCAAGCGCGTCAACGGCGATAATCAACGAAGGATTAATAACGTTTGAAACTCCCTTGATTATTTCCGCGCTTTCAATTCCCGTTTCTCCGAGCACGCCGGGGACAAGGGAGGCAAGGTTAAAAAGCCCCTCAAAGCCAGCAGTTTTTTTAAGCTCGGAGATAATATGGCGCGTCGAAAGAAGATAATTATTAGTTTTAGGTCCGAGCGAATCGGCGGTTATGTTTTTATTTCCGAGGCCAACGACAAGCGCGGAGTCAATTTTCTCGGGAAGCAGGGACGAGAGCGCCGAGGAAAACTCGCCGAGCCGTCCGTCGAATATATCCGTATCGTTCACAAAGGACTTAACCTTAAGAGTAAGATACTCCCCCTCGGGCTTTCCGAGCGCTTTCGCACCGTTTTTGTTATTAATCTCGACGCTTGTTAAATTTCCTTTTTCCCTTACAATCACTCCGTCAAGCTTTGTTTTGGCTTTTGTTTCATAGCTTTCAAGGGCTAAATCCGTTCTGTTTTGCATATTTTTGCTCCGTTTTTAACTTATTTTTCACTAAAAGTATTCCCAAAAATAAAAAAATACTTGCATTTTAAATACACTTGTGATAAGATAACTAACGCAAAGAAACCAAATTGAACCGTGTTAAGATTTGGAAAAGCAATAATATTCACTGTCGTTATTGCTTTAAGACTATTAGAATAATTACAAAGGAGCAGGCAAATGGCTAACATTAAATCAGCTAAAAAAAGAGTTAAGGTAAACCAGAAGAAAGCCGCTAACAATAAGGCTCGCAATTCGGCTCTTAAAACTGCAATCAAAAAGGCAAACGCAGCTATTGAAAGCAACGCTGATGATAAGGATGTTGTTGTTAAGGAAGCAATCAAAAAGATTGACCAGGCAGCAAGCCACAACCTTATTCACAAGAACTGTGCTTCAAGAAAAAAGAGCAACCTTGCTAACAAGTTAAACAAAGCATAAGTAAAAGCACTGCAACGCAGTGCTTTTTTAATTATGAATTATGAATTACGAATTATGAATTGAGGTAACTCGCTCCGCTCGGACAATAAACACCTCATCCACCGCAAGCGGTCCCCCTTCCCCTCAAGGGGAAGGCTAAATATCAGAGGTGCGGATGTGCCGCCCGAAACTCTTCACTATTCACTATTCACTCTTCACTAAAAAAGTGCCCCGCAGGGTGCTTTTTTATTGACTAATTTCGCAATCGGTGATATGGTATAATGCGGAAGGTGAGATTATGAATAAAAAGGTTACCGCTCTGCTTGTGGTATTAGTAGCGGTTGTTGCAGGCTTCGCAGGGTTATTCTTCGCAATGCGCAGCAGCGGAGTCAACCTCTTCCAAAAAGAAACGACAACGCTTTCTTACGAGCAGAGGGATTTTGAAGGAAAAATTGAATATCTTGCCGAAAGAAGCGACGCAAGCGATTATGAAAGGCTCAAAGTATTAAAGGCTGAGTACGAGGCGATGAGCGAAGGCGACAAAGCAAAAATAACGAATTACCCCACCCTTGAAGCAACGCTTAAAGAGGTTAAGAATAAAAAACGCCTGAAAATTATAAATGAAATGGACGCGCTTAAAGAGGACTTAACCGAAGAAAACCAACAGAAGATACTTAATCTTATTCTCACAAATAAGGAGCTTCTTACTAAGGAGGACGTCCAGAGTTATTTTACCTACGGTATTCACTCAAGGATACTAAAGGACGCGGAAAGGGTACTGAAAAAATCGTTGCCGAAGCCCGACACATATAAAAGGCGCAAGTACGAAATAAGAGAATACGCCTATAAAATTCCTAAAAAGGGCTATGAGGTCAGGGTTGATTTGCTTTACAATGCTAAAAACAGCTACGGAAAGCTTTGTAAGAATACAAGAACGGTTTACTGTTACTACAGCCTTACCGACGACGCAGTCGAGCTTAAAAAGTCAAATCTTTCATCGCTTGATAAATGGAAAATGGAGCACTAACCGTATATCAAAAGGTCTTGACTTTATTAATTTAAGTAGTATAATATTATTGATACCAATAATAAAAGGAGATTATAAAAATGTTCAAGAAGATTGCTAAAATTATCGCTTGTATTGCAGCGCTTGCCGCTCTTTGCGCAGCAGCTTATGTTGCATATAAAAAGTTTTTCGGTAAGGATGAACCCGAATACTTTGACGATAATGACTTCTTTGAGTGCGACAACGACCTTGAAATTGTAGAGGTTAACGAGGAAGAGCCCAAGGAAGAGGAGAAAAAGGAAGAAGCTCCCAAGAAGGCGGCTCCTAAGAAAAAGGCAGCAAAAAAGGCTGAATAAAGAATAATACCGAGGGAGGGCTGAGGCTCTCCCTTTTTTAACCGAGGTGAAAAAATGTACAGTTGCGGTTTGGTCCTTGAGGGCGGCGGCTCAAGAGGGATATATACAAGCGGAGTGCTTGACGCATTTATTGAAAAAGGAATTGAATTTCCCTACGTTATCGGCGTATCAATGGGAAGTTGCAACGCGGCTTCGTTTATAGGAAAATGTAAGCGCCGTCAACACGATATAATTATTAATTACGTTAACGACAAAAGATATATGAGCCTTGAAAGTCTGATTAAAAACGGCGAATATATGGGAAGCGAGTGGATTTTCGGCGAGCTTACTTACAATATCCGTCCGCTTGATTACGATACCTTTGAAAGCTCGGGTACCGTTATGTGCTGCGTTGCGGTTAACGCCCTTACGGGAAAGCCCGAATACTTTTATCCCAAATCGCTTCGCGAGTGGGGATGTGCCGAGGTAAGAGCAAGCTGCTCAATGCCGGGTATTACAAAGGGCTTTAAAATCGGAAAGGATTTATACTTTGACGGAGGACTTATTGACTCAATTCCGCTTAAAAGAGCCCTTGAGGACGGGTGCGAAAAAGCGGTTGTAATTCAGACCCAGTACAGCGATTACTCAAAAAGCCCAATGAATAAAAACTTTAAAAAGCTTTTTAAAAAATATCCGATGATAGGCGAAGCAATTTTAAACAGGCATAACCTTTATAACGAGCAGCTGAGCTACGTAAAGAATATGGCTGACGAGGGACGGGCGTTTATTATTCAACCCTTAACCGACCTTGACTGTACTCCTACCGAAAAGAGCGTTGCAAAGCTTGAAAGCATTTATCGGCTCGGCTACACGCAGGGACTGAAAATTGCCGACAAAGTAAAAGACTACATAAAAAGCTGACATAAAACAAAGGACGGCTTGGGCGCCCGTCATAAAGAAGGTCAGGTTTTAAACAGCTATTTATAAGGCGGGGGTATACCCCTCGTCTTTTTTATTTGCCGTCTTTGACAGAAAACTTTAAATGGTTAAATGCACGAACGCGAAAAACTGAACAACTGACTCGCATATTTCCCAAGCGTAAACCAATACTTTTTTGCCGATAATCGCCCTATAAATCGCAGAACGATTTTTCTATGGAATTTGCAATATATAATCGTATATGGTAAAATATATGCATAAATTATTGGCGGTGCGATATGACTCATAATATGAAATTAAACGATGCTCCGTTTGAAATGATTAAGAACGGAACGAAATCAATTGAACTACGGCTGTATGATGAAAAACGACGCAAAATCAACATCGGTGATACAATTTGTTTCAAAAGAAAAGCAGGTACAATAAAGGCAATTGTAAAAGCACTCCACATATTCCGTAACTTTGACGAGCTGTATGCGGCGTTACCGCTTGACAAATGCGGATATAACGCCGATGAGCTTGCAACCGCCTCCCCTAATGATATGCTCGAATACTATTCCAAAGAGCAGATTGAAAAGTACGGCGTTGTGGGGATTGAGGTAGAGGTTAAAAAATGAAACTGATAGCTGAAATCACAGATAAACAAATACTCGGCACTGAGGGACTATCCTCTGCTGAGCCGAGATATACAGCAAGAGCCTTAGTTAAAAACGGAGATTTATATGCAGTTATTCATTCGGAGAAGTTTCACCCGTATTCTTTGCCCGGCGGTGGTGTAGATGACGGCGAGGATATTATAACTGCGCTGAAAAGAGAAGTACTTGAAGAAACAGGATGCTCCTGCGGCAGTATTACTGAACTTGGTATGGTTAAAGAAAACCGTGCGCATGCTGAATATACTCAAATATCGTATTATTATGTTGTTGAAGCCGACAGCGTTGGCGTGCCGCATTTCACCGAAGAGGAAACAAATAGCGGTACGGAGTTGCAGTGGCATACACTTTCTGAAATGATAAAACTGATAAACGAACTACAGCCGACAACTTATCAACAACAGTATCTCAAAGCAAGAGATGTTGCAGCACTAAATGAATATGTAGGCGGTGTGAAATGGATGTTTTTTGATATTGGCTCTACTCTTGTGGACGAGAGCAAATGCTATGAAATTCGTTACAAAGAAACAATGGAAAACACGCATATTACCTATCAGGAATTCAAAAACAAAGTAATAGAGTTCGCAACAACATCTGATAATCCGTATAAAGAGGCATTACAATTATTCTGTTTGCAGAAAACAAAATGGTACACAGAACTCGAAAAGCCTTATCCGTTTACGGAAAAGGTTTTAGAGGAACTGTCCAAAAGGTACAAGCTGGGCATTATCGCCAATCAGTCTGTTGGCAGCGCACAAAGATTGGCAGATTGGGGTATCAGCAAATACTTTGATTTAGTAATTGCTTCCGCTGAGGAAGGCATAGAAAAACCGAATCCGGAAATATTCAGAATTGCTCTTGAACGGGCAAACTGTCTGCCTGAAAATGCTGTAATGGTTGGCGACAGGATAGATAACGATATACTTCCTGCCAAGAAACTCGGAATGAAAACCGTTTGGGTGAAGCAGGGCTTTGCAAAGTACCAACCTAAATCAGATGTACCGGATTATACGATACAGACGCTTGAGGAAATATTAGAACTATTATAAAACAAATGCAGCCTTCGGATTAACCGAAGGCTGTTGTTTATTTCTTGCTCGTTATTCTTTATCCCATTCGTATTCGTAACTATATCCCATAAGCTCACCTATGCGGAATGCTTGAGTATCAGCTCGCGCAGAATCTTCTGAAACTGTTCTTTGCTTGAAAGGGAAATGCGGATGCGTTCTTTGTCAGCATCGGTAAGCGGCATTCCCTCAATCGCCATTGAGCCGTTCACTTCATTTACAATTTTATCTATCTCACTCATACGCTTTCTCCTTTCAATTAG
>JAFSZK010000043.1 GCA_017458975.1 Eubacterium sp. | reverse complement strand
GGTAAGCGTCTGCTTAATTATGTAATAACGTTCTGCGGTGTCAAGAACAACCTGCCTGCCCTCGGTACGGATACGCATAATATCCCTTTGAGGAACAAGCTCAAGCTTGCCGTCGGAATATGCGTACACGGCAGAATGCTCAGAGTCCGAAGCGTCCCTGATTGCATTTATTATTCTTTCAACCTGTTCGTTTTTTTTGCTCGCATAAACCTTAACCTCGGGTATTGTGCGCTTTTCGTCAATAATCAGCTCAATATCAACATTACCGTTCATACAAAGCCCCCATTTCAAAAATAATTCATTTATCTTTTTTTGATTACTGTAAATCCATTCTGAAGGTCCAGTTTCCGAAAGGCTTTGAGTTATACTCAAGCGTTTCTTCTTCCACAAGCGAAAATCCGTTATTAAGATAGAAGCTGACGTTTTTCTCGGTATTTGTCGTTACCGTAATCAGCTTTCCGTTATTCTTTTTTACTAACGGAATTAAGAAGTTACGAATTGCGTCCGAGCCTATTCCTTCGCCGTGAAATTCAGGGTCAACCGCCAGGAAATACAAATACCAGTGAGGCTCCTTTATACTTCTAACAACAACCTCCGTACGGTCGGAAAGGTCCATAAACTTAAAGGTGTTTTTTATACCGAGTTTCATAATAACGCCCGGCATACCGCATACGATATAATCCCATACGCCTATGGGTTTGTTATCGGGAGATTCTACGATTATAATACTTGCGACCTGACCGTCCTTTAATCCTACATAACAGGCGTCCTTACGGATTGTTGCTTTAAAAATAGCTTTAATAACCATCTTGTAAAAATCAAGTAGCTTCTCTTCGGTTTCAAAATTATCCTCAAATATGTTATAAAAAAGCGGATAGTTTTTAAAAGCTTCGGTAAACACCCTTATAACTTCCTCTTCGTACGATGCGTCATATTTTACATATTCAACCAAATTTCCGTTCATAACAGCCCTCTCCTCTAAAACCTGATTTGTCTTTTGGATTATTATATCACACAGAAAAAGAAAAGTACAGCCGTGATTATCGGCTGTACAGTCATTCAAAACGTCTTTCGCTGCACCGTTTGAGGAAGGCGTCTTTACTCAATTGTTAATATATCGGAAAATCCCGTAATATCAAAAATTTCCCGAACACTTTCACTGACATTGGTTATTTTCATTGAGCCTTGTTTGCTCATCATTTTCAAAGCGGAAAGCAACACCCTGAGACCTGCCGAGGAAATGTAATCAAGTTGCGCAAAATCAAAAACAAGGTTCTCCGTTCCCTCAATGCTCGACGTTACTTGCGCGTCAAGCTCAGGCGCAGTAGAGGTATCCAGTCTGCCCGATAATACGAGCGTAACATTTTTACCTTCCGATTTTTTCTCAACATTAAACATCTTTTAATTCTCCTTTGTTATTATTCGTCTTCCTTTAAATGAACGTTCCAGCCGGTGTCGATTTTCTTTTTCACCTTACCCATTGTTTCATTATCCAAATCCGGCCAGTCAATTACGGTAGTCGCTTTATCAGTTACTAAATGCGCCTTTTCAGCACATAAGGCAAGAGGTGTATCCGCAAGAGAATCCGAATAGAAATTATCAATAACGGGAAAGCCGTGGTCAAAGATGTACTTTGCCTTTTCCTTTGCATACATCAGATTGTTTAAAAACACACCGAACTCGAGGTCATATTCAGTTGCCATATAGTTTACGCCGAGCCTTTTTGCAATAGGTCCGATAATACAATCGGGAGACGCGCTGATAATAAGGTCGTCAGGGCTTTTCTGCGCAAGATACCAGTCGGAAATTCTGCACTCATATTTGTCCCAATACTTTTCAATCTGCTCGTCGAAATCGTCTATCATTGTCAGATAACTGAACATTTTACGCTGCAGCTGACAATTTGGTATTTTACCCATTTCGTGCCCGATTAAGCTTTTAAGCAAACCGGGGAAGAAAGTAAACCATAATTTGGGATGGCGCTTCATACACCAAAGAGCAAAACCTATTGAACAATCAGAGTAAAATATCGTTCCGTCAAAATCATATACATTCATTTATAAACCTCCGTTTACTGTTCACTGCGTAAAAAGCGTATCATATTCCTGTTGTATCCCGTGGTTACCAGGTACGCCTTTTCCTTGTGAGCTTCCATAAGTCCGCTGATTATAAAACTGCTTAATCCCTTAATGTGAAGATCCGGGTCGGTAATGTCAAATAATTCGCCGGAATCACGCTGAATAATAAGAACCGAATCAGGTTCAAAGAAGAGCGAAAGCTCTATAAGCACAGGCTTTTTTGCCTGTTTATTCTTTTCAAGAATTGTTAAGCCAAGCTCCTCTGTAAAAAGAGAAGCACGGTTTGCTTCCGTTTTTGAATACTGATGGGCGAGTAAGCTTTCGCCGACGCTCTCGGAAAGAGCAACTACATTTTCTTCAGTAAGGATATTTTCCATAACTACAATTTCCGTATCCATATATTTAAGCAGGAACGGGAAATTGTCCTTTCCGAATTTCATATAAACAAACAGCAAGGTACCGGTAAGGGTAAGTACAGGCGCTGCAACAAAACCTGCCCACATACCGCCTGCACCAAGCAATACAGAGCCCGTTATCGGCAGGAGCATATAAAGCAATCCGTTTTGAATACACGAAACGCACACAGACATTCCGATACGGTCTATCAGCATATAATATGAAGTCATAAGAGATACGGCGCTGCAAAATGTAAATCCAAGCGACACAGTACGGATAGCAGCCATTGACGGCGCAAGCGCTGTACCTCCCGTGATTCCGAAAAGACCGCAGAACTGCTTTGCAAAAATCAGTATTAACGCTGTTGCAATTACGCCTTCAATGAGAGCGGCTTTTATGCCCGACTTCATTACTCTTTTAATTAACTTGTGATTCTTTTCGCCGAAGTAGGTTCCAATCAGAGGCTGCATTGCCATTCCTACGCCGTCCATTACAACGCTGAATTCAATAAGGCTTACTACTACTGCAAGAGTTATAAGACCTGTATCCCCATAGTTTCTCGATACAAAGCCTATCATTACATAGTCCATCAACGCCCAGCAGAGATATACGGATGAATCCACTATACTGTACCGCGACGTAAGCAGGAAGTCTTTAAAAGACAGATGCCAAACGAAATGAAGCGTATTCCCTTTGCGGAAAAAATGCCAGAAGCAAACAAGGATTCCGAGACCGTTTCCGATTACCGAACCGAGTATGATTCCAATCATTCCGTAGAATTTGGTCAGTATAACAGAGAGCACAATATTTCCGCCAATCTGGAACACATAGCAGATATTATTGCAAAGCTCGTCGCCGTCACTGTACACCATTTGTTCGATATAGAATATGAAGATAGTCAGAAAAGCATTGAGCGGAACGAGCCGATAGTATTCAAGTGCATTGTTAAGAATATCTCCCGTTATACCGTTTACCTTAAAATATATATCTTTGAAAAAAAAGATTGTGAGAGCCGAAACTAAACCGATTGAAACACTTATAATCAGTCCCTGACTGTAAATTTCATCAGCCCGCTTTTTTCTCATAGCTCCGACTTCCCTTGCGAAAACTATCCCGACTCCTGTTGACACAAGGTCTCCGAAAAATGTTACTACACCCGTAACGGGTGTAATGGCATTTATTGCGGCAACTCCCGAATCTCCGATAAAGTATCCTGCAATAATGCTATCGCAGAGAAGCATAATATACATTACAGCTTTTGTAAATGTACCCGATATGAACATTGAACGGAATTTCCGTTCACAAAAACCGCTTTTCATTAATGTTTACCTCTTTATTCTGCCAATATAATATACATTATTATACAACGTTTTCTACTATATGTAAAGAATTGATTTAATTAACTACCGAAAGCAGCAAAAAGCCGAGAACAAACCGGCATTAGCAAAGAATATCGGAAAGAATTGATATAAGCACGACAAGAATAAATGAAATAAATATTTTTGGTAAATGCTTCATAATATCTCTCCAAATAAACATTTTTTAGTATTATATCATATATGGAGTACCAAATAGGTGACAAACTGATAAAAATTCTTATTTTTCTCCAAAAGTTGTTTACCATTGAAAAAAGAAGGGGTTTATGGTAGAATAAAATAAAAAGGAGGATTATAAAATGAAGTTTTATATTTGTAAGCACTGCGGTAAAATTATCGCGGTTGTAAAGGACAGTCCCGTACCGATTATGTGCTGCGGCGAAAAGATGAGCGAAATCATACCGGGCACAACCGACGCGGCTGTTGAAAAGCACGTTCCGGTTGTTGAGGTTAAGGATTCAAAGGTAATCGTTACCGTTGGCGAAGCCGAACATCCGATGTTACCCGAGCACTACATCGAATGGATTACAATCAGCACTAACCTGGGTAATCAGAGAAAACCTCTCAAGCCCGGAGACGCACCTAAGGCTTGCTTTGCTCTTTGTGAAGGCGAGACCTTTGTAGCGGCATACGCTTACTGTAATCTGCACAGCCTTTGGAAATCATAATAAATGCTGCAGCCCCGGCGTTTGCCGAGGCTGTAATTTTTTGGTCTTTTATTTATCTTTGATTTTAAGATGCTTAAAAACAGTTTATAACGTCCGCGCCTTTTTTAACAAAAGCGACAAACTCGTCTATTTCGGCTTTTACGGTATGCCAACCCTTACGGTATACCTTTTTTGTTTTTGTATCAATCCACTCGCCGTCGGGCAGATAAACCTCTTTTTCTCTCTGTCCCATATTTACAATCGGGGCAAAAAGAATATCATTTCCGAACATATACTGTTCGCCGAGTGTATAGCATATTTCATCCTCGGGAAAATCAAAGAACATCGGTCTCATAACGGGATAGCCCTTAACCGAGGCAGTTTCCATTTGCTTTTCAATATAGGGTCTCAGACGCTCGCGAAGCATAACTAAATCGCGCAGAACGGGATAATTCTTTTCGCCGAAGCTCCAGATTTCATTAGGGTCGCCCGTCGGCTCCTTAACGTCCCTCTTCTTTTCGCCGTGGCGGTTTCGGTTTCCGTGGACCCTCATTACCGGACAGAAAACGCCGTACTGGAACCAGCGTACTATAAGCTCGCGGTATTCCTCGGTAGTGGTGTCTCCGCCCCAGAAGCCGCCGATGTCGGTATTCCACCACGGGATACCGCATATTGACATATTGAGCCCCGCCTTAACCTGCTCGGAAAGGCTTTCAAAGTCCGAATAAATATCTCCGCTCCATACGAGAGCGCCGTATTTCTGAGAACCGAGATAAGCCGCGCGCGTCAGAATAACGGGAGTTTCTCCCATTTTTGTAAAGCCGTCGTACGCCATTTTTACATAGTAATAGGGATAGATAAGTCCTACCTCGTCGCCGCGTCCCGCATAGAATAAAAGATTATCAAAATGCTCAGGGTGAATTTCGGGTTCAGCCTCGTCAAACCAGAGTCCGTCAACTCCGTTGTCAAGATAGTTTTCCTTAAGCCTTGAAAAAACAAATTCCCTCGTTTTCGGATTTGTAACGTCAATCTCCGCCTGAGGTCCGTAAAAGCTGAATACCTTATCGCTTCCCTTGGTAGTTCTGATAAGCATATTATTATCACGCATATAAGAATAGTTTTCGGAGTTTTCATTAATCGTAGGCCACATTGAAACAACAAGCCTCGTTCCCATTTTATGAAGCTCGTCAGTCATTGCCTTAACGTCCTGCCAGTACTTCGGGTCAAATTTATAATCGCCCTGCTCCGTCCAGTGGAAATAATCGGCAATAATTACCGAAAGAGGTATGCCCTCGTTATAATAACGCCTTGCAACCTCCAGCAAATCCTCCTGGGTTTCATAGCGCAGTCGGCTCTGCCAGAAGCCCGTTGCCCAGTGCGGCATAACGGGAGCGTGACCCGTAAGGTCGGCAAGCGCCTCGCTGACCTCCTTTGGGTTTCCCGCAATTACTACATAGTCAATTTTCTTAGTTGCACCTACGCTCCACCTTGTTCGGTTTTCGGATAACTCAACGTTACCGATAGCGGGATTATTCCAAATAAATCCGTAGCCGAGGGAGGAATAAACAAAGGGCACGGTGCATTTTGCGTTAACGTGGCGGATATCAAAGGAGCAGCCCTTCAGGTCAAACTTTCCGCTCGGCTCGTGACCGAGTCCGAAAAAACGCTCGTTATCATTACTCTTAAAGGTAACTCTTGCGCTGTATGAGCCCTCTTTTCTTTCATAGTGGCGGTAGCCGTCAAAATACGCAAGCTCGGGCTTTTCCTCAAGAATAACCTTTCCGTTTTTATAAAAGGTAATCTTTCCGTTTCTTTCAAGCTGAAGCTTAAGCGCGCCGACCGTCATAAAAGCACAGTACTCCGCGTCCTCAAATTCTGCTTCGCCCGATTGCGGCATAAGAGTATAATCCTCGTCAAATTCCCTGCAATCGGGAAAAGCTTCAAAGCGTATTGCGTTTTTGTGTACGGCGGTAATTCTTACTAATTCACCGCTTCTTGAAAATAAGAGAGTGTTGTTTTTAAATTCCGTATTATACATTTTTCCCTCCGTATTATTTAATAAACGCCTTCAGTCTTTCGTATTCCTCGTCCGATATTTTAATTACTCCGCCGTGCCGTTTCTTTCTTTTTCCGAAATCGTAAAAGAGCGAACAAATAAGCGGACATAGCTTTCTCCCTTTAACGGTTTTTTTCAATTTATCATATAATAAATAAAAAGTACAGCCGTTAGGCTGTACT
>JAFSZK010000042.1 GCA_017458975.1 Eubacterium sp. | reverse complement strand
GAGCATCATCACCACCACCCTCATCACCACCACTCCTCCGACGGCGAGCATCATCACCATCATCACCACTCTTCCGACGGCGAGCATCATCACTCGTCCGATTCCTCTCACCGTCACAGCTCGTCGCATCACCACCACTCGTCGTCCTCGTCACATCATCATTCTTCCTCGAAAAAGAAAAAGAGTAAGAGTAAGAAAAGTAAGGATAATAAGCTTTCAACTCCGGCAAAGGCAGCTTTGTCAATTATAGGTCTTATTCTCCTTGCTATTGTAACGATTATTGCGACTTTCTTTATTCTTAAAGCAATGGGAGAAAAGGACATAAAAACAACCGCAGCTCCCCAACAGGAGACTATTGAATATAAGGGACATACCTATAAATATAATAACGATGTATTTGCCCTCGGCTTTATCGGCGTTGATACCCGCGAACTTGAAACGAAAGAAACTACCGATTATGTGGGTGCTGCCGATACTGATATGGTTGTTGCAGTAAATACAAAGACGGGTGAGTCAAAGGTAATTGCAATCCCGCGTGATACAATGGTCGATATAGATATTTCGTCAAAGAGCGGAGTTTTCCTGAGAACCGAAAAACGCCAGCTCTGTCTTGCGTATGCATACGGTGACGGAGCCGAAAAAAGCTGTACTAATTCGACAAAAGCGATGAGCAGGGTGCTTCTCGGAGTGCCGATTCAAAAGTATTATGCGCTTGACCTTGACGGTATCGCTGCTCTTAACGACGCTATCGGCGGCGTAACGCTTACCTCACTTTATACCTTTAAGGACGCGGATATAAAAAAGGGCGAGGAGGTTACATTAAGGGGCAGAAATGCCGAAACCTATGTAAGAGAACGTAGCCTGGACGACGTAAACGCCTCCCTTAACCGTACCGAAAGACAGGTGCAGTATATTAAGGCGTACGCTTCCCAGCTTCTTCCGCAGGTTGTTAAGGATTTTTCGGTTGTATCAAGGCTTTACAATACCGCAAACGAATATTCCCGCTCGAATATTTCGCTTTCAAACGCAACTTATCTTGCTTCCCTTCTTCTTTCAAAGGGAGTTAACGAATTTGACACTCACACCCTTCAGGGTAAGATGAAGGAGTCCGAGGTTATGGAATGGGCGGACGTTGTACACGCTGAGTTCTACACAAATGAGGACGACCTTATGCAAACTGTTCTCGATACCTTCTATACAAGAATTGATTAGTATTTTACTCCGTAAGGAGATTATATAAGGAGATTTTGTTATGACTGATGTAATGAAAAAAGACCTTCAGATTTATGCGACCAAAATCAGAATGGGCATAATCGAAGGAACTTACAATGCAAAATCGGGACATCCCGGCGGTTCTCTTTCTTCAGCAGACGTTTTTGCTTACCTTTACGGTAAAGAGATGAGAGTTGACCCGAAGAATCCCAAGTGGGAGGACAGGGACCGCTTTGTACTTTCAAAGGGACATTGCGCGCCCGGTTTATATGCAGCTCTTGCAAATAAGGGCTTCTTCCCCGTAGAGGATTTAAAAACTCTCCGTCACGTAGGCTCTTACCTTCAGGGACATCCGAGTATGAATATGACCCCCGGTATTGATATGTCAACCGGCTCTCTCGGTCAGGGAATCAGCGTTGCAGCGGGTATGGCTAACGCTGCAAAATATCTTAAAAAGGATATTAACGTTTACGCGCTCCTCGGCGACGGCGAAATCCAGGAGGGACAGGTTTGGGAAGCGTTTATGTACAGCGCTAACTATAAGCTTGATAATCTCTGTGCAATTATCGACTTTAACGGACTTCAGATTGACGGTAAGGTTCAGGACGTTATGAACCCCGAGCCTATTGACGAAAAGCTCAAGGCTTTCGGTTTTGAGGTAATTACCGTTAACGGAAACGATTTTGACGAGCTTGAAAAAGCGTTTGACCTCTTCCATAAGACCGAGGGTAAGCCCTTTGCAATCATTATGAAAACCGTTAAGGGCAAGGGTGTTTCCTATATGGAGGACCAGGTCGGATGGCACGGTAAAGCACCTAACGACGAGGAATACAAAATTGCAATGGACGAGCTTAGCGCTCAGCTTAAAGAATTGGAGGCGTAAAAATGGCAGACGTAAAATATATTGCAACCCGTGAAAGCTACGGTAACGCGCTTAAAGAGCTTGCCGAAAACGGCGCTGACAATCTTGTGGTTATTGACGCCGACCTTGCAGGCGCAACTAAAACAGGTATCTTCAAAAAGGCTTTCCCCGAAAGACATTTTAATTGCGGTATTGCCGAGGCTGATTTAATCTGTACGGCGGCAGGCTTTGCAACAATGGGACTTGTTCCCTTTGCTTCAAGCTTTTCAATGTTCACGGCGGGAAGAGCTTTTGAGCAAATCAGAAATTCGATAGGCTATCCCCATCTTAACGTAAAAATCGGCTCAACCCACGGCGGTATCTCAATCGGTGAGGACGGAGCGTCCCATCAGTGCTGTGAGGATTTTGCAACAATGCGTTCAATCCCGGGTATGGTTGTTATCAGTCCCTCGGATGATATTGAAGCAAAAAGCGTAACGAAAGCGGCTTATGAGTACGAGGGTCCCGTTTATATCAGATACGGAAGAAACCCCGTAAGAGTTTTCCACGACGATTCCTTTAAGTTTGAAATCGGCAAGGGCGAGCTTATTAAAGAGGGTAAGGACGTTACAATTATCGCAAACGGCGGTCTTGTAATCGAGGCTATTGACGCGGCTGAAATCCTTAAGGAAAACGGAATTGACGCCGAGATTATCAATATGGCTTGTATTAAACCCCTTGACGAGGAGCTTGTCATTGCTTCTGCAAAGAAAACGGGCAAGGTTGTTACCGTTGAAGAGCATAATGTAATCGGCGGTCTCGGCGAGGCTGTTTGTTCCTGTCTGAGCGAAAATTGCCCGACTCCCGTAAAGAGAATCGGTATGAACGATGAATTCGGTCATTCGGGTCCCGCAGCGGAGCTTATTAAAGAGTTCGGCTTTGACGCACAGAGCATTGCAAAAACAGTAAGCGAATTTATAAAATAAAAACTAAAAAGGAAGCTCAATCCTGAGCTTCCTTCTTTTCTTTTTCAGCCTTACGGGCTGCTCTCTTTTTCTTAGCTTTATATGACATAAGCTTGTCGAGATGTTCCTTCGGAGTCGTATATGCTCCTAAGGTTACGGTTTTTTCTCCGTAGGTTCCGTGGAAATCCGAGCCGCCCGTCATAAGGGCTTTTTTCTTTTTACAAATATCAATAAGCTTTGCGGTTAATTCGTCGTCATTATACGGCGACCATACCTCAACTCCGTCAAGCCCGAATTCAAAATACCTGTCGAGCTCGTCAATGTTGTCAAATTTACCCGGGTGCGAAAGAATTGCAATCGCGCCCGCTCCGTGAATTTCTTTAATCGCCTCTTCAACCGAGGGTAATTTAGTCGGAGCTAAAATATTAGTTTCGCTGTCCGTTGAGAACAGAGAGGTATAAAGCTCGCCGAAAAGCTTGTCAGTATAACCCGCGTCCATAAGCGAGTGCATAATATGCTGCTTATACAGGTTAGTTGAGCCCGTGGCGTGAGAGATAATGAATTCGCTTGTAATGGGAAATCTTGACGCAACCTTGAGCATCATAATCTGTCCTGCTCTTTTGCGTGCAACAGAGGTCTTTCGGCAAATTGCCTCAAGCCTGTCCGGTGAGTCTGCAAGATAAGCTAAAATCTGTACTCTTTTTCCGGCTTCATTGTCAAACGATGAAATCTCAACGCCGGGTATAACCGTAATACCGTGCCTTTTTCCGATAACCTGACCCCTTACGGTACCCGCAATACAGTCGTGGTCGGTAATGGCGATGGTGTCAATTCCGCTTTTCTGCGCTATATTTATAATGTCTTCTATTCCGACGGAACCGTCGCTGAGTTTGGTGTGACAATGTAAATCTGCTGCCATTATTATCTCCTTTCAAGGTAAAATTAGATAGAATTGTGCCAATATACCTTATTAACATAATAACACAGCAAAATTCAAATATCAAATTATTTTTGACAATTTGTCATTTTAGACAAAAAATCAATAAATGTCGAGTAACCATTTATGAATATTTGTGCAATACGCGGTAAAGAGCGCTGACCGGAAGCCCTACGACGTTGAAATAATCGCCTTCGATTCCCTCAACAAGAAGCGAGCCGTAACCCTGAATTCCGTACGCTCCCGCTTTATCAAGCGGCTCACCCGTCTTAACGTATTGCTCAATTTCGCTTTCGGTGAGCTCAAAGAATTTTACCTTTGTTTCAACTGCGATATTCTCAATTTCCTCGCCCTTTATAACGCAAATTCCCGTAAAAACGCTGTGGGTCTTACCGCTTAAAAGGCGGAGCATACGCTTTGCGTCCTTCTCATTTTCGGGCTTGCCGAGAATTGTACCGTCGATACATACAACCGTATCCGCTCCGATAACAATATCGTTTTCGTTTTTAAAGGGCAGCGCTTTTATTTTTGAAAGATACATAACCGCTTCCTCAGGGGTAACGCCGTCCTTTAAGGTTTCGTCAACCTCGGCGCTTTTTATAATAAAATCATCGGTTATATAATGCATAAGCTCTTTTCTTCGCGGGCTTTTTGACGCTAAAATAATCATTTTACACCTCTGAAATACAGTCCTCTTGTAAATTCACCCTCGGGGGCTGTTTTGTTTTTAAAGCTGTTTATTATCCTTTTAACTTCATTATTGCTCTCGTCGGTAAAATAGAAGTGGAAAAAGGCGCAACCGAATTCCTCCTGTCTGTCAGATATGTTGAGCGGTACGGAATTGAGCATTTCAACGCAGGGGAAGGGTGAGCACTTAACGGGGAATTTATATCCCTTTCGGTCGGTAAGATATCCGTTTTTATTGCATTTTTCACATCCGATATTATTCTTAACGGGACAGTTTCTTGTAAGCATAAGAGGCAGCTTTCCGTATGCAATAATACCTGCGTCCTCTTTTGAGAGCGCGTTAATCTGTTTGGAAGAAAGCTCAAAGGAGAGTACTGGGGAGTTAAAATATGACGCGCTTTCGGAATTAAACACGTTGAGTCCGAAGTCGCCGAACACCTCGTATCCGAGCTCCTTTGCGGTTTTGTATGCTCCGAGATTCGAGCAAAGCGCGGTTTTTATTCCGAGCGCTTTAAGCTGTGTAAGACGTGTTTTGAGCTTATCCTCATATCCGAAAAGCCCCCTCGGTATTTCAACGCCCGCGCCGTGTTTTAATAAATCGTTGCTGTCGGCGTAAACGGGAAGGAATATTCGCTTAAACGGGTGATTTTCAGGTATCTGAGACGCGTCAGAAAATCTTGCGGTATAATATTTTTCCTCCGCCTTTTTTGAGGGAGGGATTGTATTAAGCGGGAGCTTTATGTATTTTTTATCTTCTTCAGGAGACAATGCTTCAACCGCGCTTCGGCGGAGTCGGTTAATTTTACTTGCCGCAAGCGAGAGACCGCCGTCAAGGGTGATATGTATATCCTTTATAAAGTACGGAGTTGAGCCGAGCTTTGAAAGCCTGTTAATCAGCTCCTCCTCGGAAAGCTCCCTGTTAATTGCTTTTTCGGGGGTCATACCCGTTACGCTTACGGTTTTTGTATCCGTTTTTGCTATAAGAGATACGGGCTCGTTTTTCTTACATATAAAATCGAATTCAACCCCGATTAGCGCAGCTTCGTTTTTATAAAGCTGCCGAAGCTCCTTTAATACTTCGCTTGCTGAAATAACGTCGTCCTTTGTACGGGTTCCGAACATATCGTTTCTTTTGCCGGTAAGATATGCGTCGGTAAAGCCGGAGCGGGAAAAGACCTTCTGAAGTCTGTCCTCCTCAGCTTCAGAATAATTCCCGTCAAGAGAGTTTTTGCACGCGGTAACCGCTGCCGCAACGTATTCGGGGCGCTTCATACGTCCTTCAATTTTGAGCGAGCATATACCCGCCTTTTCAAGCTCTTTTACTCTTGAAATAAGACTTAAGTCCTTAAGGGATAAATCGCACGTGCCCGAGGAATCCGCGCTGAAAGGAAGGCGGCAGGGCTGAGCGCAGAGTCCGCGGTTTCCGCTTCGTGAGCCGAGAAATGCAGAAAGGTAGCACTGACCCGAAACGCACATACAAAGCGCGCCGTGAACGAAGGCTTCAAGCTCCATTGAGGTTGCTTTTCTTATCTCATATATTTCGTCAAGGCTCATTTCCCTCGGTATTACCGCTCTTTCAAACCCAAGCTCTTCGAGAGCCTTAAAGCCTTCGGGAGTGTTAACCGAGCATTGGGTTGAGGCGTGAAGTCTTGCTTCGGGGAAGCAGGCTTTTATCATTTTTGCAAGTCCCAAATCCTGAACAATAAAAGCGTCGATTCCCGCTTTCATAGCTTCGTCAACCGTATCGTAAGCCTCTTTCATCTCGCTGTCGGAGACAAGAGTATTAACGGTAAGATAAACCTTTACCCCTCTTTCATGGCAATATCTTACCGCTTCTTTCAGTTCGGTGTATTCAAAATTTTCCGCGTTTCGCCTTGCGTTTAAGCCCTTTGCGCCGAGATAAACCGCGTCGGCTTTACATCTTACGGCGGCTGTAACGCTTTCCGTACTTCCGCAGGGAGCTAAAATTTCCATAATAATTCCTATCAAAAAAGGTGACCTTTCAGTCACCCTTGTTTTTATTTTTCCGCGAGTCTGTTTCGGAGATTGCTTATTTCACGATTGAGTCTTTCAATCTCTCTTCTTGCAACGTCAACCTCCATTCTTGCCCTTGCGCTGTCCTCAAGATAGTCCTTAATCTGAGCGCGAAGGTTGTCAGCCGAAGCGGTTGCTTTTTTGCAGGCGTCCGCTCTGTCAAGCGCAACAAGAACAGCGCACTGAGTCATTGAAAGAACGGGGGATTCCTGAGAAATCTGTTTCATTTCTTCGTCAATAATTGCGCCGAGCTCCTCGACATATTCGGGGTCGTCCTCGGTAACAATTGTATAACTGTTTCCGCAAATTCTTAAATTAACCTTATTTTTCTCCATACTTAACACCTTTTCATCAAAATGTTATTTAATATAATTAGTATATCAACTTAATTTAATAATGTCAATTAATTATATACTAATTTTATATAATTTTGCTCCGTGGGGCGGGGTTTTAACGCTTATTTTGTTTCGGATTTCAGACTTTTCGCCGCTCCATATATTTAAAACATCGTAATATCTTTTTTCTTCAAGGATATCACTCAAATCAAATGAAAGCTCTTTTTCCCTTTCAGCGGTATTGAAAAGCGCAAGATATTTAACGTTTTCGCCGTCGGCGCCCCACGCGATAAAGCCGTCCTCCCTTAAAAGCTCTTTTGCGTTATACGCGCTTTTGTGCATTTTAAGGTATTCCTTATTCGTCAGAAGCGAAAGCGTAAATTCGTCAAGCTCGGGAAGATTTCCGCCAATCATAAGAGGGCTGCCGAATATTCCCCAAAGGCTCATAAGCGTATAGTGCTCGGGGGGTGTAAACTGGCTCTTTCGGTTTTGAGGTCCGTGGCAGGTGCCGTTTTTTGACAGAGTGCCAATCGGGAGCATATCACAATCGGGATAATTTCCTTTTTTTGATACGCCCTGCCACTCCCTGCATTTTGAAAACATATCGTAAAGCGGTTCCCATTTATCCCAGAAATCGCCTGTAAGCCGCCACATATTTGCATTTTTTGAGAGATGAGCGGCTTTATCCCTCGGCGCGGGACCCGGAGAAAGGGAAAGTACAATCTCACGAGCGCACCCGTCAATTGCCTTTCTTATCATTTCTATTTCATAATCGGCGGTATACGGGTTATCCCATTTTCTGAATTCGGTAACGCAGATATCGTCGCATTTAATAAAATCGACTCCCCAGGAGGCATACATATTAATAATGGAGTTATAGTAATCCTGAGCGCCCTCACAGTTATAAAGTCCGTACATATCCGTATTCCACGAGCAAACGGAGAAGTGGTGGGCAATTTCACGGCAAGTGTATTTTGAATTAAGAATCGGACAGTTTTTGTGTACCGCCTGACGGGGTACTCCGCGCATAATATGAATACCGAATTTCAGTCCGAGAGAGTGAACAAAATCGGCAATCTCCTTAAATCCCTTTCCGTTCTTTGAAGAAGGAAAACGGTTGACAGCGGGGATAAGTCTTCCGTATTCGTCCATATCAAGCTCGGTAAAGTTGTTGTAATCGTTATCCTTTGCCTTCGGCTCGTACCACTGAATATCGCATACGATATACTCCCATCCGTATTCTTTCAGGTTTTCAGCCATATATACGGCGTTTTCTTTAAGCTGCTTTTCATTTACTGCCGCACCGAAGCAATCCCATGAATTCCAGCCGAGGGGCGGAGTTTTTGCAAAGTCTTTAAAATCCAACATAGAATAATACCTTTCGTTTACTATGCTTTAATTATATATTTTAAAGGCTTTCAAGTCAATATTATGAAATCGCCTGTTTTTCGCTTTCCTCGTTTATAATCTCTCTTGCCTTAAGCGCCGAAGCATAAAGCGAAGCTGCGGCAATATCGGAATTAAAAAGAGGAATACTGTCCGAAAAGCTTATTACATTGCCGAAGCCTTCAAGCTCCTGGGCGGTGTTTGAATCACATATTACCGTAATATCCGCCCCGAGCACTTCAAGGCGTCTGAGCATAATTACGGCATTGTTTAAAAGCTCCTTTGAGGTGATAAAAGCAATTATAACCGAGTTTTTTATTATGCTTTTTTCCGTATTGAAAAGAGTAAAAAGCGAAACGGGGGAGGCGTTTACCCTTGCGGTATCTTGTATTATTTTCGCGCCCTGGTGTGAGAGTGCAAAATCGCAGTCAAGCCCCGTAACAAATATATTATCACAGTTTAAAAGCTTTCTTGAAAGCAGCTCGGTTTCTTCATCGCCTTTAAGGGCGACAGCTGTTTTGCCCGAAAGCATTTCACAGAGCTTAATTGTAACTCCAAGATAAAGCTCGCTTACGATTTCGTTTTTATATCCTATATGAAGCGAGAGAAAACAGAGCGTAAGATGAAGAACAAGAAAGGACAGTACGGAGTTATTTAAGCTTTTTCCGTCAGGGTCGGGATTGATAACGATATCGCTTTCCGCCGCGAGAGCCGAAGCGGACGCCGGAGTAACGGCAAGCGTTTTTGCGCCGAAGGATTTTGCTCTTTTAACGCAGGCGAGGGCGTCGGTATCGTCGTATCCGTCGCTGAGTGTAATCAAAAGCGTATCCTTTTTAAATACCTCCTTTGAATATCTCAGCTCCCCCGCTTCAAAAAAGGCGCTCGGAATATCACAGAGCATTTTAAGATTATACGCTCCGAGCATCGCCGCGCCGAAGCAGGAGGGAGGAGCCGTAAAAATAATCCTTTCGGTTTTTTCAATAGTCCTTTTACTTAAATTAAAAAGCGAAAAGTTCAGCTTTCCTCCGTTTGTAAAGCGTTTTACGGTTTCCCGTACGGTTACGGGAAACAAAATACTGTCGCTCGAAAGCTCCCGTTCTTCGCTAAGGGCTTTACTCTCAAAAGCAGGAAGCACGTTCTTTTTTATTCTTTTCAGTTTTGAGTCAAAAACATACGCCTTTTCAGCGGTGAGCTTTGCACTTTCACCCTCTTTAAGGTACACGCATTTTTCGGCAATACCGCCGAGAGCCGATGCGTTTCCCGAAAGGAACATATGCGTCTCACTTATTCCTATCCAAAGAGGTTGTTCTCCTCTGTGGCAATAAACAGCCTCCTCTCCTTTAGGAATATAGATATAGCTTATGCTGTTTTCAAGAAGGGAAAAGGCGCGGCGCTGCATTTCCGCTTTTGAATCGGAAGAAACCACCTTTGCAATTGTTAGCAGCATATCGCAGGCTGAATGAATATTACTTTTGGAAAACCTTTCCTTGAGCTCGTCAAGGATTAAAAGCTCTCCTGCCGCAGCAATGCAGCAGGCGCTGTCGGCGCTTATTGCACTGTCGCCCCGTCGCATTATATTCTTGCATACCGCAATTGCCGTATTTCCGTCGCCCTCGGCGAGCATTGCGTTTTTCTTCAGCTCGGCAGGGCCTGCCTCGTACTGCATATATGAAAATACCCCCTCGCTTTTTATCGCGATAGCCGATATCTCGTTTTCCCTTGAGCCCTGCGCTTCAAGTCCGTTTAAAACAAGCTCCTTACAATTACTTTTTCCTATTGCTGCAAATATTCCTGTCATCAGTTTCGCTCCAATCTTGCATAAATTACGCTCATATCGTCAAGTGGTTTACCCTGCGACGATTCCAGGGCTTTTTCAAGTATATAATCGGCGCACTCCTGAGGTTGAAGGTTGTCCGTTTCCTTTACGGTTTCATTTATCCACCCCTCGCCGAGTTCGCTTATACCGTCGCTTAAAAGCAGTATTCTGTCCTCGGGACGGAGAACTGCGGTACGCTTTGCAAATTCCGTACCGCGAAGAATACCTGCGGGCATCGACGAAAGCTCGCACTTTGTTATGTGTTTGCCCTTGATAATATAGCTTGCCGGCGCGCCCGCCTTAAAGATTTCACACTTTCCCGTAAAGAGGTCGATGTTTGCAATATCAAGGGTTGCAAGACTTTCGTCGTTGCTTTTTACAAGAAGCGCGCAGTTTACAACCTTGAGCGCGCTGTCAAAGCCGAAGCCTGCATTAATGAGCTTTGAAAGGAGTCCCGCGCCCATTGCTCCGTCAAGCGCGGCGCGCGAGCCCTTACCCATACCGTCGCTTATAATAAGTATCGAATGCCCCTTGTTGTCACAGAGGGTTTTAATTGTATCACCGCAGAATTTACCCTGCGCGCTGTGTTGAGCAAAGCCGGTATCACGTGAGTAGTTCGGCTTTTCAAAAAACGACAGCATTATTTCTTCCTTGAAGCTTGTCAGGGTGCCTTCGTCAAAATAGCGTCCGCAGATTTTTCCGATTTCCACGGATAAAGCCGGATTGTCAAGTCCCGGGGTATTGGTATCGCTTAATATTTCAACCCTGATTCTCCCGTATTTATCCTCAATTGCCGAAATGCTGCGCGGATAAATTCCGAAGTCCGACAGCAGCCTTCGTATTTTCGATGAGGCTGAGGAGTTAAATATCTCCGCTTCGTCAAATTCAAACGCCAAATCCTCAAGCATATCAGCAACGCCGAAAAACTGGTCGCTTGCAACCATACGGATTTGGTTTGTTTTTTCAAGAATTATCTCACGTCTTAAATATTCCTCCTCGCTGAGGGAGGCTCTTTTTTCCTCGTTTTCGCGACGGGTTATTTTATTTATCCTGTCGCGTACCTCCTCAACGCTTTCGCTTATTGCAGCCATTGCCGACGAGGCAAAGCGAAGCTTTAAGACAAGGCTTTGTCTGAGAGCTCCGTCATACGCAGGAGCCTTGCCCGCTTCAAAAAACGCTTCAAGCCTTGAGGTCAGCGACGTCGGCATTAAAACAAATATCAGCGAGGAGGAGAAGGCTTCAATAAACAGATATAGCGACTCCCTGTTTTGGGATACGATACAGAAAAACGAAAACGAAAGTAAGAAACCGCCGCAAAGCGCAAATATACCAAGCGAGGAAAAAAGGGAGCCTACCATAACCGAAAATGAGAGCGCGCCCGTTATAAAAAGCATATTTTCGTTTCCGAGCGAAAAGGTAAAGCCGAAGGCAAGAGCGAGAATTATTCCCCACCTGTCGCCGAGAAAGCGAAGGGCAAGCAGGGTAATAACCGTTGCCGATATCCGAGCGGGCGAAACGCCGAAAAGCTTAATTTCCTGAAGGCTCATAAGCATAAGAGAGAGGGATATTACAATACATCCGACGTCGCCGAGCGGAAGCGCTCTGAGCCGAAGCCGTTTATAGCTCGAGTTTAACGCTCTGTAAAAGAAAAAGGCGCACCCGCCGCAGAGCGTTGCCTCACCGAAATCGACAAGCAGCTCCGTCGGATAGGAGTGAACGGCAAAGTCAAGCACCACTCCCGTCAGCAAACACGAAAAAAATGAAGCACCCATTGAGTAAAGCGAGCCCCTGCCTGTTTCAAAAAACGAAAAGCCGATATTTGAAAGAGAGCAAATCAGAATTGCGGTTATGTATCTCACCGTGTTTTCGTCAAACCCGAAAAAAAGCAGTCCTGCGCAGCTTCCGAGAGCGGAAAACAAAAGATATTTTCTTTTTGTAACCGAAACGAAGGCAATACCGAGAGGGTGGAGCGAGCCTGCGATACTCCCGAGCGAAAATGCACCTCCCGCTAAAAAACACAGAAAGCCCTTAACGGCATTGCTCTTTTTAGTATTTGAGTATATTATTTTTGACGCTTTATCAATCTTTTCTTTTATCATATTTTTCACCTAAGTGGATTATATAAAACCCAAGACGCAAAATTTGTCAAAACAGGTATGATGTAAGATATTGTTTTTAAGGGGATAATATGTTAAAATGCAAAAGGGTGATAATAATGACGCTTAAAGAAAAAATGGAAATGGAAATTGCAAAAAAAATAAACCTGGCAAGCGGCGTTGCACAGGCTGAGCTTGACAGGAAGGGAGTACCGAAGGTTATTAACGAAAAAATGACCGCTCCGGCAAGAGAGCTTGCTGCCGAGGGCGCCGTTATGCTTAAAAATAACGGAGTTCTTCCTCTTAATAAAGGAACGAAGGTATCTCTTTTTTCAAGAGTAAGTCAGGATTGGTTTTACGTAGGCTACGGCTCGGGCGGCGACGTTAACCGTCCTTATGAGGTAAGCCTTACCGAGGCGGTAAGAAGCTGTGAAGAGCTTGAGCTTAACGAGCATCTTGCCGATATATATAAAAGATGGGCTGATAATAACCCTATTAATCACGGCTATTGGGCTAACTGGCCGCTTTACTATAAGGATATGGCGTTAAAGGAAGCGGTTGCTTCAAAGGCTAATAATGAAAGCGACGTTGCCGTTGTTACTATCGGCAGGTCTGCCGGCGAGGACCGCGACTGTATTCTCGAAAAGGGAAGCTACTATCTTACCGATGAGGAAAAGAAGGTGCTTTATACCGTTACAAAGTATTTTGATAAGGTTATCGTTCTTCTTAACGTCGGCTCAATTATTGATATGTCATTTTTTGAGGAGCTTGGCGACAGGATAAGCGCGCTTCTTTATGTATGGCAGGGCGGTATGGAAAGCGGAAACGCCGTCGTTGACCTTCTTTGCGGAAAGGTATCTCCGAGCGGTAAGCTGTCCGATACTATCGCAAAGGATTATCACGATTACCCCTCAAGCGATAATTTTGGAAACAAGGCGTACGACGAGTATAAAGAGGATATATTTGTAGGCTACCGCTATTTTGAAACCTTTGAAAAGGATAAGGTGCTTTATCCCTTCGGCTTCGGTCTTACATATACCGAATTTAAAACCGATTTTATAAAGGCAAGACCCGTTGACGGCGGTATAGAATTTGATATAAAGGTTACAAATACGGGCGATTACCCTGCAAAAGAGGTTGTTCAGCTCTATCTTAAAAAGCCAAACGGCAAGCTCTGAAATCCGTCAAGAGAGCTTTGTGCTTTTGCAAAAACAAATACTCTTAAAAAGGGCGAAAGCGAAAAGCTTACTCTTTTTGCCGATACTTATTCGTTTACCTCATACGACGACTGCGGCGATACGGGTCATCAGTTCTGTTACGTATTTGAAGAGGGCGAATATGAATTTTACCTCGGCGATAACGTAAGGGACGCCGAAAAGGTATTTTCGTGCTTTAACGAAAAATGTGAGGTTTATTGTGAGCTCAAACAGGCAGCCGCGCCGCAAAAGAGCCTTGAAATTCTCTGTTCAAGAGAAGAGGGCGGAAAAAGAGTTTTAAAAATCAAGAACACCCCGACCCAAAAGTACGACCTTGGCGCAAGAATATTAAACCACCTTCCCGAGGATATACCGATGACGGGCGACAAGGGAATAAAGCTAATCGACGTTAAAGAGGGAAGAGCCGATATGAAGGACTTTGCGGCTCAACTCTCACTTGATGAGCTTGAAGCAATCAGCCGCGGCGACTATACTATGGACAGTAAGCTCGGCGCAAAAGGAAACGCAGGAGCCTTCGGAGGCGTTTTACAGTCGCTTCGCGATAAGGGAATACCGCCGATTATTACAACCGACGGACCGAGCGGAATAAGACTTATCGCATCTTGCTCTCTTATCCCGATAGGAACGCTTCTTGCCTGTTCTTTTAATACGGAGCTTATTGAAGAAACGTATAAGGTTATAGCGGGCGAGCTTAAGGACAGGGGAAGTAACGTTCTCCTCGGTCCCGGAATAAATATTCACCGTAACCCGCTTTGCGGAAGAAACTTTGAGTATTTCAGCGAGGACCCGTATCTTACGGGTAAAATGGCAGCAGCCTGCGTAAGAGGTATTCAAAGCGAGGGCGGCTCGGCTTGTCCTAAGCATTTTGCCTGCAACAACCAGGAATACAAAAGAACGGAATGCGACTCGCGTCTTTCCGAAAGAGCGCTTCGCGAAATATATCTAAAGGGCTTTGAAATCTGTATTAACGACTCAAAGCCGAAGAATATTATGACCTCATATAATAAGATTAACGGAGTATGGGGACATTATAATTACGATTTATGTACTACTATTCTGCGCGGCGAGTGGGGATATGAGGGCAATGTAATGACGGACTGGTGGATGAAATCCTCAAAGAGTCCCGAATTCCCGATTATGTGCGACCAGGCGTACCGCGTAAGAGCGCAGGTTGACGTGCTTATGCCGGGAGGCGACAGAATACCGAAACACAAGCCCGACGGAACGCTCCTTGCCTCCTACGGAAAACCGCTCGGAATAACTCTCGGCGAAATGCAGAGAACCGCGATTAACGTACTTAATCTCGTAATGGATGTGAAATTGTAATAACCATAAAATGTGGGAGGGCTTATTGCCCTCCCGTTTTTTATATATAAGTCTTGAAAAAAGCATATATTTAAGATATAATAAAAACGACAAATAGCTATTAATTACTCTATTATTAAAAAATAGTCGTGATATATTTCGGCATTTTACGGACTAATTAATGAAAACAATTCATTAATTAAGGGCAAACGGGGTGTTTGTATGAAAAAAACAATTTCACTTATTCTTGCAATAACAATGCTTTTCAGCGCGGTTTTCTGTGCTGATTTTTCGGCGTTTTCGGAAGAATGTCAACATGAATACAGCGATACGGTAACTCCTGCAACCTGCGTTGCGGAAGGCTCGGTTGTTCACCAATGCACAAAGTGTGAGTATTCATATACCGAAGTTTTACCGAAGGACGAAAATGCGCATAAATTAGTCAACGGAAAATGCGCATATTGCGACTACGTTGATGAAAATTACGTTGATACTTATTCTGACCTTGTAGTAGGAGATAAAACGGAAAGGCAAACCATATATAAGGGCGAATATAAGCTTTACCATATTACCCCGAGTGAAGACGGTTGTTTCAAATTTCGGGTTTACCTTTACAAAGGTAACACGAATTATACGACTTCGGATTTTAAATTGAATATAACCTGTAACGGGAAAGAGCAAAGTAAATATTACAGAATGAATTACTATTACACCGGTCTTGATGCAGGGAAGGAATATGTTTTAAGGATTCAAAATAAATACGAAGACGATTGTTCTCTTCAAATAGAGACAGTCAGGAGTGCGCATAATTACAAAAAATCGGTAATATCTTCCGAAACCTGTGTCGATAACGGCTTATTAAAATATACCTGCACGACCTGCGGAAAAACATATACCGAAGAAACGCAGGCAACGGGAATACATGACTACTGTAACGGAATTTGTTGCGTCTGCGGAGGAATTGAAGAAAACTATGTTGAAGAAATAATTCAGCTTGATGAAGTTTTAGAAGTTCCGTTTAATTTAAAAAGAGTAGGGGCAATTAACCATTATACGTTTATTCCGAGCAAAACCGCATTATATGCTATAAAGATTAACTGTACGTTTCTTTCTTCCGACTCCACGGACAGGAAGTTTCCGACGGTTACTTTGGCTGATGAAAACTCGCAAGAAATTGAGTTGGTTTCTTCCGGATATTCCGAACCGTATTTTTGCGCATATTTTAACCTTGAGCAGGGTAAGAATTATACAATCACGCTTGAGAGCAACTCAAGTATGTCCGGTGCAATTTCTATCGGTGAGCACGTTCACAATATGGTTGCTGACAGTAATGTGCCGAAATGCGATGAATATGTTACCCATATTACGGCTTGCACGGGAATAGGATGTAACAACCGAATTGTTGTTGAATATGAACCTACTGAAGAACACGAATATGTTGAAACCGTTCATGCTCCCACATGTTCCGTTTTTGGATATACGGAATATGCTTGTAAAAACTGCGGCAAGGGATATGTTTGTAATTATGTTCCCATAGATGAAAATGCCCACAGTTTTGCTAACGGTACCTGTAAATACTGCGGAAAACTTGAAAATGAAACTGTAGCGAGTGAGATAATTTTAGGTCAGAATCAGCAGTTTACGGTACACGGAGAAAATGATATTGCTGTGTTTACGTTTACCCCAAGTGAGGATGGTTATTATTATTTCAAGAGTACGGGCAGTAAATATGACCCGTATGTTGAGTTGTATGATGAAGACGGTAATTACATAGATTCAGCAGATGACACAGAAACTACTTTAAATTTTGCTTTGATTTGTGAGTTGACAAAGGGCGTAAAATACTATTTATACTTTGGTTGTTATTATGATGATGAAAATGATACCACGGCACAAACAGTAAGTTTTTACAGCAAGGTCCATGAGCACAGTTATTCTAAAAGCACGATTAAAGCAACCTGTGGCAGTAAAGGATATACAGCCTACAGTTGTTCCTGCGGCGATTACTATATTACAGATGTAACGCCAATAACCGGCAGTCACAATTTCGTATTGGAAAAAACATTTAAAGCAACGTGCAGTAAAACCGGATACAAGCTTTATGAATGCTCAAAATGCGGAGAAACCAAAGTAACCGAAACAGAGCCTGCAACGGGTGTTCACGTTTATGAAAACGGTGTTTGTAAGTATTGCGGTAAAACCGAAGATGTTTATTGTCATAACGGTGTCTTAACTCAAGGCGTTCCTTATTCTTTTGAAAGCAATGACAAATTTGCTGAAATAAATCTTACTTTTATCGCTTCGGAAGACGCTGTATATTTGTTTGAAACCAAGGGCGAAAGCGAGGTTTCGGGATTTGCCGTTGAAGAAGGCAAAGAAGACGAAGAAGTCGGAGATGTAAATGACGGCGTTGCCGAAAACGTAAGAATTTCAATTAATGCGCAAGCGGGAAAAACATACATAATAACAATATTTGCTGAAAAAGAAGACGGCGTAAAACTTACGGCGGTAATTAAAAAGCATATCCATAACAGTGTTTGTATGACGGTTCCTGCTACCTGCGGTGTACCGGGAGGAAATATTTATACCTGTATGGACTGTCTGGTTTCATATATGGAAATAATTGAGCCCACAGGCCAACACAATTTTAAAAACGGTGTTTGTACCGAATGCGGTGAAAAAGAAACCGAAGACGCTATAGTTGAACTTAATACCGAAACGGGAGCAACTGTTGAAGCGGGAGATGCAAAAACGTTTTCATTTACCCCTGAACACAGCGCAACGGTTACGGTTTATTCAACGGGACAGTATATTACGGGCGCGCGTGTTTATACCGAATCCGAAGACAGCTTGACCGGACAGGAAGAAATTGCAAGCGATTATGATTCAAGCGGCGAACTTATGAACTTCAGTATGACGTTTGACGTTGAAAAAGGCAAAACATACTATGTGGAGACAATCGAATGTATCGGAAATTACGAAGTACATTTAAGAATTGACAGCTTAAATCATAACTATTCCAAAAAAACGGTTGAGCCAACCTGCACCGAGGACGGTTATAGCGAATACACCTGCGAATGCGGATATTCGTATCGGGATGTAATATCCGCTACGGGACATAGCCCCGTTACGGACGAAGCAGTTCCTGCAACCTGCACGACTGACGGCAAAACCGAGGGCAGTCATTGCTCGGTATGCGGTGATACTATCGTTAAGCAGGAGGTTGTTAAGGCACCGGGTCATACCGAGGCTATTGACAAGGCAATTCCCGCCACCTGCACAACTGACGGTAAAACCGAAGGCAAACATTGCAGCGTTTGCGGTGAAATATTTGTTGCGCAGGAAGACGTGAAAGCAACGGGACATAAAGCAACCGCGCTTAAAGCAGTTGAGCCGACCTTTAACTGGGCAGGCAAAACCGCAGGAAAGAAATGTTCTGAATGCGGTAAGGTTCTTGTGGCACAAAAGGCAGTTCCAAAACTCGGCTCGCCCAAAATCGGCAAGCTTAAGAGAGTTAAGAACGGCTTTAAAGCAAAATGGGCTAAGGTTGCAGGTGTTGACGGCTATCAGATTCAGTGTTCTACTAAGAAGAATATGAAAAAGGCTAAAAAGAAAAATATCGGTAAAAATGCAACAAGCAAAAAGATTAAAAAACTTGACAGCAATAAAAAGTATTATGTTCGCATAAGGGCATACAAAACCGTAAACGGCAAAAAGCTATACAGTAAATGGTCACCAAAGAAAAAGGTTAAGACTAAATAAAACAAGCGGGGCTTTGCCCCACGAAGGGAAGAGTCCCCACTTTTACTTCTCGGAAACAGAAAGGCGTGAAAGTGACTAACCTGCTACGAAAAGGCACACTGTGCCTTTTCTCCCAAATCAAAGATTTGGAGCAGCTTGTCACAGGTCCGAGCCCTGTTCACCAAAAAAAAGACACCCGTTCGGGTGTCTTTTTTTTGGTGGGAACAACAGGGCTCTCCTCTCAACTATCGAAAGCTCCACTGGAGCTTTCTCCCAATCGCGGCACTTATTGCGCCGCTCTTGGAGTTCGTTTCTCGCCCTGTTCAAAAGAATAAAAAACCATACCCAAACGGGTACGGTTTTTTATTTGGTGGGAACAACAGGGCTCGAACCTGTGACCCCCTGCTTGTAAGGCAGGTGCTCTCCCAGCTGAGCTATACTCCCATCAGCGATATTAATTATAACATATCATTTTTATTTGTCAAGAACTAATTTTATCAAAAAGCTCTCTCAGTCTTTCGGTATTATCTTTAAGATATAAATAGCCGAAAAGCGCTTCAATTCCCGTTGCAATATGGTACTCCCCCTGTGACGCGGATTTGGGGTTGTGACCCACCTTTGCGTTACGCCCTCTTTTGAAAATCGCTTTTTCTTCCTCGGTAAGCATATCCCTGATTCTGTCATACGCCGCGGTCTGAGCCTTGGCGCTTACATATTTAACGCTTTCTTTATGGAGGTCGTTTACGGGACGGTTAGCGTCGCAAACAAGCTTTTCCCTTACTAATATTTCATATATCCCGTCGCCGATAAAAGCCAGATTTAACGGACTCAGCTGCTTCGGGTTTATCTCGTCGTTTAAAAATCTCATTACGGTATATACTCGAATTCAATGTCGTAAAGCGAAACAATATCGCCCTCCTGAATTCCCCTTTCTCTGAGTGCGTCAAAGATTCCGCTTTTTTCAAGCACTCTTTGCATATACTGAAGCGACTCGTAGTCCTCGGTATCAATTCCTTTAAGTACCTTCGGGAACCAGTCAGCCTCAACAATAAAGTAATTTTCCTCGGGAGAGGTAATCTTAAAGCCGTTTGAGGTTTTTATAATGCTCTCAACGGGGATTTCCTCGGTTTCATATTCCTTAATAGGGGGAAGGGTCTGAAGCTTATTCCATACTGCGTTCATAAGCTCCTGAGTACCTTCAAGTATCGGCGCGCAGATTGAGTAATAATCATAGCCCCTGTTCTCAACGTAGCTCTTGAATTCTTCAATTTGCTCGGGATCCGCCATATCAATTTTGTTTCCCGCAACAATCATAGGTCTTTTTGAAAGCTCGGGGTTGAACTTTTCAAGCTCGCTGTTAAGCTTTTCAAAGTCCTCTATCGGATTTCTGCCCTCGTGACCGCTGACGTCAACGATATGTATTAACATTCTGCATCGCTCAACGTGGCGTAAAAACTGATGACCGAGTCCTATACCCTCGCTTGCACCCTCAATAAGTCCGGGAATATCGGCGATAACAAAGCTGTTACCCTCGCCCATTGAAACCACGCCGAGGTTCGGAACAAGGGTTGTAAAATGATAATCCGCAATCTTGGGCTTTGCCTGGGATACAACCGAAATAAGGCTTGATTTACCGACCGACGGATAGCCGAGCAGTCCGACGTCCGCAAGGAGCTTAAGCTCAAGGCTTACCTCCCACTCTTCTCCGGGAATGCCGGGCTTTGCAAAGCGGGGAACCTGTCTTGTAGGCGTTGCAAAATGGGGATTTCCCCAACCGCCCTTTCCGCCCTTTGCGGCAACAAAGCGCTCGGTTTTACTCATATCCGCCATAACGGCGCCGCTGTTTGCTTCTTTAATTATCGTACCGCGGGGAATACGGATTTCAAGGTCCTGACCCTTCTTTCCGTTACATCTTCCGCCGCGTCCGTTTTCGCCGTTAGGAGCTTTGTATTTTCTTTTGTATCTGAAATCCGCAAGCGTCGCAAGATTGTCGTCAACAACAAAAACAACGTCGCCGCCCTTACCGCCGTCGCCGCCGTCGGGACCGCCCGCAGCTACGTATTTTTCACGGTGAAAAGCAACCGCGCCGTCGCCGCCGTCGCCTGCCTTTATTTTGATTTTTGCAATATCAACAAACATATTTAACTCCTTATCAAAGTAGTTAACGATTTTATCAAAGTCGGAATTATCATTATTATACCCGATACGGTAACAAATGCAAGTATTAAAGGAAAGAAAACAATTAACAGCGCGCCTTTTTTAGAGTCAATATCCTTTATTTTCATCCCGTAGTTTACAAAGCCCGTAAACGAGCCCGCGGGAATTAAAGAGAGAAGCGCCGAAAGAGCGATACTTTGAAGCAGGGTAAAACCGAATTTATTTATTGAATAAATAAAAGCCGAAAGCAAAAGCCCTCCTATAAAGTACAGAGCCGATACGGATATTAAATATCTTTTTGCAATTTCTTTCTTTTCCATAATAACAATTTAACGGGCGGGTGTGGAAACCCGCCCCTGATTTTTATTTGCTGTTTAAATAATCCTGAATCTGCTTTAAAACTACGTCGGCGTCAAGTCCGTGTACCATACACGCTTCCTCGAGACTTTCGCCGATTGAAGCGGGACAGCCTACGCAGTGCATACCCGACTGCATAAGAATTGAGGCAATTCCTCTGTCGTATTCAAGCATCTGACCCATGGTTGTCTGTTTTGTAATTTCCATATTTATCTTCCTTTCTTAAGGTTTTTATCTATTGGCTATGTTATCATAATAAATATTTTATGTCAAGTGAAGAAAATTACTATATTATAATTGAAATTTAATATTAAAAATGCTAAAATAGATTTTAGATTTTGTTTTGGAGGACAATTATGTATAAAGTAGGTTTTGACAATCAAAAATACCTTTCAATGCAATCCGAAAGAATAAGAGAAAGAATAGGCGAGTTCGGCGGAAAGCTCTATCTTGAATTTGGCGGAAAGCTCTTTGACGATTACCACGCTTCCCGCGTTCTTCCCGGCTTCCAGCCCGACAGCAAGCTCCAGATGCTTCTTCAGCTTAAGGACGAGGCTGAGATAGTTCTTGTTATCAGCGCCGAGGATATTGATAAGGAAAAGGTCAGAGGCGACCTCGGTATTACTTACGACGACGACGCCTTCCGCCTTATCAGGGAATTTACCGGTATCGGCTTAATGGTGGGCAGCGTTGTTCTTACAAAATACACTCCGAGCGAAAAGGTGGAAAACTTTGAGCGCAGGCTCAAAAATATGGGTTATCCTGTTTATCACCATTTTCTTATTGACGGTTATCCTTCAAATATTTCAAAAATCGTAAGCGATGAGGGCTACGGTAAAAACGATTATATCAAGACGAGCAGGAAGCTTGTTGTAATTACCGCACCCGGCCCCGGAAGCGGAAAAATGGCAACCTGTCTTTCCCAGCTTTACCATGAGCACAAGAGGGGAATCAAGGCGGGATATGCTAAGTTTGAAACGTTTCCTATCTGGAATATTCCGCTTAAGCACCCGGTTAATATCGCCTATGAGGCGGCAACTGCGGACCTCAGCGACGTTAATATGATTGACCCGTGGCATCTTGAGGCATACGGAAAAACAACCGTAAACTATAACCGCGACGTTGAAATCTTCCCCGTGCTTAAAGCTACCTTTGACAGCATTTACGGAGAGTGTCCTTATAAGTCGCCGACCGATATGGGCGTTAATATGGCGGGTAACTGTATTATTGACGACGAAGCGTGTAAGGAGGCTTCAAAGCAGGAGATTATAAGAAGATATTTCAATACGCTTTGTGCAAGCATTAATAATCCGAAAAAGGAAGCGGAGCTTTACCAGATTGAAATTCTGATGAACCAGGCGGGAATAAGCACTAATGACAGAAAATGCGTAGCTCCCGCAAGAAAAATTGCCGAAAAGACGGGCGCGCCCGCAGCAGCAATCGAGCTTCCCGACGGAACGATTATTACGGGTAAAACCTCGCCCCTGCTCGGCTGCACCTCGGCGGCGCTCCTTAATGCTCTTAAATTCCTTGCGGGTATTGACGATGAAATACTCCTTATTTCACCCGAGGTTATCAAGCCCGTTCAGGAGCTTAAGGTGGGTTATCTCGGAAACAGAAACCCGAGACTTCATACCGACGAAACCCTGCTGGCGCTTTCAATTTCCGCCGTTACCGACGAAACTGCAAAAAAGGCGCTTTCGGCATTAAAGAGTCTTAAGAATTCGGAAATACATACGTCGGTTGTTCTTGCCGAGGTTGATAATAATGTTCTGAAAAAGCTCGGCGTACATATTACGAGCGATACCAAGGTTAAGAAAGGCAAGATTAAGGGATAAAAATGGAAAAGCTATGTGAATTTGCTCTGTCAAAAAAGGGCAAAGCGGTTACGGTAATAAGCGGTGTTCTTACGGCGGTAATCTGTCTTGTAATGAATTTTGTGCTTATTCCGAAAATTGAAAGCACAACAAACGGCGTGCGCTGTTTTGATATGAATTTTGCTTACGGCTATGCTACGGCAAAAAAATTCCTTGAGCTTTTAAGTCAGGAAGGAAAACAGATTTATCTCGGCGTTCAGCTTCCGCTTGATTTTGTATATCCGATTGTTTACACGGTATTTTTTATCTTTATATTAATAAGGCTGACGAAAAAAGCAAATCTTCTTATCGTACCGCCGATAATTCTTGCAGTGCTCGATTATACGGAAAACGTTTTAAGTATTGTAATGCTGAAAGCCGATACGCTTTCAAAGAGTGTTGCAGCTTTCGGAAGCGTTGTTACAAGCGTAAAAACCGTACTTATGTATCTTATTTTCCTTATAATTATAATCAGTTTTATCCTTTGGCTCAAAAACAGAAAAAAATTAAAGGCGTGAATATCACGCCTTTATTTTTATGCTTTTTGTCAGATTCTTGCTACGCCTGAATCACGGGCTGCCTTTGCTACTGCAGCGGCAACAGTGTCCTTGATTCTCGGGTCGAAAGCGTGAGGAATAATATAATCGGGAGTAAGCTCCTCGTCGCTTACGAGGGACGCGATTGCGTATGCAGCGGCAATCTTCATATCCTCGTTAATATCGCTTGCGCGAACGTCAAGAGTACCTCTGAAGATACCGGGGAACGCAAGAACGTTATTAATCTGATTCGGGAAGTCCGAACGTCCCGTTCCTACGATAGCAGCGCCTGCCTCTTTAGCGAGGTCGGGCATAATTTCGGGAGTCGGGTTAGCCATGGGAAGTACAATCGGGTTGGGGTTCATTGAACGAACCATATCCTGAGAAACAATACCGGGAGCGGATACGCCGATAAAGATATCCGTACCCTTCATAGCCTCTGCAAGTCCGCCCTTTACCATACCTCTGTTTGTAACCTTGGCAATTTCTTCCTTGAACGGGTTGAGGTTGTCCCTTCCTTCATAGATTGCGCCTGTTCTGTCGCAAAGAATAACATCCTTAAGACCGAGGGACATAAGAAGCTTTGCAATAGCAACGCCTGCTGCGCCGGAGCCGTTAATAACAGCCTTGCACTCGCCGAGAGTCTTGCCGGTGAGCTTCATTGCGTTAATGAGAGCTGCAGATACAACTACTGCGGTACCGTGCTGGTCATCGTGGAAAATCGGAATATCGCACTTTTCCTTGAGCTTCTTTTCAATCTCGAAGCAGCGGGGAGCAGCAATATCCTCAAGGTTTACGCCGCCGAAGGAACCGCTAATCATATAGATAATATTAACGATTTCATCAACGTCCTTTGTTCTTACGCAAAGCGGGAAAGCGTCAACGTCGCCGAATTCCTTAAAGAGTACGCATTTACCCTCCATAACGGGCATACCTGCCTCGGGACCGATATCGCCGAGACCGAGAACTGCGGTACCGTCGGTAATTACGGCAACCATATTCCAGCGTCTTGTAAGCTCCCAGCTCTTTGTATAGTCTTCCTGAACTGCAAGACAGGGCTCAGCAACGCCGGGTGTGTATGCAAGTGAGAGCGCGTCTTTGTTATCAACCTTTGCTCTTGCGATAACCTCAACCTTGCCCTTCCACTCGCCGTGAAGTCTTAATGATTCTTTTCTGTAATCCATATTTTTCTCCTTGTTTATCTTTCAATATGGGAAGTAATCTTCTTTGTTTCGGGATACGGGGTGTAATTATCCTCCCACGGGAAAGTATAGTTGAGACCGAGCTCGTCCCTTACTGCGTTAAGCTCGCCCTGTACGGACTCGTTAATCGGAACGCCGTGAGGCTCTCTCTCTTTCCAGATTTCGTATTCCTTTTCTCCTGCGATGTAAATTCTGTCTTCGCCGGGAGCCTTTCTTGAAGCGCGGACTGTACGGATAATATCGCCCGTCTTCTTTCTGCAGATTTCTTCGCCGAGGAAGTGGTTGGTATCAATTGCGATAAAGAAGTGACCGAGGTGGTAGGGTCTGATGTTTCCTTCCTCGTCCTTACCGTCAAGAGCCTTACCGTATTCGCCGTCCTGGAGAACGGAGGAAAGGAACTCTACAAACATTGCAAAGCCGTAGCCCTTATAGCCGCCGAGAGCTTCGCCGATACCGCCGAGAGTTGTAAGAGCAGCAGTGCCGCCTCTGATTTTTTTAAGCGCCTCGCCTGCGTCGCCTTCAACGGGAGTACCGTCGATGTTGATAATTGTACCGGGATGTACGGGCTCGTCAATTCTTGCATAGTACTCGATTTTACCGTTTTGGGTAATTGAGGTTGCGCAGTCAAAATTGAAATCGAACGCCTCATCCGACGGAACGCCGAGAGTGAACGGGTTAGTACCGAACATACCCTCTGTACCGAGGGTAGGAGCAACTGAAGGACGGGCGTTAGTACCTGTCATACCGATACAGCCCTGCTCGGTTGCCATTGAGGTATAGTAGCCGGCAATACCGTAGTGGCAGGAGTTGCGTACAACAACCATACCCATACCGTATTTCTTAGCCTTGTCAATAGCCATTTGCATAGCCTTTGTTCCGATAACCTGACCCATTCCGTTGTGACCGTCAACAACTGCGGTTGTTTCGGTTTCTTTAAGAATTTCAAAGTTAGTTGTCGGAGACTGAATTCCGGCCTTGATTCTGTCAAGATAGATGGGCTTAAATCTGTTACATCCGTGGCTCTCGATACCTCTTTTATCGGATTCAAGAAGCACGTCGGTACACATTTTTGCTTCATCTTCTGGGATACCGTAACCGATAAATGCGTCGGTTACAAAATCAGTGATTAAGTTCCAAGGACATACTACTTTTGGCATAACTTAAATCTCCTTTATTAATAATAAAATTATGTATCCTTATTATAGCACAAATATATAATATATCAAGTTAATTTTTTAACAAAGTTTAATCCTTGAATCCAAAAAATAGTGGTCATTTTTGTTTAAAATGTTGCCATTTATACAAAGTTGTGTTAGTATATAAATACTTAATTTAAGGGAAATGATTATATGTCAAATAAAGTTACAATACTTCTTTCAAAATATTGCGACCCGTTCAGCAATTTTATTGCGGCTGCGAGCGGTAAATATACTCACGTTTCTATATCTGTTGACCCTGAGGAGAACGAATTTTATTCTTTTAATCTTAAGGGCTTTATCAAGGAATACTGGCACGGGAAAAAATCAAAATACCTTCTCCCGCACAGAAAGTATATAAGAATTAACGTAAGCGATGAAATATTTGAAAAACTGAAGGACGAGATTAATAAATTTGAGAAAAGAAAAAGCGAGCTTTCATATACAGCCTTCGGAACAATACTCTGTATTATGAAAATACCGCACAGGTTTAAGAAAAGATATTTCTGTTCACAGTTTGTAGCGGAGGTCCTTGAAAAAAGCGGAGCTCTTAAGCTTACAAAAAAAGCCACGCTCTATCTTCCGATGCATTTTTTAAAAGAGCTGAATAATTACGCATAAAAAAAGAACCTTGGATGTCCCAAGGTTCTTTCTTTTTATCTTTCCCAATTACGAGAGCGCTCAACCGCTCTCTTCCAATCGGAGTATTTTTTATTTCTGATTTCCTCAGGCATAGAGGGAACGAAGATTTTATCAACCTTACGGTTAGCCTCAATCTCTTCCATGCTATCCCATACGCCTGTTGCAAGACCGGCAAGATATGCAGCGCCGAGCGCGGTAGCTTCACGGTTTACCGGACGGTTAACGTTACAGCCCGTCATATCAGCCTGAATCTGCATCATAATATTTGAAACCGAAGCGCCGCCGTCAACGCGCAGGTCTTTAAGCATAATATCGCTGTCGCTCATCATTGCTTCAAGAAGGTCGGTCATCTGGTATGTAATACTCTCAAGAACAGCGCGGCAAACGTGACGCTTGTTGATAGAACGGGTAATACCTACCATAATTCCTCTTGCGTACATATCCCAGTACGGTGCGCCGAGACCCGTAAATGCGGGCACAAGGTAAAGTCCGTTTGTGTCGGGAACTTCCTCGGCAAAAACATCGCATTCCTGAGCGGTAGCAATAAGCTCAAGGTCATCGCGAAGCCATTTAATAACGGAGCCTGCGTTAAATGCGGAGCCTTCAAGGTCATATGTAACCTTTCCGTCAATACCCCAGGCAATACCCGAGAGAAGATTTGACTTGCTTTCAATTCTCTCGTCGCCGGTATTCATAAGAAGGAAGCAGCCTGTTCCGTAGGTGTTCTTAGCCTGACCCTTTTCAAAGCAGCCCTGACCGAAGAGTGCGCCCGGCTGGTCGCCGATTGCACCGGCGATAGGAATTCCGGCAAGCTCTTCAATACCCGAAATCTTGTCAACATAGCCGTAAACGCAGCTTGAGGGCTTAACCTCGGGAAGAATGTTCATAGGAATATCAAGCTTTTTGCAGAGGGTTTCATCCCAGCAAAGCTTGTCAATGTCAAAAAGCATGGTTCTGCAGGCATTTGAATAGTCGGTTACATGAACCTTTCCGCCCGTTAAGTTCCAGATAAGCCAGGTGTCAATAGTACCGAAGAGAAGGTCGCCGTTTTCGGCTTTTTCTCTTGCGTCCTCAACGTTGTCAAGAATCCACTTGATTTTAGTTGCGCTGAAATAAGCGTCAATTAAAAGTCCTGTTGTGCTCTTGATATAATCGCCGAGACCGTCCTTTTTAAGCTCTTCGCAGTAATCGGCGGTTCTTCTGCACTGCCATACTATTGCGTTATAAATCGGCTTGCCCGTATGTTTATCCCAGATAATGGTTGTTTCTCTCTGGTTTGTGATACCGATACCCTTAATATCCTTCGGGTTAACGGAATCCTTTGTGCCGGCAGGTCTGATACAGCCTATCATTGCCTGAATAACACTGAAGAGAATTTCGTTCGGGTCGTGCTCAACCCAACCGTTTTGAGGATAATACTGTGTAAATTCGTTTTGACTCTTTGTTACAATTTCACCCTTCTTGTTAAAGATGATTGCTCTTGAGCTTGTTGTGCCCTGGTCAAGCGCCATTACATATTTTTCTGACATAATAAAATTCCTCTCGTCTTTTATTTAGAATAAGGATATACCATCCTAATTTACTCCAAATTATATTTTACTATTATAGAGGCTTTCTGTCAACAAAGCAAAGTAACAAAAAACTGAGCCATATTTTGGTCAATATGTCTTAAAATAAAATAATAAAGCCCCGATTTTTTACAATCGGGGGAAAAAGCATAAAATCAGTCGACATTTTCTTCAATAAAAAGAACGATATCCTCAACGGTTTTCAACCCTTCAAGCGCCTCCTCTGTAACCTCAACGGAGTATTGGTCCTCAATATCCATTGCGATATCCGCAAGGTCAAGCTCGCCGGCGCCGAGGTCGTCAACTAAAAGTGTTTCGCCGTCAATGCTCCCGGGCGTAATTTCAAAATGGTCCGCAAGAATTTCTTTGATTTCTTCTAAAATCACATTAATCACTCCTGAAAGTTGTAAATACTTTTAATATATGTTATTATTGTTGTGTGAGCTGTGCGCGTAGGTACATCTCAATATTATATATATTGCTCTAATTTGTCAATAGTATTTTTCGGAGATAAAAAATGAAGGACGGATTGAATTTTGCGCTTATCGGCTCTCCTCTTGCTCACTCAATAAGCCCTTTTATTCACAGCGAGCTTTTCGGATTAAAGGGTATAAACGGTAATTATTCGCTTATTGAAGTAACAAAAGAGGAGCTTGAAAAGGTTTATGACAATAAGCTCAAAGCGCTTTGCGGCTTTAACGTTACAATTCCTCATAAAATAAATATTATTCCGCTTCTTGATTCGCTTGAGGAAAAGGCGGCGCTGTATTCGTCGGTTAATACGGTAAAAATAAATGAGACGGGCGCCGTGGGGCATAATACAGATTGCGAGGGCTTTCTGCGTTCTCTTGAAACGGCGGATATAACTCTCGGCGGAAGTGTGTTGATTCTCGGCTGCGGCGGGGTTGCAAGAATGTTCGCCTTTGAAGCTCTGCTTAAAGGAGCAAACGTGACTCTTGCCGTAAGAAAAGCAAGTCTTGAAAAGGCTGAAAGGCTGAGAGGGGAAATCAAGAGCAAGCTTAATAAAGACATTTTTATTACCGATATAGACGGGGTCGGGGGCGGATACGATTTAATTATTAACGCTACTCCCGTCGGTATGTCGCCGAATACGGGAGTGTCCCCTGTAAAAAGAGACGTCGTTAAAGCCTCGGGGGCTGTATTTGACGCAATCTATAATCCCGGTGAAACCGAGCTTCTGAGGTATGCAAGGGAAGAGGGAATAAAGCATTTAAACGGACTTCCCATGCTTGTTATTCAGGCGGCTGCCGCGCAGGAAATATGGCTTGATACAAGCTTTGGTTTCGACGAGCTTCAGGGCGTTATTTCGCTTTGTGAAGAGGAGCTGAAAAGAAGATGAAAAATATAATTATATGCGGTTTTATGGGCGCAGGTAAGACCGTGGTCGGTCGCGAGCTTGCCAAGATGATGGGCTGTAGATTTATTGATACGGACGAGCTTATCGAAAAGGAGCAGGGCGTTGCTATTAAAGCGATTTTTGCAACGCGCGGCGAGGATTACTTCCGCGAGCTTGAATATGAGACCTGTAAGAAAATAGGGGAAACAAAAAACTGCGTTGTATCAACCGGCGGCGGAGCGCTTACGTTTAAGAGAAACGTTGAGGCTCTTAAAAAAAGCGGAAAAATAGTTTTTCTCGACGCCTCGTTTGATACGATATGCGAAAGAATAGGCGATAATCAAAGCCGTCCTCTCTTTCAGGATAAGGAAAAAGCAAGAGCGCTTTACGACGAGAGAAAGAGCAAGTATCTTGAAGCCGCCGACTACGTAATTGACGGCGATTTATCCGCAAGAATGGCAGCTATAAGGATTGCGGAAATATTCAAGTGATATACAAAAAAATATAAAATGTTGAAAATTTAATATTTATGTGCTATAATGTCACATATTTGAATAATACGATATCTTTTTTAATACTATTTTGTTCGGCAAAAGAGGTGTTTATATGGACGCAAAGCATGCAGAGTCTGAGGTTCAGCATGGCGTTGATATGTTTAAAAAGTATAAAAACTTACTCGGCGAGCTTACAAGAAAAACTATAAAGCTCAAATACCGTAATTCATGGCTCGGTATTTTCTGGAGCTTTTTACAGCCGCTTCTGAATATGATTGTTCTTTCGGTTGTATTCTCGGGTATTTTCGGAAGAGATAACAGGAAGGTAGTTTGCTATCCCGTATATCTTTTCGCAGGACGTCTTCTTTATGAATTTTTCGTTGTTTCAACAAAGCAGGCAATGACGTCCTTCAGAAGAAACGCCGCAATTATCAAGAAGGTATATGTACCTAAGTATATGTATCCCTTCTCCTCAATTCTTTCAAGCTTTGTAACAACTGCAATTTCAATGCTTTGTTACATTATGGTTTGGATATTCTTTAAGGCAACGGGTATTGCCGGAGGTGCAAATCTTACAATTTCATGGCATTTGATTTTGTTCCTTGTTCCTCTCGCAATAATTCTTGTTTTCTCAACGGGCGTAGGTATGGTTTTATCCGTGCTTTGCGTATATTTCAGAGATATTGAATATATATGGGACGTACTTACAAAGCTTTTATTCTACACCGTTCCGATTATTTACCACATAAGCGCAATTACGTCACCGAACCTTAAGCTGATAATTCGCGCTAACCCGCTTTATCACTTAATCGAGATGTTCAGACAATGCGTTCTTTACGGTGAGCTCTTAAACCCGAAAATGCTTATTTATTCAATAGCGTGGGCGGTAGTTGCATTTATAATCGGCGCAATAATCTTCGACTGGAAGAGCGACGATTTAATCTATCACTTATAAGAATTAAAGCACCCTACGGGGCGCCCGTCATAAAGAAGGTTAGGTTTTGGCTTTATCCTTTTGCCCCTAACAACATAAAAAACCGTCTGAATACGCAAGTATGAAGACGGTTTTATTATGCCGTTATGACCTAAAATGATTTTGCCAAAACTGCTT
>JAFSZK010000041.1 GCA_017458975.1 Eubacterium sp. | reverse complement strand
GGCTCATCAGATTTTCGGGTTTTTCTTCCATGAAGCTACGGACAATGCTTAGGGCATATACTCCAATATCAAGCATTGCTCCACCTGCCAATTTTCGATTAAAAAACCTGTTCTTCATATCATAATCTTTGAAGCTTCCAAGCTCTATAAAAAGCATTGATTACTCTTCTGAGAATATAATAACATCGTGAAATGCAGCTGTCAATGTTTTTGGTATGTGAATACCAAAGTTATTTTCATGAAGTTGTCATTTTTACTTTGACAACAATCCTATAGTCTCCCACCCTCCAAAAAGTAGTTGTTCAGTCTCGCCTTTGCAATTTCCAGTAGTCAGAACTATTGTCAAAGCAACAAAAAAGGGATCCCGGGAATATGGCCATATACTGGCCATATCTCCGAAACCCCTTGATTTCAAGCCTTTACGGGCTTCTATATTACTTAACTCGTGACAGTAGAACTACCGTCTCCACATGCGGGGTGCGCGGAAAGAGGTCGACGGGCGTTACCTCCTGCGCTTCGTAACCCTTTTCCTTTAAAATGACAAGGTCGCGCGCAAGGGTTGCGCTGTCGCAGGAAACATAAACAATCCTTTCGGGACTCATCCGCTCAATTACGTCGAAAAGCTCGCTTTCACAACCCTTTCGAGGCGGGTCAAGAACAACAACGTCGGCTTTTATTTTGCGTCTTTCAAGCTCCTTTGCGCCCTGAAAAGCGTCGCCGCAGAAAAATTCGGCATTGGTAATTCCGTTAACTGAGGCGTTTCTTTTTGCATTTTCAACCGCATCGGGGACTATCTCAATTCCGAAAAGCCTCTTTGCTTTTTCAGCCATTGAAAGACCGATTGTACCCGCTCCGCAATAAATATCAACAAGGGTTTCATTTCCTTCAAGAGCGGCATATTCAATAGCTTTTTCATAGAGCTTTTCACACTGATTATGATTAACCTGGTAAAAAGAATTAGGCGAAATTTCAAAGCGCTTTCCAAGCAAGGTATCGGTTATAACCTCGTTTCCCCAAAGGGTTTCGGTCTTGTCGCTTAAAATTACGTTTGAGTTTTCTTTGTTAATATTAACGCATATGCTTTTCACATTTTTATTAGTTTTAAGAAGTTCAATAAGCTTCTCTTTTTCGGGGATACGGTTTGCATTAATAACAAGACAAACCATTATTTCGCCCGTACCCTCGGCAATGCGAAGATAGATATGGCGAAGGGCTCCCTTACCCGTTTTTTCGTCATATGAAGAAACTCCCGAAAGAGCGACCCATTTTGAGATTAAGCCGAGTATATCCTCAAATTCGGAATTTTGAAGCTTACAGCTTTTACAGGGTATAATCCTGTGGCTTTTATATGCGTAAAAGCCCGCTTTAAGCTCGTTGTTTTCAATAATTACGGGATACTGCGCCTTGTTTCGGTAAGCGTAAATACTATCAGCTTTAATGACGTCGTTCACCTTAATATCAAGATGTCCTATCCTTTTAAGGGCATCCTCAACACGGCTCTTTTTAAACTTGATTTCCTCGTCATAATTCATATTTCTGAACGAACAGCCGCCGCATTTATCGGACACGGGGCAATCGCTTTCGATTCTTGATTCTGACGGGGTTATAAGCTCTTTAATAATACCTACGGCATAGCGTTTCAATACCTTGATAATATGACAAATTATTTCATCTCCGGGAACCCCGGAGCGAACAAATACCGCCATCCCGTTAAAATGACCCACCGACGAGCCCTCGCTCGTCAGCGCTTCGATATTCAGTTTTATGTCGTCATTTTTTTTAATTTCCATATTTTAATAATAACATATAAATTAAAAATGAGCAAGCCAAAAGGCTCGCCCATTAATAATTATTTTTTCTTTTCAATCGCTCTTTCAACAGCCTTGACAATTTCAACTATCGGAATTACAAGAATTGAAAGTCCGAGAGCCGTTGCATACTGATTAAGAGTTAACGGTACAAAGTCAAATGCTTTCGTTAAGAACGGAATATAAATTACAACCGTTGAAAGCACCAATGAAGCTACCATTGCACCGATTAAATACCAGTTAAGACTTCCCATTTTAGCGATGGACTGACGGCGTGAACGCATATTGAACGAGTGGAAAATCTCACTCATTGAAAGCGTTAAGAACGCCATTGTCATTGCTCTCTGGTGAACAAATTCGGGTGAACCGCCGCCAAATCTTGTACCGATATAATATGCGGCAAGAGTTAATAAGGTTACCATAACGCCCTGATATGCACAGTCTATTCCCATACCGCCTGCAAAAATGCCGTCCCTGCTGTCACGGGGTTTTCTCTGCATAATATCGGGCTCTCCCTTTTCCATACCTAAAGCAAGCGCCGGGAAGCAGTCCGTAATAAGGTTAATCCAAAGAAGGTGAACGGGCTCAAAGAGCGTAAAGCCGAGAAGGGTTGCAATAAAGATTGAAAGCACCTCTGAAAGATTTGAGGAGAGAAGGAACTGAATTGAATTTCTGATATTATCGTAAATTCTTCTTCCCTCTTCAACAGCCGATACGATTGTTGCAAAATTATCGTCGGCAAGTACCATATCCGCAACGTTTTTCGTTACGTCGGTACCGGTAATACCCATACCTACGCCGATATCGGCGTTCTTGATTGACGGAGCGTCGTTAACTCCGTCGCCCGTCATGGCGGTAATTTTACCGAGCTTTTTCCAAGCCTTTACAATTCTTACCTTATGCTCGGGCTGAACTCTTGCGTAAACCGAAAATTCGGTAATTCTTTTATCAAGCTCTTCGTCGCTGATTTTATCAAGGTCCGCGCCCGTAATAGCGCCGCTTTCGTCCTTAATAATACCAAGCGATTTAGCTATTGCTACCGCAGTATCCTTATGGTCGCCGGTAATCATAATAGGACGAATACCTGCCGTACGACACTCTTTAATTGCGTCTACAACCTCGGGTCTTACGGGGTCAATCATACCGGTTAATCCAACGTAGCAAAGCTCGTTTTCAAGCTCGCTTGCCTCATTAGAGGGCTGTTCGGAATAAAGGCGCATAGCAACGCAGAGAACGCGCAGAGCCTTATCCGCCATTTCCTTGTTTGCCTTAACAATCTCAGCCCTTAATTCGTCGGTCATAGGAACCGTCTTTCCGTCAACGAGCGCGCTTGTACAGCGTGAAAGTACAACGTCGGGAGCACCCTTTGTATACTGAATAAAGCCCTCGGAGGTCTGATGAATTGTCGACATCATCTTGCGTCCGGAATCAAACGGCGCCTCGCCGACTCTCGGGGTCTCTTTTTCAAGCTCATATTTCTTAAGACCAAGCTTATTTGCATACGCAACGAGCGCCGCTTCCGTCGGCTCGCCCTTAACGGTTCCGTCCTCCTGAAGCTCGGCGTCACAGCAAAGAGCCATTGCTCTTGCAAGAAGCTCCTCGTCGTCGCCCGTATGCTCTACTACGGTCATTTTATTCTGGGTTAAGGTACCCGTTTTATCCGAACAGATAATCTGGGTACATCCGAGAGTTTCAACCGCGGTCAGCTTTCTGATAACCGCGTTTCTCTTACTCATTTTTGTTACGCCGATTGAAAGCACAATCGTAACAACCGCCGCAAGACCCTCGGGAATTGCAGCAACCGCAAGCGATACGGCTACCATAAAGAACGAAAGATAATCGTCAAATTTAAGGTGGTCTCCGACAATAAATCCGCGTACTATATCAAACGCAAAAATAAATGCACATATACCGAGTACAACTACGGAAAGAATCTTTGAAAGCTGATTAAGCTTAATCTGGAGAGGAGTATCCTCATCCTTGGCTTTTGTAAGAGCGTCCGCAATTTTACCCATTTCGGTATCCATACCGGTTGCGATTATAACCGCCTTACCGCGTCCGTATACAACGTTGGAGCCCATATAGCACATATTTTTCCTGTCACCGAGAGGTACGCTGTCGCTTCCCTCGCCGCTGATAACCTCGTCGGTTTTGTCAACGGGAACGGACTCACCCGTAAGTGCTGCCTCTTCTATTTTCAGAGACGCGTTTTCAATAATTCGGCAGTCGGCAGGAACGCTGTCTCCCGCTTCAAGAACAACAATATCACCCACAACAAGCTCTTCGCTTCTTACGTCAATAAGCTTTCCGTCACGGATAACCTTTGACGTTGCGGCGGCAATTTCCTGAAGCGCCTCAATAGCCTTTTCGGCTTTGCTTTCCTGATAAACTCCGAGAACCGCGTTAATAATTACTACTATCATAATAATTATAACGTCAGCATAACCCTCTTTTTCGCCGTTAATTGTAGCCGTAATCGCGCTGATAACAGCCGCAACAATAAGAATAATAATCATCGGGTCGGCAAGCTGGGACAAAAACCTTTTAATCAAAGAGTCCTTTTTACCCTCGTCGAGCTTGTTTTTTCCGTTCTTTTCAAGACGGTTTGCCGCCTCAGAAGAAGAGAGTCCGTCAAAGGACGAGCCCTGCTCGGATAAAACCGCTTCTTTAGTGCTGAAATATTCCTTCATTAATTCTGTTCCTTTCAAAAATGCACTTATTTTGTTGCCTTCACAAAGAAGTCAAAGTATTCCTCCGGAGTCTTTTCGTCATAATCGGAGTTTGAAATCTTAATAATATAATACGACTTATCCTTTTTGCAAATTGCAATTAAATACTTCTTTTCAAAATCGTTGTCCTTACTTTTAAGCAGCGCCATTTTGAATTTTCTCTTTGCAATTTCAGAGGTGTATTTCTTTGATAGCTTACACCCGTTTTCTTTTTCGCAAAGCTCAATCTGTTGCTTTAACAGTCTGCTCTTTGATACCCTGTTTTCCTTTTTAGGTACAAAATAAGTTTCAATTTTTGTTCCGATTAAATTATTGATTATACAGGAATCCTGATAAATAGTATACTTTTCGGTTTCGTTATAGGGATATCCCGTGGTTCCGTCGCTTGCCTTATATTTTTCGTTTTCATTTTGTATTGTTGAATAATCCTCAAGAGAAAATCTGTCGGGGAAATTATACTTTACCTGAAAATAATCATTTACGTAGCAAGCCTGCTCATAACGTCCGCCGATTTCGCTGACAGGCAGAGCAATAAAGCTTTTAACTATCAGCGCGGTAATAAGGGAAACAAAAATAATCAGTGGCATTATAAGCGTAAAACGCATTTTTAAACTCATTTTTTTAAAGCTCACAGTTATGCCCTCGCTACCATTTCTCCGTATTCGTCCTTGCACTTTTTAATATAATCCTCAACCTGCTTTACGCTTGGCATAGCGTCCGAACAGGAATGGGCTGCAATGAGGATTGAAGCCGAAGCCGAACCGAATTCAAGACAGTCAATAATATCCTTGCCCTGAAGAAGCGAATAAAGGAAGGACGAGCCGTAGCCGTCGCCTCCGCCGAAGCCCTTGAGAAGGACTGCCGGGAAGGGCTTTATATTATAAAACTTACCGTCGTTAGTATATGCCGTTGAGCCCTCCTTGCCGTGCTTAATTACACATATTGAAGCGCCGAAGCTCTGCCAGTATTTTGCGGATTCGGGGTCGCTTTGCTTAACTCCGACAATTCTTTCGGTAAGGTCAAATTCCTCGCGCGAGCCCATAATAATATCAGCATTCTGAGCAAGAAGGCTGTAATAAACGGAAACCTCATCCATGCTCTTCCAGGTATAAGCTCTCCAGTCAATATCAAAAATAATCCTTGTATTATTCTTTTTTGCAAGAAGCATAGCTTTAAGACAAGCCTCACGGGAGGGGCTTTTTGCAAGAGCAGTACCGCTTACAACAATCGCCTTGGCGCTGGCAATATAATCCTCTTCAATATCCTCGCTAGTCATACAGAAATCAGCAACATTATCCCTGTACATAAGAATTGACGACTCGCTCTTTGAGAGGATTTCGGTAAATGTAAGCCCGATTTTTTCGCCGTTTTTAGCCCTTGTAACATGGGAGGTATCTATTCCTTCGTTTTTAAAATAGTCAACTACATAGTCGCCGAACTGATCGTCACTAACGCAACCGCAAAAGCCGACCTTACAACCGAGTCTTGCAAGCCCTACGGCAATATTAGCAGGCGAGCCGCCGACATACTTATTAAAGTTTGACGATTTTGAAAGCGGCATATACATATCCGTTGGATTAAAGTCGATTGCAATTCTTCCTATCGGGATGAAATCGAGCGGCTTTGACATATCAAAATTTACATAATTCTGCATAACTTCCTCCTATATATAATGTAATTAATAAATTATATATTATTATATTATATTTATACCTTTTTTATCCGAGCCGAAAACAAGTATATGGCGCTTTGCATTTTCATACGCGCCCTTAACCTCGGCTTCCTGAAGGTCGTAATATCCGTTAATTGAGTTATTATTATAACATTTTCTTACCGTGTTTTCAACCGAATCAAAGGTTGCGGTTGCAATATTGATTTTTCTTATTCCGGTTTTTGAGCATCTTTTAAAATCTTCATCGCTTATACCCGTACCGCCGTGAAGCACAAGAGGCGTAGTAGTCATTTCGTCAACCTTTTCAAGAATATCAAAGCGAAGCTTCGGCTCCTCCTTGTAGTTTCCGTGGGCATTGCCGATTGCAATTGCAAGCGCGTCAACGCCGGTTGATTTCTCAAAGAGAACAGCGTCCTCGGGCTTGGTGCAATTAATTGCAATATCCTCGCTTCCGTCCTCGCTTCCGCCTACGCATCCGATTTCAGCCTCAACCGACGCGCCGTATTGCTTAGCAAGAGCCATAACGGTATCAGTCATCATAATATTTTCTTCAAGCGATAAGTGGGAGCCGTCATACATTACCGACGTAAAGCCGAGCTCAAGCGCTTCGCTGATTTTTTCAAGGGTTTTTCCGTGGTCAAAATGAACGGCAACCGGAACGGTTGCGCCCCTTGCCGCAGCAAGCATTAAAGGACCGATAATATTCAGCGGAGACTGCTTTAAGCGAACCTCGGCAATCTGGAGAATAATCGGTGCGCCGAGCTCCTCGGCAGCTTTAATTACGCCAAGCACCATTTCCATATTTGCAACCGAAAACGAGCCGACGGCATAGTTTCCCTGCTCAGCCTTTTCAAGTAGCTTTTTCATATTAACTAACATTTACAAGTCCCCTTTATATCGGGTACGGGTTATTCCCCTGTTAGGGGAAATGTCGAGCGTGCGAGACAAAAGGGTCTGCCGTTCTGCAAGAATAGCCCGTCCTCAACTATTCATTATTCAATATTCACTATTCATTAAATAAATGAGTTGCCCGTAAGCCGAGTTCTGTCGAGGACGGTTATCTATCTCGACGCATTGTTGCCAATACGCTCAAGCCACCCTTCGAAGTTATGTGTCGAGCAAACAACCCTTCAGTCGGTGTTGCAGCGGATGGGGTTTACATGGCAGCGGATGTCTCCACCCGCTCGGTGGGCTCTTACCCCGCCTTTCCACCCTTACCGAATAATCGGCGGTTTATTTCTGTTGCACTTTCCCTAAGGTCACCCTCGGCGGCCGTTAGCCGTCATCCTGCTCTGCGCTGCTCGGACTTTCCTCATAAAGCATTGCTTTACGCAACCGTCTGGACAACTCATTAAATATATAATAAATTATTTTCAATTTAAAATCAATAATTAATCAAAAAATTGTTGAAAAGGTGACTTAAGTATAGTACAATCATTAGCGAGGTGATATAATGCCACGATTTGACAATGAAGGCTTTAATCCTCAAAAGAGGATTGATAACGATACAAGGGACCGTTCGGTGCCGGTTGACGAAAACTACTATTCAAACGTTCCCGTTGACCTGAATTTCAATTCAAGGGGCGCTTCCGAAAGCGAGGTAAGGGATAATCAGACGTCCTTTACTCCGAACTACAATACCTTAGAAGCGCCGAAACGAAGCGAAAGACAGAGCGATTATAATTTTGTTCCCGAGGTGCAAAGGGATTATGACGCCGAAAGAAGAACGGCTAACGCTCAAAGACAGCCAAGTCAGGAAAAGGTTAAGCCCAAGAAAAAGAAGATGTCAAGAAGACGCAGAGCTTACCGTATGCACCAGATAAGAATGGGCATCATCGCGGCGCTGATTGTAATTATTCTTATTCCCTCCCTGCTTATTGCGGGGGTGCTCGGTAAAATTAATTACGACGAACACGTTGACAACCGTTATGTTGCTTCCGTTGACCTTCAAAAAAGTCCGTTTGTTAAAAACATCTTACTTCTCGGCGTTGACGCAAGACCTAAAGAGGAAAGCGAAAAGAGCAGAGCGGATACAATGATGCTTATATCGCTTGACGTTAAGCACAGATGTATTAAGATGACGTCCTTTTTAAGAGATACATGGGTATATATTCCCGAAAAGGACGGTTATCAAAGGCTTAACGCAGCTTCAACCTACGGCGGTTACAGCGGAGTAGTTAATACTATTGAATACAATTTCGGAGTCAGAATTGACGGTTACGTCGTTGCCGATTTTGAGATGTTCAAGGTACTCGTTGACAGTATCGGCGGAGTCGAGGTTGAGGTTACAAAAAAGGAAGCCAAAGAGGTTACTAAGCACAAAAAGAGATACGGAAACGTTGTTCTTGAAGAGGGTAAGCATATTCTTACAGGCGAACAGGCTTTGGCATATTGCCGAATAAGAAAGATTGATACCGACTTTAAGAGAACCCAAAGACAGCGAACCGTTATGACCTCAATTTTAAATGAGGCTAAAAAGGCGGGACCGTTCACTCTTTATAAAATGGCAAATCGTAGCGCACCGTATCTTGAAACGGATTTAACTAAATCTCAGCTGATGAGAATTGCCCTCTTTGCAAGTATGTGTCTCGGCGATAAAATGGTACAGCAAAAGGTTCCGTTTGAGGGCACGTGGAAATACGCCAACAAGGGCGGCGCAAGCGTTATTTCAATAGACGCTCAAAAGAACAAGGAATTATTAAAGGACAGCATATTCAACAAAACCGCGGACGAAATAAGCGCTAATGATAAAAACGAATAATAAAAGCGGACGATTAATTCGTCCGTTTTTAATAAACAAAAAGCACAGGAATAAATCCTGTGCTTTTGTTTTTAGAATTCTCCGAACGGGTCGATGATTTCACCGTTATCTCCCGTTCCTCCACCGGGGTTTTCTCCGGTGGATTGGGTTATTACATCGTTTATGGTAAACTTTTCTATCTCGTATTCAGGAGTTTCATATTTCTTTATCATTATACTTTCCTCCTATCACGTTGAACAAATATTACCGTAAACTATCGTTTCGATTGTTGCGAATCCTACTGTGTACTTATACTTCACATACGCTCTTGTTACTACGTCTCTGTTTCCGACTCTGATTCCAAGCCAGTACTGTCCCGTCAGTTCATCAGGATTCTTCGCCGCATTCTTGTATACGCCGCTTCCTCCTATTACGAAGTTACTGTCGTTCCATGTTGCCGTTGTTCCAAGCGCATAGATTGTACCGCATTCTGTTACCGTTACTCCTGCTGTCGGTACTGTATGCGTTGTAAATACACCCGTTTCCGCATCTTTGCTTGATACGCTGTATGCTGACGGTGTTGTTTTTGCTATTGCTGATGCTATTGCTGTCGGTACATTTACTCGTCCGCTTCCTGCGTTGTAGTAATATCCGTTTGCATCCTGCATTATTCCTACAAACTTCATTCCGTCCTGTGCATAACAGCTGAAGCTGCTTCCGTACGATACTGCATTCAGCGTTGTTCCGCTTAAGCCTGCGATTGCTACTGCGTCTCCTATCGGCAGCGTTATCATTTCATCAGTCTTTGCTTCCGATATCGGAGTTCCGTTATATTCTACGGATATCTCGCTTCTTTCTATCGTGTACGTCGGCTGTATTTCGATTACGCCTTCGCTTGCAAGGCTTGACGCTGTATACGTTCCGAACGGTGTTGCGCTTTCGCTTGCGTTTATCTGCCAGTTCTTAAATACGTAGCACGGATAGTAATCTACCGAATGCGTTGTTGTTCCTGCTATTGACAACGTTCCTCCCGAGCCAAGCTCGATTGTTGCGTCATTCGCTACCGTATATTCCTGTACAGGATTCTTATACGC
>JAFSZK010000040.1 GCA_017458975.1 Eubacterium sp. | reverse complement strand
GCCGTCGTCTCTCCTGCAAGATTTCGCATAACCAACGCTAATGTTTCTTCTTTGCTGTGGCTTTTATTCGTTCCGCCTTTTGGTCGTCCCATTCTTTTCATCTCCTTTTTTCTATCTTACCACAAAAAAATGATGGCAGACACTTTTTTGTGTCTACCATCATTATATCATTTCACATGGCTGTGCTTTTAATTATTCCTCAATATCTATATACGCGCCGTCGTCGAGGCTTATAATGCTTATTCCGTCAAAGCGCCAGAATTTTTTAAGCCCTAACTGATAACCGCCGATATCGCTTACAGTTAAATCCTTTTTGCTTATGCTTCTGAGCTGTTTTGAATCGCAGCAAACGTATATGTTTTCCTCGTCAGCCGTTATAGAAGACGGTCTTATAAAGGTTTTTGCGTCTCTTGAGCCTATTCTTAAATCAACCTTGAAATTATCAAGAGAATATCTTATAACGCAGTTTTCACTCTCACAACAGCACCATATATATTCTCCGTCAAGCGCAAGCCCGTTAACAACTGCGCCGTTGTATTCAAGCGTCCTGTTCCAAAGCATTTTACCCTTTGAATCAAAGAGTCCGCACTGACCGTTTTTATAAATTATAAAAACCTCTCTGTTTGAGAAAACTACCGCGTCGCACTGAATAGGACTTGCAATAGAGTCGCATATTTCCTTATATGCGTATCCGAACTTTGTCATAAGATATGCGCTTTTTGTTATTACCTCTTTTTCAAGAGTTTCAAGGTCAATGATATAGTAATTGGCTTTGTACGAGCCCGAAGCAATAACGGGCACCTTTTCAACAACAATAACCTTGTGCTCGCCGTATTTTATGACGTCGGCAATCTCTTTATTACTAATTTTTTTCAAATGCTTCACTCCTCATTACCGTTATTGGTGAGGTAGCTTAAGGTCATAAGGCTGTCCGTAAGGTGAACGCTTCTGACAAGTACCTCGGGGTGCGCCATAGCAATATCGTAATTAGAGAAATTCCAGAAGCTTTTAATACCGAGCTTGCAAAGAAGGTCGGTAAGCTCCTTCATATCGTTTGAGGGAATACATATAACCGCGCAGACGGGACTGTTATCTCTGCAAAAGTTTTCAAGATAATCAATATGTCTTACGGGTATACCCTCAATTATCTTTCCCGACATTGCCTCGTTTTTATCAAATATTCCGGCAAGCTTAAATCCGCTCTTTCTCGTTGAAATTTTTGAGGCAACAGCCTTTCCTAAATTTCCCGCGCCGATTAAAATTGTTTTTAACTCGCCGTTTATACAAAGAATATCGCCGATTTTATCGTAAAGCTCGGGAACGTTATATCCGTAGCCCTGCTGACCGAAGCCGCCGAAACAGTTAAAATCGTGGCGAATCTGGGAAGCTGTGAGTCCCATTCTTTCGGCAAGCTCCTTAGAGGATATTCTGACAATACCGTTTGATTTAAGATTTTCAAGAAAACGGTAATAACGGGGAAGTCTTTTGATTACTGAAATAGAAATATTATTCTTTTCCATACCAATCACCAACTCAGATTATTCAGCAATTTTAGTTATCGTTTCCATTACATAATCACCGAACTCGCTGCAGGTACAGCCTGTGTCGCGTCCCGTAATGGTAAGCTTCTTTTCTTCAAACATACAAATATCAAGCGCCTTTTCAAGAGCGTCAGCCTGCTTTTGATATCCGATATGGGAAAGGAGCATAACGGTAGCTCTGAGCATTGAGCACGGGTCTGCATACTGACCTCTGCCTTCGCTTATCATTCTCGGAGCCGAGCCGTGAATTGCTTCAAACATGGCGTACTTTTTGCCGATGTTAGCGCTTCCCGCAGTACCTACGCCGCCCTGGAATTCGGCAGCCTCGTCGGTAATAATGTCGCCGTAGAGGTTGGGAAGAACAAATACCTTGAAGTCGCGTCTTCTTTGCGGGTCAATAAGCTTTGCGGTTGTAATATCAACGTACCAGTCGTCGGTAACAATCTCGGGATATTCCTCGCCGATTTTCTTAGCAGTATTGAGGAATTTGCCGTCGGTTGTCTTAATGATATTTGCTTTTGTAATAATAGAAACCTTGCCCTTGTTGTTCTTTTTTGCGTATTCATAAGCAAGTCTTGCAATTCTGTCGCAGCCCTCCTGGGAAGCAACGGTAAAGTCAACTGCAAGGTCGTCGGTAATATTAACTCCGTTTGAGCCTACAGCGTATCCGCCCTCTGTGTTCTCACGGAAGAAGGTCCAGTCAATGCCCTCTTCGGGAACCTTAACGGGTCTCATATTTGCAAAGAGGTCAAGCTGTTTTCTCATAGCAACGTTAGCGCTCTCAACGTTAGGCCAGCCGTCGCCCTGGCGGGGAGTAGTTGTCGGACCCTTAAGAATAACGTGGCATGCCTTGAGCTCTTCAAGTACGTCGTCGGGGATTGCTTTAAGGTGAGCGGCTCTGTTTTCAATTGTAAGACCGTCAATAACCTTAAATTCAACCTTGCCCGATTCAACCTCGCCTTTAAGAAGGAAATCCATAACTCTCATGCTTTCCTTAGTTATAATCGGACCGATACCGTCGCCGCCGCAGATACCGATAATAATCTTATCAAGCGCCTGATAATCGGTAAATTCCTTATCCTCTTTAATTCTTTTAGCTCTTTCAAGCTGTGTTTCCATAAGTGAGCGGAATTTTTCAACAGCTTCGTCTATTGCTTTGTTTTCAATATCTGTCATAATAATCTCCTTATTTGTTAATCTCTCTTGTATAGTCAAGAAGTCCGCCGCAAAGAAGCATTGCTCTTTGTCTGTCGGAAAGGTGCGAGGAATCAAGCTTGTATTCTTCGCCCTTGGTTAAGTTCTTGAGAATAACCTGCTTCTTGTTTTCAATGCAGTCGCGTATGTTTGCAAGCTCAAGCTCGTCAAGCTGGTCAATTCTGTCATAATCAGCCTCGTTTTCAAAGGTGAAGGGAAGAATACCCGCGTTAACAAGGTTTGCAATATGAATTCTTGCAAAGGATTTTGCAATTACGGATTTAACGCCGAGATAAAGCGGAACAAGCGCAGCGTGTTCTCTTGACGAGCCCTGACCGTAGTTAGCTCCGCCGATAATGAAGCCCTTACCCTCAGCCTTAATTCTTTCGGGGAAGGTTTCGTCGCAAACTGCAAAGCAGTACTGTGAAAGGTGGGGGATATTTGAGCGGTAGGGGAGTATCTTTGCGCCTGCGGGCATAATGTGGTCGGTTGTGATATTATCGCCGACCTTAAGCATAGCCTTGGCTGTGATATCCTCGGGAAGCGCCTCTGTTTTCGGGAAGGGCTTAATGTTTGGTCCGCGAAGAACCTCAACGCTGTCAGCCTCTTCGATTGAAGCAGGGGGCTCAATCATATTGTCGTTAACGATGAATTTGTCCGGCATTGTAATTGAAGGAGCCTCGCCGAGGTCTCTCGGGTCGGTAAGATAACCCGTAAGAGCGGAAGCAGCCGCAACCTCGGGGGATACAAGATAAATCTGTCCGTCCTTAGTTCCCGAACGTCCTTCAAAGTTTCTGTTAAAGGTACGAAGCGAAACGCCGCCGCTGTTCGGGGACTGACCCATACCGATACACGGTCCGCAAGCGCTTTCAAGAATTCTTGCGCCCGCGTTAATCATATCCGAAAGCGCACCGTTTAAAGCAAGCATATTAAGAACCTGCTTTGAACCGGGAGCGATACAAAGCGATACGCTCGGGTTAACGGTTTTACCCTTAAGGATTGATGCAACCTTCATCATATCTACATATGATGAGTTTGTGCAGGAGCCGATTGCAACCTGGTCAACCTTAATCTTACCGATTTCGCCCGTTGTCTTAACGTTATCAGGCATATGGGGACAAGCCGCCATAGGAGTAAGAG
>JAFSZK010000039.1 GCA_017458975.1 Eubacterium sp. | reverse complement strand
GGTGAAGAATACTTAGAAAAATCTAGTTCAAGACTTACAAGAGAAACTGGCGTCCTTATGAAGAAATCGACGAAAAAATTGCAGAGCAGATGAATAAATCACTTATCGCATTTGTTAAAACTCACGACCCGAATTGTGACGAAATTCCGAGATGGGAGCCCGGAACAAAAGAGGCTATGCGTTTTTGTGAGGATACTAAAATGATGCCCTGGGATAAAAAGCAAATGCTTGACAATACTATTCACCACGAAGGACCAATCTAAATGAAATTCAAACACAGCTTTAAGCTATGCCGCAGCAGCGACGACGAAAGACTCTACGTCTGTAACGGCAACGCTGTTAATATTTCGCTTATTGATAACAGCATAATAAACGTAAAAGTATATAAAGACGATAGCTTACAAGGTATGCCGAGGGAATCAAATAACGATTCCTTCGGCTTCGGTGACATCACGGTTAATATCGAAAGCGAAAATATGATAATAAGCTATCTTCAAAACCGCGAGGTTCTTTTTTCGGACCGCGCTCCCCTTGCATACAATTTTGAAAATGAATTCGGTAAAGGCGTTTTTCATTATTTAACAAGGGAGAAGGGCGAAAAAATCTACGGTCTCGGCGATAAGGCGGGTTATCTTAATAAAGCCGGTAACGCTTATAAGATTGAAACGACCGACTCAATGGGATATGACGCCGAAAAGAGCGACCCGCTTTATAAGCATGTTCCTTTTTACATATGTGAAAACTCGGTTGGCTCATACGGTATTTACTACGTTACCTCGTCAAGCGCATATATTGACCTCGGACGGGAGCATAATAACTACTATGCGCCTTACAAATATTTCAGGTGCGAGGACGACGAAGCGCTTGAATACTACGTTTTTTTCGGAACAAAGCTTGAAATTTTACAACAATTCGGAAGGCTTATAGGAAAATGTGCTTTTCCGCCGAAATGGAGCTTTGATTACTGCGCAAGTACAATGTCGTATACCGACGCTCAGAACGCTGAGGAGGAGTTTAACGACTTCCTTTTCCTTCTTAAAAAATATGATATTTCATGCAGGGGCTTTTACCTTTCCTCGGGCTACACCTCGATAGGCGACCAGAGGTGTGTATTTAACTGGAACAGGGAAAAATTCCCCCACCCCGACGAGTTTATAAAAAAATTCAGGGAAAATAAAATTGAGATAATTCCGAATATCAAACCCGCTTTTCTTGTTACTCACCCGATGTACAGAGAGCTTGCGGCTAAGGGAATGTTCATTAAAAACCCCGACGGTACTCCCTTTGTTACACAGTTCTGGGATAATCTCGGAAGCTACCTTGACTTTTACAATCCTGAAACAAAGCGTTTCTGGAAGGAACAGGTTAAGGAAAAGCTTCTTGATTACGGAATTACTACGACCTGGAACGACAATAACGAATTTGATATTAAGGACAGCGAGGCTGTAAATTGTCACGGGGATAAGGCCTGCCGCTTAAAGCCGCAGCTGACCTTTAAAATGGTTGAGGCGTCCTTTGAAGCACAGATGGAGGAATATCCCTTCCTTCGCCCCTTCCTTTCGACAAGAAGCGGTAATATTAACGTAAGAACGCTTGCTCAGACCTGGAGCGGAGATAACTACACCTCGTTTAACGACCTTAAATTCTGTCACTTCATAGGGCTTACAATGAGTCTTTCGGGCTTTTATTTCTACGGTCACGACCTCGGAGGCTTTGCGGGCGAATTACCCGAAAAAGAATTGTTTTTACGTTGGCTTCAGCACGGCGTATTTGAACCGAGATTTACTATTCACTCATGGAACGACGACAAGTCGTCAACTATGCCGTGGAGCTATCCCGATTTAATCCCGACGGTAAGAGAGATATTTGCCCAAAGGAAAATGCTTATCCCCTATATTTATAACTGCGCTTACAACGCCGTTGAAAACGAAATACCGCTTAACGCTCCCCTTTTCCTCTACTATGACGATAAAGAGATTGACGAAAACGGGAATACCTTTATGCTCGGTAGCGATATTATGGCGATGACGGTCTTTGATAAGGGAAAAAGCAGCGTAAAAGCTTATCTTCCCGCAAAGGACGACTGGTATCTTGACGGAGTTCTTTACGACGGCGGACAGGAAATTGAGGTTGATATTCCCGCCGAAGGAGTCGCAAAGTATTTTGTTAAAGCCGGAAGCGTTATTCCCTGCGACGTGGCTGAATACGGCTTTATGTCGGGCGAAGAAATTATGCTTCACGTTTATCCGTTAAAGGAGGGCGATTTTAAAACGACGCTGTTCTTTGACGACGGAGGAAGCATTGATTATCTTGATAATTACTGTACTCTCCTTGATATTGAGGTCCACTGCAGTATTGACGAGGTAAGCGTTAAAATTGAAAACAAGGGCAATTACTATACCGACTTCGATATCGAGCTTTGTAATGGAGATAACAGAAGGCTTAAATTATTATAATTATTTACGGAGGGCTTAATAGCCCTCCATTTTATTTAAATTATACAAAATTTTTCAAATATATACTTTTATTATTGTAAAATATATGCTATAATGAAGTATCAACTGTATAAAGGAGTGAATTTATGGCAGAGAAAGGACAGTCTAAGGTCGGCGCTCTTGTAACCGACGTTAAGACTCACTGGAAAAAACCTGCTCCCGGAAAATATGTTCCCTCTAAGGAATACTTAAATATTTTCGCAGGCGTAGGAAGTAACTATGCAGGCTCTAAAACGCTTGAATATCTTACCTTTGCAGCAAGCTGTTACTTAATGATGTATCACTATAAGCTGCCCTACCTTTCGTATGCGGTTATAGCCCTGATTAATATGCCCTTAAGCTATATCTGGACTTTAATCTGGTGGTTCGTATGCGATAATCTCGGTTTCTTACCCGATAAGATTGAAAAGAAGCTTTATTGTCTGTATATGGCGATGATAGGAATAGGAATCTATATGATTCTGGGCGACTTCAGCTTTATGCTGAATCCCAACAATTCCTTTGTTGCAATGCTTAATTCGTTTAAAGGAATCACTGCCGCCTCGTCGATTAAGATATTAGGTACTAATATACTCTTTAACGGCTGGGTAGGCGCGCGTAATATCTTTTGGAGGAAGAAGCTTATTCCGAAATTCGGACGATACAAGTATTCTCTTTACTGTGATTATCTTCCGAAAAACATTATGGTAATCCTTTTAGGCTGGCTTCCCTACTATACTACTATCGGAGACGACGTTAAAAGAGTATGGGTTGCAAACCTCCTTTTCGCAATCTTTAACGTATTCGGATTTGCAAATCAGCTTGAGATGTGTACCCAGAATATTTCGCCAAACGTTCGCGAAAGAATTTTTGTAAGGTCATATCCGATTAAGCTTTCCCATTTATTCTGGTCAATTATGGCTATAATTCTTCCTGCAATTATCGGCCATACAAAAGATAAATGGGAGGATATTGCGGTATTTAAGTGGATTATTCCCGTTACCTTCTTTATCTTCTCAACGCTGACGATAATAATGGCAAGTAAAATTAAAGAACGAATACCTCAACCCCCGCTTGAGAAAAAGGTTAATATCCAGATGTGGGACGGTATGTTCGGCGTAATGAAAAACAAGTATAAGTGGACTCTTACAATCGTAGGTCTTCTTGACTCGCTCGGAAACGGTATGCTTGACTTTGCGGTTATTCTTTACCTTTATACCTTCCGATTGTCGGGTTTATCTTATTCGTTGCTTGTTGCTCTGGTATCCTTTGCGGGAACGCCGCCGGACTTCTTTACCCCGTATTTCATAAAACGTTTTTCATATAAACAGATTATGATTTTCTTCCAGTATTCGCGAGCGATTGGTTACGGAATTATCGTTTTATGCTACTGGTTCCTCGGAGATAACCTTAAGCTATGCGGTATTATTTCGGTTGTTATGCTTATTCTTCTTGAAATGTGTAAAACCGTACCCGTTGCCGTCGGTCATGATATGGATATACGTATTTCGGACTACCAGATGTATCTTTCGGGCGAGAGGCTCGAAAACTACTCCGGAGTATTCGGATGGTTTACCGGCCCGATAACAACCTTTGTAGGTCTTATTATCCCCGTACTTCTTCTTAAATACGGATTTAATTCAAACTGGGACGTACTGTTTATTGACCAGGTTCGTGTTAAAATTATTGCTATACCGCTGATGTTTGATATTGCAGGCTATATCCTTATGTCAATTCCCTACTTCTTCTGGGATTATGACGACGATAAACAGAACAAGGTTATGGAGGTTCTGCGGCGACGCGAAGAGGTAACGCGAAAACAGATGGCAGAGGGTGACGACTCCACTCCCGAAGAAAATGCTATAGAAGCAATGCAGGAGCATAAAGAGGAAGCGGAGGTGATGTCATGAAGTTAGGTAAGAAGAAAAACGCTCCCGAAACCGAAGAGGAAAAGGTCAACGCCCCGGAAGAAAAGTCAATCGACTTTTTAGAGCAGGAAGCTAAAGAGATGGAGGAGCAGGCTCCCGAATACACTCTTGACATCCCCGAAGACGAAATATGGACTTACAGGATTGAAGGCTTACAGGCGCCGAGCGTAGGTAAAAGCTACAAGGACGCCAAGCTTATGAAAACGGTTGTTGTTATTGTTATTTTAATTGCAATCGGACTGAGCATATTCTTTTCGGTAAACGCGCTTAAAACCACGGAGTACAAATACGAAGAGGTTAAGGGCGGATACGAGCTTGTTTCATATTCAAAACCCGGCTCGGAAAGAGAGGTAAGGATTGACTACGTTGACGGCGATAAGAGTAAGCCGATAGTTTCCCTTCACGATTATTGCTTTAACTGTGACGGCGCTATTGAAAAGGTTTACATAGGTAAGGACGTTAAAAAGCTTGACGGTACTACCTTCTATTCCTGCTGGAATATTCAGTATGTTGACATAGACGACGAGAACCCTTATTTTTGTGACGTTGACGGCGTAGTATATACCAAGGATATGAAAAAGATTATTTTCTATCCTACCGACTATGACCGCACTTTAAGGCTTAAAAACGGCTATGCTCACCTTGTATTTGAGTGTGAAAGCTGCGGACGTCCCTATGACCCTGCAAAGGGCGATAAAGAAGGCGGAATCCCCGCAGGCACTAAATGCGAGGACTTACCCAAGGATTACAAGTGCCCCGGTTATAACGGAAAGCAGTGTAACTCAAAGGGTAACGAATATTACTGGGCTTATCACAGCGACCTTAAAGAGGACGATGATAAAACCGAAATGTGGGAGCTTTGGAATCCTACGGAGAATTATGACGAAAAATTCTTTGAGGAGTACAACAAAAAGACAAGAACCTATGTTCTTCCGTCAACCGTAACGGAAATCGGTCAGCTTGCTTTTGCTTACTCAAACCTCACTGAGCTCTACGTTCCCGAGGGAATTAAGGTAATCGGCGACCAGGCAATATTCAAAAACGAAATCTTGCGCCATATTTACACTTACACAACTGATAAACCGATTAACGACACTACTTATAACGCGGTTAGTCAGTTTAAGTCACAGTACGATTCACTTCCGAACGGACTTGAAGAAATCGGTTCGGACGCTTTCTATCACTTAAGAGCTATTGAGTATATGTATATTCCCTCCTCCGTTAAGAAAATCGGTCACCACTTAATGTGGGAGGCTGTTTACAAGGAGGACGGCGAGCTCAAGGGCATTACGGAAGTGTTTATTGAGCGCGACGAGGAAGACTTTAAAAAGAATACGGAATGCGGTGAGAGCTGGATTCCCGAATACAATAACGGTCTTTTCAGCAAGAAGGTTGACGTACACTACGGCGCTAAAAGAAAATAAAGTGTTCAAAAAGGGGCTGTCCTAAACGGGACGGCTCCTGTTTTGTTAATACTTCAAACCACCAAAACACCTCATCCACCGCAAGCGGTCCCCCTTCCCCTCAAGGGGAAGGCTTGAAGACTTGATATGGGGGTTATTTTTTGTTATAATTAGTTTTATGAAAAAGATTATTTGTATTTTACTTGTTATTGCTTTTGCGCTTTCGTTTACCTCATGCGCGCCGAAGGAGAAAGAATTCTCAAAAAGCACCCTTGACTACTTCGACACGGTTTGTACCGTTACGGCTTACGACAAAAACGAAAAGGAATTTAATATACACGTAAGCGAGCTTGAAAAGGAGCTTAAACGGTATAACGAGCTTTTTGATATTTATAATAAGTACGAGGGCGTTAATAATCTTTATACCTTAAACGAGCTTGCGGGAAAAAAGGCGGTTAAGGTAGATAAGGATATTATAGGGCTTTTAAAGTTTTCAAAAGAGATTTATAAAGTCAGCGGCGGTAAGACCAATATTGCGCTCGGCTCTGTTCTTGAAATATGGCACGAAAAGCGCGAGGAGGGCAAGGAGCTTCCCGATATGAAGGAGCTTAAAAACGCCGCAAAGCATACCGACATTAACGACGTTATTATTGACGAGGAAGCGTCAAGCGTATTCTTTAAGGATAAGGACTTAAAGCTTGACGTGGGAGCAATTGCAAAGGGCTATACTGCCGATAAGCTTTGCAAATACGTTAAGAAAAAAGGACTCTTCAAGGGCGCTCTTATTAACCTCGGTGGTAACGCCTGCGCAATAGGCGTAAAGCCGGACGGCTCGCCGTGGAATATTGCGATTGATAACGCTAACGAAAATATAAAGGATTATCTTTGCACCCTTTCGGTCAACAATAAGTGCGTTATAACAAGCGCGGATAACCAGCGTTACTATACGGTCGACGGTAAGAGGTACTGTCATATTATCGACCCCGATACGCTTATGCCCGCCGACGATTTTCATCAGGTAACGGTTATATGCGATAATTCCGCGCTCGGCGACGCACTTTCAACAACGCTGTTTAATATGCCGCTTGAAGAGGGAAAGAAGCTTGTTAAAAGCTACGACGGCGTTGAAGCGTTATGGATGACTAAGGATTACAGGATTGTTTATTCCAAAGGATTTAAGGACTTTATAAATGAAAAAGTATGATTTTATTATCATTGCCGCAGTTCTGATAATTGCGGGAGGGCTGTTTTTATTCCTTCATTTCGGAGTTAACGACGGCGCAAGAGCGGTTGTTGAAATCGACGGGAGGGCGGTTAAAAGCTTTTCCCTTAAAGAGGACGTAACCTATGATATAAAGACCGAAAACGGCGTTAATACGCTTGTTATTAAGGACGGGAAGGCAGACGTTACGGACGCTGATTGCAGGGATAAAATCTGCGTTCATCATGCGCCGATATCAAAAAGCGGAGAAAGCATAATTTGCCTTCCCCACAGGGTTGTTATTACTATTGAAAATGAAAAGGAAGGCGGAGTCGATTCCGTCGCATAACGATATGAACAGTAAATCAAAAAGGGTCGCGCTTTTCGGGCTTATGGTTGCGCTGGCTTTTATGCTGAGTTACCTTGAAAGCCTGCTGCCGTTTAACTTCGGCGTACCCGGAGTAAAGCTCGGACTTGCTAACTTAGTTGTAGTTGTTGCGCTTTACACAATGAAAAAAAGCGAAGCCTTTGCTATCGCGATAATAAGAATATTACTTGCTTCCGTAACCTTCGGGAATCCGCTTTCTCTTTTATATTCCCTTGCAGGCGGACTTCTGAGCTTTTGTATAATGGCGCTTACAAAGGATAAAAAGCTGTCCGTTGTCGGAGTAAGTATGCTTGGCGGTATAAGCCATAATATTGCGCAAATTACCGTTGCGGCAATAGTTACGGGAACGTCAAGAATAGCTTACTATCTTCCCGTATTACTTGTTGCGGGTACGGTTACGGGCTTTCTTCTCGGCTACTTAAGCAAAATAATTATTGACAGAGTTAAAAAGGTAAATGAAAAAACGGGCTCGTAGCCCGTTTTATTTTTTTATTACCGCATATAATACGTATTCGTCAAACCAATCTCTTGACATTGTATAATGTCCGTCGGCGCCCGTATCGGCGCCGTTACAGTCCTGTGCCTTGAAGCGCAGCGCGTCGCCGTCGATAACCTCCGCGCCGTCAAGGGTAAGATAATAATTGCCCTTAATAATTCCGTATTTTATTTTTTCATCACGCGTCATATTAACGTCGTTTGCAAACATATCCGAGTTATCTATAAGCTCGGTATCAAGCACACCGAGCATCTGGGTGCTTTGGTGTCTTATATCGCAAAATACCGTTACCATATCCCCGTCCTCAAGCTGTTTTACGGCTCTGAGTCGGGTTTCATCGGAATTTTCGAGCGCTTCGTAATCATCAAGATTAACGCCGCAGTAATTCTTATAGAACTCAAGCGGAGTCAGTCCCTCAAGCGTTTTGATTTCGTCTGTTTTATCCATATACTTCAAATCAAAGCTTTCGGGCGGAGTACCGAGATTTTCAAAAAGTATTTTTTTAATTCCCTTTTCAAAATCCTCTTCGCGTCCCTTGTCTATGCAAGAAGCGGCATATCGAAGATAATTATCAAGATAATAGCACACGTCGTTATCGTGGGAGCAGCTTCTGTCAGGCATTGCGGAAAGCGGAGCTATTCCGTATTTTGATACAATACGCTGAACGTCGAAAAAACTACCCTCAAAGAGGTTTTCCGTCTTTAAAAGAATTTCCCTCTCCCCCGACGACTTATAAGCCTCAATAAAGGTCTGTGCGCGCGAGAGAAGTATATAGTAGAGAACATAGCTTGTTGAAAGCTGAAAATTGCTTTGCTTCATATCAAGCCTTTTTGATACCGAATAGCGCAAAGGATTTAAAGCGGCGTAGATATATACTCTGTCGCTGCCTTTTCTGTCACAAATGCCCTCGCACCCGAGGTCCGTATTATAAACATGGGAAATATGAAACTGTTTCATAGTAACTCCTTAAACCTTATTACTTTTACTATAACTCAAAATAATGGATAAAACAAGCCCAATATTATATTAAAAGCCCTTTAATTTTATAGACAGATGTGGTATAATATAAAAAAAGATTAAGGAAGGGATAATATGGGAGATAAATATATTATTTTTTTCGCCATAGCATTTATTGCCGATATTATAATCGGCGGTATTCTCTACCCCAACGCAGGACATCCAAAGGTTACCTTAAAAGCATTTCTTCTTAAAATGGCGGCGTCGTCAATTTTTCTTCTTAACGGCGCGATTGCCTACCTTGACTCGTCTCAGAATAATTACGCAAAGCTTGT
>JAFSZK010000038.1 GCA_017458975.1 Eubacterium sp. | reverse complement strand
GTCCTTCGTCGGTAAATACCGCCGCGGCGCCCTTTTGAATAATATAAGATACGCCGTTGGTTTTTGTAGTACGGTTTCTCACCCACATTGAATTAAGGCTCATACCGTTTCTTTCAAGCGCTTTCGGAACGACCGTATAACCGAGTCTTGTTCCCGTAAAGCCTGCGGTTTTTGAAAGAGAACAAATCTCAATAGCGCAGGTTTTTGCGCCTTCGATTTCAAATATACTGTGGGGTATATCCTCATCCTCAATAAACGCCTCGTACGCTGCGTCAAACAAAATTACGCTTTCGTTTTTATTTGCGTAATCAACCCACGCCCTGAGCTTATCGCGGTTATATACCGCGCCCGTCGGGTTGTTAGGCGAACAGATATAGATAATATCCGCCTTAATTTTTTCGTCGGGATAAGGCGCAAACATATCCTTTTCGTCTGCGCGGTAATGAATAATCTCCCTTCCCGCTATAATATTTGCGTCAACGTATGCGGGATAGGCGGGCTCAATTACGAGAGCGCTGCTGCTTTTGTCGAATAAATCGAGTATATCGCCGAGCTCGTCGCTTGCGCCGCTTGAGATAAAAACCTCGCCCTCGTCAAGGAAAACTCCGCGTTTTTTATAATGCTTTGAAATTGCGCTTTTTAAAAACGGCGCGCCGCATTCGTCAAGATATCCGCTGAAGGTTTCCTTTTTTGCCTGGTCGTCAACCGCACTGTGCAATGCGGCAATTACCGCATCGCACAGGGGAAGAGAAACGTCGCCTATTCCAAGCTTAAAAATTTTATGAACGAGTACATTTTCATTGAGATAGGCTTCTGTTTTCTTGGCAATATTATAAAACAAATACGAATCCTTTAAATCGGCATAATTCATATTTGGCTTAAGCATTTTTATTCCTCACTTTTGTATTTCAGGGCTGCACCTATAAAGCCTTTAAAGAGCGGGTGCGCCTTATTGGGTCTGCTTTTGAATTCGGGATGATACTGCACTCCGATATAAAAGTCCCTGTCGCTGAGCTCCACGGTTTCAACAAGTCTTCCGTCGGGCGAAAGACCGCTTAAGGTAAGCCCGTTTTTTGTTAATATTTCTCTGTAATCATTATTAAATTCATAGCGGTGGCGGTGGCGCTCGCTTATTGAGCCTTCGCCGTAAAGCGACTTAATAACCGTACCGTCCTTAAGCTCGCAGGGATATGCGCCGAGTCGCAGCGTTCCGCCCTTGTCAATATCCTCATACTGACCGGGAAGGAAGTCGAGCACCTTATGCTTGCTTGTTTCGTTAAATTCGCCGGAGTTCGCGTCGCTCAGCCCCGCAACGTTTCTTGAATACTCGATAACGGCAATCTGCATACCCAGACATATTCCGAAATAGGGCATATTATTTTCTCTTGCGTACTTCGCCGCCGAAATCATACCCTCAATTCCCCTGTTTCCGAAGCCGCCCGGAACAATAATTGCGTCAAGGTCGCCGAGAATATCGGGAGCGTTTCGGTCATTAACGGTTTCGGAGTCAATCCAGCTTACCCTTACCTTTGCTTCGTGGTAATAGCCTGCGTGACGCAGGGCTTCTCTTACGGATAAGTACGCGTCGTGAAGCTCAACGTATTTTCCCACAAGACCTACCCTGACCTCTTTTCTTTCAGCCTTGATTTTTTCAACAAGCCTTGTCCACTCTCTTAAATCGGGCTCCTTCGCCTTAATACCAAGCTCGCGGCATACAATCTCGGAAAAGCCTGATTTTTCAAGCATAAGCGGAGCTTCGTATAAATTAGGAATTGTAAGGTTTTCAATTACGCAATCCGTCCTTACGTTACAGAAAAGCGAAATCTTACGGAATATCGCCTCCTCAAGCGGTTTGTCGCATCGAAGCACTATGATATTCGGGTTTACTCCCATACCCTGCAATTCCTTAACCGAGTGCTGGGTCGGCTTTGTTTTATGCTCGTCCGAGCCGCTTAAAAACGGAACAAGACAAACGTGAATAAAAAGACTGTTTTCCCTTCCGACTTCAAGCGAAATCTGTCTTATCGCCTCAATAAAGGGCTGGCTTTCAATATCGCCTATCGTACCGCCGATTTCGGTAATAACTACGTCGGCGTCCGTCTTTTTTCCTACGGAGTAAACAAATTCCTTTATCTCGTTTGTAATATGGGGAATTACCTGAACGGTTGAGCCGAGATATTCTCCGCGGCGCTCCTTATTAAGGACGTTCCAGTAAACCTTACCCGTTGTAAGGTTTGAGTACTTGTTTAAGTTTTCGTCAATAAAGCGTTCGTAATGTCCGAGGTCAAGGTCGGTTTCCGCGCCGTCCTCGGTAACATATACCTCGCCGTGCTGAAACGGACTCATCGTTCCCGGGTCAACGTTAATATACGGGTCGAGCTTCTGAGAGGCAACCTTAAGTCCCCTCGCCTTTAAAAGCCGTCCGAGCGAAGCCGCGGTAATTCCCTTTCCGAGTCCCGACACAACGCCGCCTGTTACAAATATATATTTAGCCATTTTAATCCCACGCAGTCGTATTCTGACAGTATTCGCTTTCACTGTCATAACGGTAATTATTATAAGAAATATCCTTAAACATCATATTCTTTTTGTTTTCACCCTGTCCCAGATTATCGCGAATAATAATCATATGCGCAATGAAAGGTATATCATTTTTTGTATTTATCATATAAAGCCCTCCAAAAAAGTGACAAAGGCATCCCGGATTTCTCCAAGACGCCTTCGCCTTATAATAAAGTTTGTTATAGCTGCTTTGATATTTTTATACTACGCCCTGTGCAATCATTGCGTCCGCAACCTTTTCAAAGCCCGCAATATTTGCACCTGCAATATAATCGCCTTCAAGGTCATATTTCTTTGCCGCCTCGTCAATATTATGGTAGATATTAACCATAATATCCTGAAGCTTATGGTCAACCTTTTCAAAGCTCCAGTAAACTCTTTCTGAGTTCTGGCTCATTTCAAGAGCCGAGGTTGCTACGCCGCCTGCGTTAGCCGCCTTACCGGGAAGGAACAATACTCCGTTTTCGCGAAGATACTCGGTAGCGTCCCTCGTTGTGGGCATATTTGCGCCCTCTGCAACTGCGATAACTCCGTTTGCCACAAGCTGTTCAGCGTCGGCTAAATGAAGCTCGTTCTGGGTTGCGCACGGAAGCGCAATATCACACTTAACGCTCCATACGCCCTTACCCTCGTGGTATTCAGCCGAAGGTCTTGCAGCGGCATATTCGGTAAGTCTTGCGCGCTTAACCTCTTTAATCTCTTTAAGAAGGTCAACATCAATTCCGTCCTTATCGTAAATCCAACCCGTTGAGTCAGAAACGGTTACAACCTTTGCGCCGAGCTGCTGAGCCTTTTCAACGGCATAAATAGCAACGTTACCCGAGCCTGATACGGCAACTGTTTTGCCTTTAATATCAATATCGTGGCATTTAAGCATTTCCTCGGTGATATAAAGAAGTCCGTAGCCCGTAGCCTCGGTTCTTGTAAGAGAGCCGCCGAAGGATAAGCCCTTACCCGTAAGAACGCCCTCGTAGCGCTTCTGAATTCTCTTATACTGACCGAACATATAACCGATTTCTCTTGCGCCGGTTCCGATATCGCCTGCGGGTACGTCGGTATTTTCACCGATTACCTTACAAAGCTCGGTCATAAAGCTCTGACAGAACATCATAATCTCTCTGTCGCTCTTTCCCTTGGGGTTAAAGTCGGAGCCGCCCTTACCGCCGCCGATAGGAAGTCCGGTAAGCGAGTTTTTGAAAATCTGTTCAAAGCCGAGGAACTTGACAACCGAAAGAGTTACGCTCGGGTGAAGTCTTAAACCGCCCTTGTAGGGACCGATAGCAGAGTTAAACTGAACTCTAAACGCACGGTTTACGTGTACCTGGCCGTTATCGTCAATCCACGGAACGCGGAAACGGAAAATTCTTTCGGGCTCAACAAGTCTTTCAAGCAGAGCGAGCTTTCTGTATCTTTCTTCGTTTGCCTCAATAACGGGGCGAAGCGAATCGAAAACCTCCTCGACTGCCTGTAAAAATTCAGCCTCGTTTCCGTCCCTTCTTCTTAAAAAGTCCATTACTTCATCTACATAAGCCATATTTTTTTCCTCCTGAAATGCAGAAAAGGGCGCATTAATGAATAAACATTAACGACGCCCTTGCCTGAAATATTTACTGAAAAAGATAAAGAGTCCTTGAGCTATGCCCAAAGACTCCATTGCCTTTACGTGAAGATAGTACACCAAAAAATCCGCCTTGTCAAGTCTTTTTTGAATTTTTTTCTTGACATCGCCGCGCCCCTATTATATATTATTCTTGTACAAAAGTTAGTTTTTGAGCAACGGCGTTCATTAATTACGGGAGTTATCCCGTTTTTAGTGGGCGCATTTTTTGAAAGAAGGTAAAAAAATGAAGTATACAAAGGATGAGGTTATTCAGTTTTGCATTGAGGAGGACGTAAAATTTGTCCGTCTCGCTTTTTGCGACGTATTCGGCAGACAGAAAAACATTTCGATTTTATCCGACGAGCTTGAGCGCGCCTTTGATTTCGGTATTGCGCTTGACGGCTCGGCAATAAGGGGCTTCGGAGTCGACGTTCATTCCGATTTACTTTTACATCCCGACGCGGATACAATTTCAATTCTTCCGTGGCGCCCCGAGCAGGGAAAGGTTATGAGGATGTTCTGTTCAATCACCTATCCCGACGGCAAGCCCTTTGAATGCGATACGAGAACGCTTCTCAAAAATGCGGTAAAGGCGGCGCAAAACGCGGGCTACAGCTTTCATTTCGGAGCCGAGCAGGAATTTTATCTCTTTAAGCTTGACGAAAACGGAGAGCCGACTAAGCTTCCCTACGACAAGGCGGGATATATGGACCTTGCTCCGTTTGACAAGGGCGAAAATATAAGGCGCGAAATCTGTCTTACGCTTGAGCAGATGGGTATTTACCACGAAAGCTCCCACCACGAGGAGGGTCCCGGTCAGAACGAAATAGATTTCCGTTATTCCGACGCGCTTACCGCCGCGGATAACGTAATGACGCTTCAGACGATTGTTAATACGGTTGCGGATAGAAACGGTCTTTATGCCGACTTTTCGCCGAAGCCGCTTGAGTACGAGCCCGGAAACGGCTTTCATATTAATATTTCGGTAAAAGCAAACAACGGCGAGGATAATATTATGCCGTATATGATTGCGGGAATACTTGAAAACGTCAGGGATATGTCCGTCTTTCTTAACCCGAGCGAAAAATCATATGAGCGCCTCGGAAAGGATAAGGCGCCGAAATACATTTCGTGGTCAAGCGAAAACCGCTCTCAGCTTGTAAGAATACCTGCTGCCGAGGGAGAATATAAAAGAGCCGAGCTTCGTTCGCCCGACCCGTCGGTTAACCCGTATATCGCCTTTGCCCTTTTGATTTATTCGGGACTCAGCGGTATCGAAAACAAGCTCGACCTGCCCTACGTTACCGATATTAATCTTTTTACGGCGGACAGCGAAACCCTGTCAAAATTTGAAAAGCTGCCGCAGAGCCTTGAGGAAGCAAAGGAAACTACGCTTAAAAGCGATTTTATTAATAAAATTATTCCCGAAAAAATAATTGATATTTACTGTAAATAACTAAAACAAACTAATGAAAGGAGGGAAGCATATGAGTTTAAAGCAGGAAGAATACAGCGCTCTCGTTGTATCAAGCCATGACAATTTTATCACCGCTATGAAGTCAATGCTTCCCGTCTCTCATATAAGACCCGTATTTACGGCTGAAAACGTATCAAAGGCAAAACGGGAAGTTGCAAACAGGGATTTTGATTTTGTAATTATCAATTCTCCGCTAAGCGACGACGCGGGTATTGATTTTGCAATTGACTGCGGAAGTAAAAGAGGCTGTATGGCGCTTCTTATAGTTAATAACGACGCCCTGTCGGACGTTTATTACAAGGTTTACGAATACGGCGTTTTCGTACTTCCCAAGCCCCTTACAAAGCAGTCAATGGATAACGCCCTGAGATGGCTTAAAACCGCTAAGCGCAAGCTTTCGGGCGTTGAGGAAAAGACGACCTCGATTGAGGAAAAGATGAAAACCATACGCCTTGTAAACAAAGCAAAGTGGATACTCATAAGCGAGAAAAATATGAGCGAGCCCGAGGCGCACAGGTATATCGAAAAAGCGGCAATGGATAAATGCGTATCAAAAGCCGAAATCGCAAAAGAGATATTAAACGAATAAAGAGAGGACTGACGTCCTCTCTCTTTTTTAGAGTAAAATAATATTGTGCTTTTTACACTCCTCGCGCATTTCGTCGCTCCATACCGCGCACTGTACCTCGCCTATATGTGCCTTTTGAAGAAGAAGCATACACAGCCTTGACTGTCCGATTCCTCCGCCTATTGTAAGCGGAAGGGTTCCGTCGAGTATCATCTTATGGAACTTAAACTTTTTCCTTTCGGTTGCGCCCTCGGCTTCAAGCTGTTTTTCAAGGCTTTCGGCGTCAACCCTTATTCCCATTGATGAGATTTCAAACGCACAGCCGAGAATATCGTTCCAGATAAGAATATCGCCGTTAAGCTCCCAGTCGTCATAATCGGGAGCGCGTCCGTCGTGCTTTTCTCCGCTTTTGAGTTTTCCTCCGATTTGCTCAAGAAATACGGTTTTCTTTTCCTTTACTATCGCGTCCTCCCTATCATTGGAGGTAAGCTCGGGATACATATCCTCAAGCTCCTGAGTTGTAATAAAGAACACATCCTCGCTCATCTCAAAATCAAGCATCGGGTATTTATTCTTAACAACGTCGTTGGTTTCGCTGATTGCCCGAACTATCTTTTTTACGGTATCCTCAAGAAATTCACGGTTTCTCTCTTCCTTTGTAATTACGCGGCACCAGTCCCACTGGTCAACAAAAAGCGAGTGAAGATTATCCGTATCGTCGTCACGTCGAAGCGCGTTCATATCGGTATATATTCCCTCGTCGTGCTCGTAGCCGTAGCGGTAAAGCGCAAGTCTTTTCCACTTTGCAAGCGACTGAACGACCTCGGCTTCGCCGTCGATATTCTTCATTGTAAAATGAACCTTTCTTTCAACGCCGTTAAGGTCGTCGTTTATTCCGCTTTCCTTTGTTACCATAATCGGCGCGGTCACTCTGTCAAGATTGAGCGCCTTGGAAAGCTTCAGCTGAAAGGTATCCTTAACCGTTTTTATCGCGTACTGAGTTTCGCGCTGAGTCAAAGCGCTCTGATAACCTTTCGGATAAATCATCATAGTTTTGTCCTCCTTGATTAAGCCGGATTAATCCTGTGGATTAACTGTATTCGCCGTGCGAACCAAATTGCCCGACAACTAATTGTCCGAGCGCAGCGAGTATCCGTAATTCGTCATTTATAATTCTTAAGTCGTAATTACTTTATACTGCCGACTGTTCTCGGATAAAGGATTACGTCACGGATATTTGCCATACCCGTGCAGTACATAATAATTCTCTCAAAGCCGAGACCGAAGCCGCCGTGAGGCACGGAGCCGTACTTTCTCAGGTCAAGATACGCTTCGTATCCGTCGGTACTCATACCCTTTTCTTCCATAGCCTTAATCAGCTTACCGTAGTCGGCTTCTCTTTCGCTTCCTCCGATAATCTCGCCCACTCCGGGAACAAGAAGGTCGGTTGCCGCAACGGTCTTGCCGTCGGCATTTTGCTTCATATAAAAGCTCTTGATGTCCTTTGGATAATTAATAAGGAATACGGGCTTGTTATAAACCTTTTCGGTAATATATCTTTCATGCTCGCTCTGGAGGTCCGCGCCCCACTCAACGGGAAATTCAAACTTAACGTCAGCCTTTTTAAGAAGCTCGATAGCGTCGGTATAATCAACAATCTCAAAGTCGTTATTAACAACGTTCAGAAGCTTTTGAGTCAAGCCCTTTTCAAAGCGCTGCTCAAAGAATTTAAGCTCCTCGGGGCACTTTTCCATATAGTCCTTAATAATGTACTTAATCATTTCCTCGGCAAGCTCAATAATATCGTCGAGCTCGGCAAAGGCAACCTCGGGCTCAATATGCCAGAACTCGGCAACGTGGCGCTGGGTGTTACTGTTTTCCGCTCTGAAGGACGGACCGAAGGTGTAGATTTTTCCGAGTCCCATTGCGGCAACCTCGCCTTCAAGCTGACCCGAAACCGAAAGACCCGTTTTCTTTCCGAAAAAGTCGTCGGCATAGTATTCCTCTTCGCTCTTATAATCCTCGGAATAGCCGATTGTAGTAACCTGGAACATCTCGCCCGCGCCCTCACAGTCTGAGCCCGTAATAAGCGGAGTATTGATATATACGTATCCCTTCTCCTGGAAGAAGCGGTGAATAGCAGCCGCCATAACGCTTCTTACGCGGAATACCGCGTTAAAGGTATTTGTTCTTACTCTGATATGGGGCATCTCGCGCAGGGTTTCAAGCTTCTGAAACTTCTTCTGAAGCGGATAGTCGCCCGGGCAAACGCCGAGAACGGTTATCTCACTTGCGTTAATTTCGTTAGTATTATTTCTTTCGTTTTTAACAACCTCGCCCGTTACCTTGAGCGCTGCGCCGAGCTTTGCAGCCTCCTCGGGAAGCGCGGTATCGCCGTTTTTGTCAATAACAATCTGAAGGTGGTTAAGGCTTGTTCCGTCGTTAAGCGCAAGAAAGGCAACATTTTTCGAGTCCCTCGCCGTTCTTACCCAGCCGCAAACCGTAATCTCTTTACCGAGATAAACGTCCTTATCAAGAACCTCTCTGATGTCCGTGTGTTTCATAGTACTCTCTCCTTAAAATAAAAAATACAGCCAATTCATCCTTAATAGGACGAGTGACTGTTCCCGCGGTACCACCTATATTGCATATAGCCCCTTTACGGCATCTTTTAATGCCTGCCGATATAACGGTCGGCTCCCGTCGCACCTACTCGTTTCCTTTCGGCTTGCGCTCCAAAGTGTTATTCGTCCGGCTGTTACTGCGCAGATTACACCGCCCTGCGCTCTCTTTAAGCACTTTGCCGAATTACTTGTCTTTATCACAGCTTTTAAAATATGCAATAATTATATACCCCATTTTTCTTTTTGTCAAGTAAAAATAGGTCTTGAAAGTGCATAATAGATATGATAAAATATTTTCAGTATTTTTAAAGAGGTATTAATTATGAGCGGACACAGCAAATGGAGTACAATTAAAAGAAAAAAGGGCGCCAACGACCAGGCAAGAGCAAAGGTTTTTACAAAGATAGGACGCGAGCTTGCCGTTGCGGTTAAAAACGGCGGACCCGACCCGAATAATAACGCAAAGCTTCGCGACGTTATTGCAAAGGCTAAGCAAAATAACGTACCTAACGACAATATTGAAAGAATGCTTAAAAAGGCTGCGGGCGATACCGACAGCGCAAACTTTGAGGAAATCGTATACGAGGGCTACGGACCGAGCGGAGTTGCCGTTGTAGTTGAGGCTCTTACCGATAACCGAAACCGTACCGCGGGCGAGGTTCGCCATTATTTTGACAAGTCGGGCGGCAATATGGGTAACCCCGGCAGCGTAACCTTTATGTTCTCAAAGCAGGGTGTTATCATTATTGAAAAGGAGGACGTCGACGAGGATACGCTTATGGAGGACGCTCTTGAAGCGGGCGCTTCGGACTTCCTTACCGACGAAGAGGAAATCTTTGAAATAAGAACGGAGCCCAACGACCTCGGCGCAGTCAGGGACGAGCTTGAAGGAAAAGGCTACGTAATCGTATCAAGCGAAACGGCTTACATCCCCTCAACCTACACCCGTCTTGAAAACGAGGACGATATGAAGAGAATGAGCCGTATGATTGATTCCTTTGAAGAAAACGAGGACGTTCAGAACATCTACCATAACTGGGAAAATATAGACGAATACGAAGAATAAAAAAGAGCCTTTTAAGGCTCTTTTTTATTAGTGAATAGTGAATAGTGAATATTGAATAATTGAGGGTGCTGCGCACGGCTATTATAATCAGGTGCGGACAGAGTCCGCCCTTAATTAGTGAATATTGAATATTGAATATTGAATAATTTCGGGTCGCTTCGCTCCGATTAAAATCGGGTGCGGGTTATTCCCCTGTTAGGGGAAATGTCACAAAGTGACAAAAGGGTCTGCCGTTCTGCAAGAAGCCCGCCCGAAATTATCCATTATCCATTATCCATTTTCAATTGACAATTTCGGGTCGCTTCGCTCCGATTAATAGTGGACAAATACAGAAAATGGGTTTATAATTATAAAAAACCTCGGAGAATTATTATGCTTTTATTTTACCTGTCCTTAATTGAAACCGAAGAGGACAAATCGAAATTTGAAATACTGTATTATGAATACCGCGAAAGGATGTTTTCATCGGCTTTTGATGTTTTTGAGAATAAAGAGGACGCTGAGGACGCTGTGCATAACGCCTTTATCGGTATTGCAAATAATATTAAGTCAATTGACGACCCGTATTCCAAAGCTTCGCTTTCCTATGTTATTAAAGCCTCAAAAAACTCGGCTATTAATATTTATAATAAAAACAATAAAATTGTAAAAGTTGAATTTGACGAAAAATATTATATTTCTGATGATGAATTTTTTGATTCCGTTTTTTCGGAAAGTTCGTATAATGAGGTTGTCAGCGCAATAACTAATCTTAAAGATACATATAAAATTCCTATGTACTATTATTATGTGAAAGAATTAAAGCTTAAAGAGATTTCAAAACTTCTCGGCGTTAATCTTTCAACCGTAAAATCAAGAATATACAAAGGTAAAAAAGAGCTTCTTAAAATGCTGGGGGTGAACGAAAATGAGTAGTCGCGAGCTGTTTATAAAAGCGTTTATTGAAGCCGATAATATCGAACTTGAAAAATATCTTATAAAAGAAAACTTTACTTTTGATTTTTCCGAAAGCTTTGAAGGAAAAATGAATAAGCTTATTGCAAAGGATAAGCGCATAAGCCTTTATAAAAGAAAGAAAATTTCAAAAGCGTTAATTGCGGCAATTATTGCACTTATTATTGCTATTATGGGTATTGCTACTGTTTCTGCTTACAGAAATAGTTCAGGAAATATAATTGAATACATTGAACAGAAATTCAGTACTGTAACAGATGCAAGTATAAGCAGTTATTCAAGTGGATATCCGGAGACAATTGAAACAGAGTATACTCTTCCTAGTATTCCTAACGGATATAAACGCACTTATTATAATTCTAATGAGTATGTTAAGATGACTGCATGGACTAATGATGAAAACAAAGTAATATCTTTTTCTCAATATGTTTTAGATTCGTTAAACATAATTGACAACGAACATGGTTATAAAAAGATAAAAATTAATGGATATCCTGCGTATATCAATAAGAGCAAGTATGACTGTACTATAACATGGAGCGATGGTAACTATTGGTTTACATTGCAACTACCGAATGAATACTATGATAATTTGATTACCGAGGCGAAGAGCATCGTTAAAAAGCAATAAGCCATCTGAAGCAAATATTTTTCAAAAAAAATAATAATTATAAACTTTTTCCTCCTTTCTGTTGTTGTATATATTGGAAGCAATATATACAAAGGAAAGGAGGTGTTTTATTTATGAAAAAGATTATTGCTTTGTTGTTGAGCCTTTACATAGATAAAGATTACTTATACTACGGCAAACAACGGAGTGGTTGATTTATACGCAAATATATGATATAATAATAATTAATAAATTTTTTGAGGTGATATTATGAAAAAAACAATTAGTATTATTTTATCCTTAATTATGCTGCTTAGCACAATTCCGTTAAACACTTTTGCAAAAACGAAAACAGAAGTACCTGAAATAAAGCTCGGAAGCACAGAAAGCGTTACGGTTGAAAAGAATTCAACCGAAATTCCCGATAATCAGCTTTATTTAAAGTTTTCGCCTGAAGAATCAGGCCTTTATGAATTTGTGTTTGATAAAAACGATAATAATGTTACCGACGAGCTTCTTGAAGGAGAAGAATTAATTCATAGAACTACAGGTACGGAAGTTCAGGATTATGAAACCTATTCAAATGCACCATGCTATATGTATTCAAATGGATTATCATTTTCAGTTAAGCTTGAAAAGGGTATAAACTATTATTTAAAAATAGTTAATAGCGGCGATTCTGATTTTATAGCAAAAGTTACCGTTAACAAGCATACGCATAAATACAGTAAAGACAGCTATCGTTTATACAAAGCCAAAGTTTCAAATAGTACAAAAATCGGTGAATATGGCGCGCATTATTACTACTGTACCGAAGACTGCTGCAGCTTCTTTAAAAAAATATCTATTCCTGCTGTAAGAGGAATAGAGCTTAGTAAGACGAGTTATACTTATGACGGAAAACAAAAAAAGCCCTCCGTAAAAGTATATACAAGTGAAAAAAAGGAACTCCCAAAGGATTGTTATACCGTATCTTACGGTAATAACAAGTCTATCGGAACAGCATTTGTTACTCTTACATTCACAGGAGAGTACGAAGGCTCTGTAAAAAGAGAATATAATATTCTTCCTAAGAGTACAAGCATAACTAAGCTTTCTCCCAAGAAAAAAGGCTTTACCGTTAAATACAAAAAGCTTAAAAAGAACGTAAGCGGTTATCAGATTCAGTACGCAAAGGATTCAAAGTTTACCAAGTCTGCAAAAAAACTTACCGTTAAAGGCAAT
>JAFSZK010000037.1 GCA_017458975.1 Eubacterium sp. | reverse complement strand
CTTTTACGCCATAACTTCATTAAAAATCACCATAAGGCGGCAAGCCTTATGGTGATTTTGTGCTTTGTTCTGACAAAAAATATGCTCATTTTTGGGTGCGAAGCAGTTTTGGCAAAATCATTTTAGGTCATAACGGCATAATAAAACCGTCTTCATACTTGCGTATTCAGACGTTTTTTTATGTTGTTAGGGGCAAAAGGATAAAGCCAAAACCTAACCTTCTTTATGACGGGCGCCCCGACATCCTTTCTTTTATTTTATTGTTACCGTAGCAGTGTATTTAGAGCTTACCCAGGATTTATTATTCTTAACATTAACGTCAAGATTATAAGAATCGTCAGCATTCTGATTTGCCAAATCACAGGTAATACTAATGTCGTTTGCCGTTATTTCAGTACCTTGGGGGGCAACTATTTTAAGCGAATAGGTATTAAGTCCGCTAATAACAGCCTTCTTTCCTTTCGGAACATTTTTAAAGCTTATGTTTGAGGTATCAATCGGAACGCTTTGAATACTATAATCATCGCTGATAGTTACCCTTACTTTAATTTTCTTGAAATCCTCAAGTGAAGTGATGCCCTTTAAGGTTGTTACGTCAAAGCTGAAGGTATTAAGTCCGGGTTCAAGTTTATTAAAATCAATTTTACCGATTACAGCAGATGTAATATCGGCAGAATCAAGAATACCTGCATGAAGCTTTTTCTTGGAATACCTTATTTTAATATCAGAATCCTTAATACCCGACGGGCTGTTTTCAAACTGTACAATAACAGGAAGTTCGACCTCTTTTAATACAGGTACCGTTACGCTGATTTTATCAATATTCTCATCGGTATTATCAACGCTCGTTACTTTAATGTAGCTTGTTTCAACACCTACACCGTCAAGAATAATCTTGCAATCCGTATTATACGCTTCGGTAAGCTCGCTTGCATCCCCAAAGCTGAAATCAAGGTTCGCATTGTCAATACGCTCAACATATGTCTTAGGACCGCTTACAAGAATCCTGTCAGCAGAAAATACGGGGTCGCCGAAAACATATCCGCTTTTAAGAACGTCCTCGTCTTCTTCGTCAAATTCAAGATTTAAATCGAGAATTTTAGAATCACTTACATCAAAATATGCTTCAATGGACGACGGATAAACATCGGTTATTGTAAAGTCCTTAGACTTTGACTTATTTGATACAAGAATCGGTACGCTTTGCGCCCCTACCCTGTTAACGTTACTTGTATCAAACTTTATTGAAAGGTCGTTACTTGAAACCTGACCTATAACATATTTAGGTCCGCTGATAGAAACGCTTACTTCGACGGTATCGTGAAGCGAATAATACTGCATTCCAATCTGTTCGCTGAGCTCATCGCCAAGCTTAATCGGCACTTCCGCCTTTATTGTCTTAGTTTCGTCGGTACCGATATTGAGGGACGCAATTGTCCACACAATAACAGCAAGAATAAGCGCAACAATTATTAACGCTTTATCATTATAAATGAGCTGTGAGAAGGTTCTTTTTTCATTTTTCATTATTTCTTAACCCTCCTTACAAGCTTTTTAATCTTCTTATTGTCCGAGGAAGAATCACTTGGAACAAGAGCCTTGGTAAGAATATCGCGCAGCTCACCCGAAGAAATATTGCGCATAAGGGTTCCGCCCTTTGCTACGCTTATACTTCCGGTTTCCTCACTAACAACGATAATTATCGCGTCGCACTGCTGTGATAAACCTATCGCAGCTCTGTGACGGGTACCGAGTTCAGAGGAAATCTCATTGTCCCTTGATATAGGAAGAATACAACCCGCGGCAGTAATCATTCCCTGCCTTATTATCATAGCGCCGTCATGAAGCGGCGATTTCGGGAAAAATACATTTAATATAAGCTCCTTGGAGGTTAAAGCGTCAATCCTCGTTCCGCTCTGGATAATATCACCGAGCATCGTTTCTCTTTCCCAAACAATAAGAGCGCCCGTATTGCTGTCGGCCATATCGCTGCATGCCTTACAGGTTGCGTCGATAGATTTAGTAAGCTCGGTTAATTCAATTGAGCTTCCTGATTTTAAGAACTGCATAAAGCCGACTCTTGCTGCGCCCTGACCGAGCTGTTCAAGCATACTTCTGATTTCAGGTCCGAACAGCACGACAATAATTAATATGATATTTGAAAAAACCTGTTTTAAAAGATAACTTGACGCGCCCATTCCGAGGAAGGATACAATGAAATAAAGGACTGCAAAGAGAATAAGTCCTTTAATTAACTGCATTGCACGCGTTTCTCTTATAATTCTTATAACAACATATAAAACAAGCGCAACAAAAAGTATATCGACGGCATCAACAATTCTGAGAGAAGCAAACAGTCCCTTAACCTGGTTGAAGTAATCGAGTATACTGTTGCCGAGATTCTTTATATATCGAAACTTTAATTCCAATGTAAAAATATCAAATGGCATTTTTTTCATCCTCAAAAACTTAATATAAATATTATAACACATTAATTATAATAAATAAAGTAAAATATTATGCCTCTTCTTCCGTTTCCTCAATTATTTCCCCGCTCGACTCAACCTCTTCGCCCTGATTAATTACGTTATCTATATCAACGGCGGTTTGTTTAACAAGCTGTCTTACCTGAATAAAAGCCACTAAATCAAGAATACTGTAAACAATAAGACCTGCTCCGACAAGCTGTACAATTGCGTTTGACATATCGTTTGATTTAGTAATCGCAATAATGCCGAAAGCTATTGTGGTAAGCGACAAAGCAAGAGTAAACCATCCGAAAAATACGCTTGATACAATAACTTTAATTGCTGTAAAGAAATTAATAATTCCTGTAATTAAAACAAATACACCGATTATTATCAGTATAACTGAAATAATTGTTTTGTATTTAATACAAATCACAACGCCGGTAAGAGCCAGTATGACTCCCATTACAAGAGAAAAAGCGCTTGATTTATCAAGAAGATAATTAATAATTCCGAACACACCGATAACAATAAAGGAAGCTCCTACCGCAAGAGAAATATATTTAATACAAGGTTCGGGAAATGCAATAAATAAAACTCCGCCAATAAGACCTATAATCATTGTTATAACAGACCATTTTTTAATTTGAGCAATAACTTTCATAATATCACCATATTTAAAGAGGGCGACTTTGCGCCCTCTTAGTATTATTATTCTTCGTTCTGAGCTTCTTCAATTACCTTTTCGGTAACGTTTTCGGGACATCTTTCATATCTTGCAAATTCAGTAGTGAAAGAGCCTCTGCCCTGAGTAATCTGACGCATTGCGGTTGAGAAGGTTGTCATTTCAGCCTGAGGTACCTCGGCAACGATTTCCTGCATACCGTCAGCGTTAGGAGTCATACCGAGTACACGTCCGCGGCGCTTATTAATATCGCCGATAACGTCACCCATTGCCTCATCATTACATACAGCATTAAGCGTTACGTAGGGCTCAAGAAGACAAGGACCGGCATTCGGAATACCGTTCTTATATGCAATGGAAGCAGCCATCTTAAACGCCATTTCGCTTGAGTCAACCGGATGATAAGAGCCGTCAAACAAAGTAGCCTTAACGCCTACCATCGGATAGCCTGCAAGAACGCCCTTTTCCATAGCTTCTCTGAGACCTTTTTCTACAGCCGGGAAATAGTTCTTAGGTACGGAGCCGCCGACAACTCTTTCATCAAATACAAGCTCGTCGCTGTCACAGGGCTCAAATTCGATAAATACGTCACCGAACTGACCGTGACCGCCGGACTGCTTCTTATGTCTGCCCTGAGCGGTAACCTTTTTAGAGATTGTTTCTCTGTAAGCAACCTTGGGCTGAATAAGAGAAGCAGATACCTTATATCTGTCCTTCATCTTGGAAAGACATACGTCAAGCTGCTGTTCGCCGAGACCCGAAAGAATGGTCTGGTGAGTTTCGTTATTCGTAGCAAAACCGATTGACGGGTCTTCTTCAATGAGCTTGTTGGCAGCATTGGCAATCTTTTCTTCCTCGCCCTTTTTGTCGGCGATAATTGCCATTGAATAAGAAGCGTCGGGAACGTCAACAGCATTGAGCGTAACAACTCTGTCGGCTGAACACATAGTGTCGCCGGTCTTGAAATTATTAAGCTTTGCAATTGCGCAGATGTCGCCGGCAGTAACTTCCTTAACATCGCTCTGTTTGATACCGAGCGTATTAGTAAGCTTACCAACTCTTTCGTCTTCGCCTGTTCTTGCGTTTTTAACAGTCATACCCTGAGTGAGCTTACCGCTTATAACCTTAAAGAAGTTAAGCTTACCGATGAACGGGTCGGCAAGAGTTTTGAAGCAGATAGCGGCAAGAGGAGCGTTTGCATCAACATTAATAGAAACAGGCTCTTCGTTAGAATCTTTAGCAACCTCGTCCCTTGCGGAAGGAGCGCAATCCTTAATAAAGTCAAGAAGAAGGTCAACGCCTACTCCGGTTGCTCCGGAAAGAGCAAATACGGGAGTAATTGTACCGTCGGCAACACCGATAGTAACGCCCTTAATCTTATCTTCCTTTGTCAGCTCTTCGCCTTCAAAATATTTTTCCATAAGCTCGTCGTCAGTACCGGCGATTGCTTCATTAAATACCTCTTTAATTGCGTCAAATCTTCCCTCATCGTCGTGAGTGAGTTCGGTTTCTTTTTTATGAACGCCGTTATATGTATATGATTTATCATCTATCATATTATAGTAGCCCGAAACCTTACCGCCGTTAACAATCGGAACAACAATAGGACACATGGATGTACCGAACTTAGCAACAAGTCCGTTAAACGCTTTATAGAAATCCGCTCTGTCATCATCCATTTTAGATGTTACAATAATACGTGAAATGCCTTTTTTGCCGGCGTTTCTGAAAGCCTTTTCAGCACCTGCGGCAATGCCGGAACGAGCGGATACAACAAGTATAGCCGAATCGGCAGCACGAAGTCCCTCACTTGAGCCGAGTGCAAAGTCAAAAAGGCCCGGAGTATCAACTACATTTATCTTTGTACCTTCATAGTTGAACTGAAGTACAGAGGAAGTAATACTTACGCCTCTCTTTTTTTCTTCAGCGTCACAGTCGGATACGGTATTGCCGTCTGCAACCTTACCCATACGCTCTGTAACGCCTGCAACATTAAGCATAGCCTCAGCAAGTGTAGTCTTACCCTTGCCGGCATGGCCGAGAATTGTTACATTTTTTACTGACATATAATTATCCTCCAAAAAATATTTCTCAAAAAGTCATTGTTAAAATTGTATAATAATTTTAGTTGATTGTCAATATTGTTTAACCATTTTTAACACATTATACAAGAATTCTTAAACTCTTTATACACAATATACAAATATAATTTTACTACTTACTTGAAAAAATATTTAATTAATAGTATCATATAAATATTAAACTAAGGAGGAACAGTATGAAGTTGGATTTAAAACCTCTTGAGGCGGTTCTTGCCGAATATGCGACTACAAAGGGAAGCCTGATTACAATTCTGCAAAACACACAGGAGCTCTACGGATATCTTCCCGAAGAGGCTATTAAACTAATTAGTGAAAGAACCTCAATTCCCGAATCGGAAATTATGGGAGTTGCGACGTTTTACACTCAATTCAGACTTGAGCCGGTGGGTAAATATCTGATAATGCTTTGCCAGGGTACTGCCTGTCACGTTAATTCTTCCGAATTAATCTTACAGACAATTAAAGACGAACTCGGAATAGACGACGGTGAAACAACCAAAGACGGACTTTTCTCGCTTGAATGCGTTGCTTGTCTCGGTTGCTGTTCGCTATCCCCTGTTATGATGATTAATGAAAATACCTACGGAAGTCTTACTCCCGATAAAACAAAGAAAATTCTTAAAGAATTAAGGGAGGCGGCACAATGAAAATAGTTATTGGACAGGGCTCCTGCGGTATTGCAGCCGGAGCAGAAAAGGTAAGGCAGGCGCTTATAAATGAAAATATTAACTGTGATATATCAATCACGGGTTGTATCGGTATGTGCTACCTTGAGCCGATTGTTGATATATATGACGGAGACAGTTTAACAAGACTTGTTAAGGTCAGCGAAAATGACGCAAAAGCAATATCCGAATATATCAGCACGGGCAACGAAGAGCTTATAAAGGATTTAAAGGTATCCGAAGAAGATAAGGAATTCCTTAATAAGCAAACCAGAATTGCCCTTCGTAACTGCGGTATTATCAATCCTGATGAAATTGAAGAATACTTACAAGCGGGCGGATATAAAGCTCTTAAGAAAGCGATTAATGATTTAACGCCCGAGGAAGTAATTGAAATTATTAAAGCTTCCGGTCTTGCAGGTCGCGGAGGCGCAGGCTTCCCGACTTGGTTTAAATGGAATGCGGCAAGACAGAGCGAAGGCGATGAAAAGTACCTTATATGTAATGCTGACGAAGGCGACCCGGGCGCATTTATGGACAGAGCTGTTATTGAGTCCGACCCGCATAATCTTATTGAAGGTATGCTCATAGGTGCTTATGCAATTGGAGCAAAACACGCTGTTGTATATGTAAGAGCTGAATATCCGCTTGCAATAAAAAGACTTAAAAGAGCTATCAAACAGGCTCAGGAAAAAGGTATTATTGGTAATAATATTTTCGGTTCGGAATTTAGTTGTGATTTTACCATAAAAGCGGGCGCAGGCGCTTTCGTTTGCGGTGAGGAAACTGCTCTGATAGAAAGTCTTGAAGGACACAGAGGTATGCCGAGGCTTAAGCCGCCCTTCCCTGCTCAATCGGGATTCTGGCGCAAGCCGTCAAATATTAATAACGTTGAGACCTTTGCAAATGTAAGCTGGATTATTCTTAACGGCGGTGAGGCTTTTGCCGCAATGGGTACCGAAGGTTCAAAAGGTACTAAGGTATTTGCCGTAACAGGTAAGATTAAGAGAAGCGGTCTTGTTGAAATTCCGATGGGTAAAACGCTTCGTGACGTTATTTTTGATATCGGCGGCGGTATTAAAAACGACAAAAGCTTTAAAGCTGTCCAGATGGGCGGTCCTTCGGGAGGATGTATTCCCGCAGAGCTTATCGACACGGTTATCGACTATAAAGCTCTCGGAGCAACCGGAGCTATTATGGGCTCGGGCGGTATGGTTGTTATGGATGAAAGTACCTGTATGGTAGGTATGGCTAAGTTCTTCCTCGACTTTACAGCCAAGGAGTCCTGCGGTAAATGTATTCACTGCCGTATCGGAACCAAGCGTATGCTTGAAATGCTTGAAAGAATTACAAAAGGCGAAGGAAAAGAGGGCGATATTGAGCTTCTTGAAGAGCTTTGCTATTCAATTAAAGACGGCGCTCTTTGCGGACTCGGACAGACCGCGCCTAATCCCGTACTAACAACAATTAAGTATTTCAGAAACGAATACGAAGCACATATTAAGAATAAGAAATGTCCTGCCGGCGAGTGCAGCGAACTAATCGAATATAAAATAATAGCAGATAAATGCCGCGGATGTACGCTCTGCGCAAGAAACTGTCCCGTTGACGCAATAAGCGGTACGGTTAAGGAGCCTCATATTATTGATACGGCTAAATGTATTAAATGCGGAAAATGCTACACTTCTTGTAAATTCGACGCAATAATTAAAGAGTAAGGAGGGGCGTAAAATGATTAATTTAACAATAAACGGCAAAAAAATTCAAGCCCCCGAGGGCTCAACAATTCTTGAAGCAGCAAGAGCAAACGACATATATATTCCTACTCTTTGTTATGATGAAGCAGTTGAAGTGTACGGAGCCTGTGGACTTTGTGTTGTAGAAGCTGAAGGTATACCAAAGCTTCTTCGCTCCTGTTCCGCAAAGGTAAGCGACGGTATGGTTATAAATACCGAAAGCGATAGAGTTGTTCAGTCAAGAAAAATTGCTCTTGAGCTTTTAATGTCGGCTCATGACGGCGACTGTGTTGCTCCGTGTCAACTTAACTGTCCCGCAAGAACCGACTGTCAGGGATACGTAGGACTTATTGCTAACGGAGAATATGACGCTGCGATTAAGCTTATAAAAAATAAAATAGCTTTGCCGGCTTCAATCGGAAGAGTTTGTCCGCATCCCTGTGAAACTGCTTGCAGAAGAAAGAATGTTGAGGAACCTATTAATATTGCTCAGCTTAAAGCATTTGCGGCTGATATTGACCTTAACGGCGACAGCTATGTCCCCGATTGTAAAGAGAGCACGGGTAAAAAGGTTGCAATTATCGGAGGCGGACCTGCAGGACTTACGGCAGCATACTATCTTCGACAGCTTGGTCACAGCGTAACAATATATGATATGATGGAAAAAATGGGCGGTATGCTCCGTTACGGTATTCCTCAGTACAGATTACCCAAAGAGGTTCTTGATAAAGAAATTGCAATTATTGAGAAAACCGGTGTTAAGCTTGTTAACGGCAAAAAGCTCGGAGTAGACTTTACTATTGATAGCCTTAAAGCTGAAAACGATGCGGTTATCGTTGCAATCGGCGCATGGAAATCAAGCTCAATGAGAACTCCCGGTGAAGAATTAAAAGGTGTTTACGGCGGTATTGATTTCCTCAGAAATGTAATTCAGGGCAATGCTCCCGAAATAGGTGAAAAGGTAGCTATCTGCGGCGGCGGTAATACGGCAATGGACGCTTGCCGAACCGCAGTAAGACTCGGCGCAAAAGAGATTTACGTAGTATACAGAAGAACGAGAGCCGAAATGCCTGCCGATAAGCTTGAAATTGATGAAGCTGAGGAAGAGGGCGTAATCTACAAATTCCTCACTAATCCGATTTCCTTTAACGGTGATGACGGTAAAGTAAGCTCAATCACGCTTCAGCTTATGGAGCTTGGCGAGCCGGACGCCTCGGGTCGACGCAGACCTGTTCCCGTTGAAGGGAAAACTGAGGAAATTGCTGTCGACAGCGTAATTATGGCAATCGGACAGAAGCTTGTTGGTGAAGACGTTAATGAGCTGGAGCTCAATAAATGGGGCAATATAATTGCTGATGAGGATTTCTTTACAACAAATATCGACGGTGTATTTGCAATCGGCGACGCAACTAATAAAGGAGCCTCAATCGCCATTGAAGCTATCGGAGAAGCGGACCGATGCGTAAAAGCTGTTGACGCTTATCTTAACGGCGAAGCACTTGATACAAGAGTTCCTTATATCAGTAAACGTAATGAGGAAACAATTGAGTATTCAGACCGAGATAAAGTCGAAAGGAAGGTTGCAAAGGTACTTCCCGCTAATATAAGAAACAAGAGCTTCGACGAGGTTTCTCTCGGTTTAACCGAGGATGACGCCAAAGCAGAAGCAAGCCGCTGTCTTGAATGCGGTTGCCGTGAATACTTTAAATGTAAGCTTCTCGACGTATCTCAGAGGTATGATATTCATCCGGAAAGATTTGCCGGAGAAATGCCGCAAAAATACTCGCATGACGAGAACTCATTTATCGAAAGAAATACCGCTAAATGTATTCTCTGCGGACTCTGTGTTCGTTCATGTAAAGAGGTTATGAATTTATCTTCAATCGGACTTATGGGACGCGGATTTAAAACCGATATCTCCCCCGCTTTCTCATTACCGCTTGATAAAACAAACTGTAACGAATGCGGACTTTGCGTTCAGCTTTGTCCGACCGGAGCTTTAACCGAAAAGAATAATATTAAAAAACAGGTGCCTCTTAAAGAGGATTACAAAGAAAAGGATATTATGATTAACGGTTAGACGGCAAAGGTGCTTATTTCTTACTACAACAATAAGCCTGTCAGGATTATTCCCAATGACGAGCTTTCAAGAAAAGCGAATCTTTCAAGAGAAGAGCTTTTTAGACTGATTTAAAGAAACAGGATGATGAAATATGAAAAAGATGCTTAATTATTTTTTTATAGTTATCTTTTCGGCAGCCTTTCCTCTTGGCTGCATTTCATCATCCTATGTTCATTTAAAAGGACTGTTCGGTTTTCACGGTATTAAGTTTACAATACTACGATATGTAATTATATTCTGCGTATTATTTATACTTACAGTATTAATGAAAAAGAATAATGTGTACCTTACTTATTACGTTCCCTGTATTACTTTACTTATTACTTTAATCGGAGCTCTTGACCATTTTGTATTTGAGCGTATATTATATAACTATTCGTACTTTTTATGGTTTGCAAGCTCTGTTTGCGTCGCTAACGCCGCAGTATTTCTTGGAGCAACCTTTTCATTTAAGAAGAACTACGATAAGTTTTATTACTATTTCTGGAGTTCATTTTCGATGCTTTATATCTTGATTTTGAGAGTTGCATTTATTCGTGATTTCGGCTCTTTAAAAAGTATAAACCTTAAGCCCTTTGCCGGCACAATGAAATTCATAAAGCTGTTTTTAACAAACCAGGTCACAGATGCATATATAATTCTTGTACTCTTGGGCAATATGTTTATTCTGCTTCCCCTGCCGTTTATTATGCTTGCAATTTTCAGAAAGCCGAACCACCTGCTTATGATACCGACAGGGCTAATAATACCGTTTATAATTGAATCCGCGGAATATCTTTTCAGTAACGGCAACGCTGATATTGACGACATAATACTTAATTCCTTCGGCTTTATAATCGGATATATTATAATGAATCTGATATATAAATATAAATTAACACCGCCAGGCAACGGCGGTGTTAATTTATTAAAAAGTGCTAATTAAAGAAATTGTAACAGTCTCCACCATCAGGGTCAAGCGAATTATATAAAACAATCACATAGTTAGGTTTTACTTTACTAATATATGAAGGCAAATTGAGTTTATCCTTACCTAAATAATCATAGTTTCTAATATCAACTATATGAAGCTCCTTACAATTTAAAGACAGGAACGGAGTAACCACACATGCATACGACGTACGAACAATAAGAATTTTTTCGTTATTCGGCGCGTTATTATTCTTAATTATCTGTAATCTATGGTCACCGTCAGAATAACAAGCATATGTATTATAAAAATATGCATTTTTATACTTAATCTTGTCTGGATTAATAAGTGTTTCCGAAAATGTTCCGTTTTTTGAATAATTATCAAAAGGCTGAGATAAAGACAGACTTGTATCAAATTTAGGTGTAATTAATGAAATGTCGTCTATTCCGAGAGGAGAAAAATATTGTCCGACGGTTTGTCCTTGTTTGCCTAAAAACCAATTATTATATTTTGATATATTGTAGTTTGATAAATTAGTAGTTTGTGTTGAATACCTGAAGTTATATTTTTTGTTCAACTCAACGCATATCTTGTTATTGGCCCAAAAACCGGCTTCAGGTCTCCAATGACCGTCATTTACGAAATAAAAATCATTAATTGTTTTATTCTCATTTCTCATTTCACGAGCTAAATCTAAAGTATCAATATGATTCTTATTCATGCATTTAATGAAATTATTATAGTTAGTAAAACTATTAGCATCTTTTTGGTCATCTTGTTGCGTAATAAATAAGTTTTTATCAGGAGCAAAAACATATAAAAACCTTGCTCCGTTTTTATTTGAGTAATCTTTTAAATTATTAATATTGTTACAAACATCTTCAATTCTGTTTTGTTCAATTATTTTTGAAGGTGAATAAATGAATCCTTCTTTTGATAACAAAAGGTGTTGACCATCTACATTCACATCACTTTTATTTCTCTTTTGGTAATATAGTGAAATAATGTCTTTTTTCTTATCCTTATAATAGCAGCGAAATGAAGTTTCATCCTTAATTTCTTTAATCGTGTCAACAAATCCGTATTTATTGTCAATAAGCTGATGATAATTTGTTAAAGAAAATTCCAGATACGGTAAAGCTATCAAGAAAAATAAAAAGAATATAAGGATAACAGGGACTATTAAAAACTTAACTTTTGATTTCATATATACACCGTAAAACCATTTAAAATTTAATCTTATCAAGTACATTAAGCCATTTATCGGTCAGAACATAATCTTCATTTTCAAAAAGACTGTTGTGAAGTCTGAAAACGATATCGATAAACATGGCTTTTTTTAATGCTTCTTTATCTGTAATTTGCGAGAAGTAATTAATAAGCTTTTCATAAAGCGGTTTAATTTCCTTATCTGTATCGGTAAGCTCGGTTCCGATATATCTTGCGATATCAAACTCCTTAGGAGCAACGTAGCCAATCGGGTCGATTGCAGTAATAACTCCGTTTTTGCTCATTACATTATATCTGTGTAAATCGCCGTGAATAAGTGCAGTATCGGCTCCTTCAAATACTTCCTTATATTGCTCAACTGCCTTTTTAACGTAATCCATTATAACATCTTTCTTGTAATCGAAATCAGTCTCATTACGCTTATTATAAAGTATTTTCTTATAATCGTTAAACTCGTCAAGCGAAAAGGAATACTCGTTAACATTGCTGTTAATTACTTTCTTAAAGAATTCTATAATCTGAGTATTGTTCTCATCAAACGTTAAATCCGCGTCATCGCATTTCTCAAGAAGAATTGCACTGCAGGTATCATCAAAATCATAAAGCTCACACATAAAGTTAGAGCTGATACATTGATAACATGAACGCTCGGGAATATATCTTCCGATAAAAGAAGGAATAATCTTTAATACGCATTTGCCGTACATAACGCTTTTGGCAATAAAGATAATACCGAAATGAGAGGTCTTAATAACCTTGTATTCAGTAATCTGCCATTTCTTCAGAAGCTGCGGGATATATCTTTCAAGGTCAGCCTTCCACTTTTCAGCCTCATTAGGATAATACTTTTTCAGATATCTGTTGAGTCGTTCAACATTTTTTAAAATATTTGAAAAATCAACATCGTTATCCCTTGCTGTAACAAGTGCTTCAAGATATTTTAAGTCTGCGGGATAAGTAAGCTTGAAGTTATTGTTAAAATCGAAATAAAGGTGTATGGAGCTGTTCTCGGGAAGCTGCTGAGTAACCTCGGTAAGAGTAGATTCGCTGTCGAAATTATCTCTCAGAAGCTTAAAGTCAAAGCCTTCGGGAGACTGCATAAGATAATAACGCTCCCTGTCTACCTTCTGAAAATCATAAGAACCGAGAGAGTCGGTAATCTTCTGAGCAGTAACAACGGCGGCATTGCCGTCAAGGAAAGTAAAATAGTTGTCAATAAGCTCGCCTGTAATCATAGGTCTTACTGCGTCACAAACAATAAGCTTTTTGCAATCATACTTATTATCTATATAGTCAATAACATTTTTGAGAGTTCTGTTTCTTGTAGAACCGCCCTCAATTAAATCAATGTCGTTTTCGGCGCATATGTCTGCAAGATAAACGCTGTTAGCCTTAACGTTAGTTGCAATAACAAGCTTATCAATGCTTTCTGACTGTAAAATCGATTCAATAACATATTCAATTACCATCTTCCCGTTTACCTTATGGAACTGTTTGGGAATATTGGAATTAAACCTCTGACCTACGCCGTTTGCGAGAATTGCTACAATATTCATTATTTACCTCTTATTTCATCGCCGAGCTCTTTTAATAGCTCGTGTTGATAATTGATTCTGTTATCACCGCTAAGCTCATCTAATGCGCTTTTAGCGGTTTTTCTTTTAGCGAATAGTCCGTCAGTTAACCTGTTAATTCTTGCAACAGGTAAAAGAAGCGAATTGTTTTCATAATAAGGATACGCCTTCTTAAGGTATTCCCTGTTCGGAAATGCAAGCTTAAGGAAAACCTTAAATTTAGAGCCGGATTCATCATAGTACTTAGCCGGTATACTGCTTGTCTCATATCCGAAGCTTCCTCCGTCGAGCAGTACCCTTTCAAAAAGTTCTAAAAGCTCAGTTTCAATATTATAATCAATGTAACTGTTAACAGGTGTATTGAAATAAAATTTGGAAAGAGAAAGCAGCGCCTTAGCGGTTTTTTCAATATGTGATTTAACACATAAATCAACAAATTTATCTTCATCAAAAGCTTCAATACCGCGAATTAACACGTCAATATCCATAAGCATTCTGATTCCTGCACCTCTGTAAGAAAGATGCTTGGCAAGGTGACAAATCACATAGAGTAAATGGTCATATTCAGTAAACGCGTATTCATATTTTCCTTTTGAAATCAGATTAAGGGAAAACACATTATCGAAATATGAATTATTAACGTCTGCAAGCTTATGGATTTCGATTTCTGTATCAAAGAGCTTTATTATAACTGTTTCGCTAACATAACTAACTATTTTATAACTATTACTTTTTAGCGTTTCGTATATTTTTTCAAATTCATTTTCATCAACAATAACGTCAATATCGCCGCTTGAGCGCAGCTCTTTAACCGGATACAAATCACGAATAATTATTCCTTTAACGAAAATATGTTTAAAACAGTTATCGTTAAGAAAAGAGTTAATTGCGTTTTTCGCCTTGGTTTTTAATTCATATTCCCGAACGGCATATCCGAGTCGCTGAGTAAATACTGACTTATATTTGCCTTCAGGCTTATAAATGTCAATACTTTTAAGCTGTTGAGCAATAATTGCGCTGACATCATGAATATCGGAAAGACGATAAAGCTCTTTAAAATCGGTCTCTCTCCCCTTAGGAGCCTCGCCGTTTAAAAAGCAAGATAAAAGGTATATAAAATACTCCTTTACTTCATCCATAAGTCACCTATTTAATGCTGTCTAAAACCATATCAATTATTTCGCTGTCGGTGTTAATATCAAACTTTCTTGCAAAAATACAGGGAGACGCCATAATTTCGTCATAATTCTCTTTGCGCCATACATAGGGATTTCCCCTTTCCCAGTCAATAAGTCTCATACAAGCGGTATGGTCATTATTGCAATTCGGCATATAAAGATTATATTTGTATTTTGAGCTTTCAAGAAGCGTCTGAATAAATACCTCGTCGCCGCAATATGAATACTTGAAAGAATTCTCATATTTATCAATGTTCTTTACAATATGTTCGGCAAAATCTCCGGTAATGCTGAACCAATTACAGCCCTTTTGAACAAGTAAACCGTTATTCTTTAATCTGTCAACCCTGATTATCTTTTCAATTCTATAAATTGATTGAGACAAAATTTTAGTAAAGCTATTACGCTTTTTTCTGAAAAAGTGATAATACTTAAGCCTGCTTAACGACGATTCGCTAACAGTATTATCGGTATAATGTACAAACTCTTTTCCGTCGTTATCTTCGAAAAAGCTATGTATATAGTCGTTCGATTTTATCGGCAAATCAACGCCTGAAATAAGATGATAATATGTATAAGGATTAGTTTTATCGTTATGTGCATATGCTGTTTTTAATAGAGTTATTTCGGTTTTAACCTGGGAAAAATCACCCCAGGTAACATTAACTCTTTCGTCAGTAAAGAAAACCTCAGAAAACTTAGTAAGGGTTTTAAAATACTCAAAATCGAAATCCGAAACCTTCGCATCAATATGAACAAAGATATCATTTCTCTCATCATCAAGTGCCAATATCAACTTTTCAAGCAGCTCAAACTGATTATGAGCAATTATCATTATTGCGTGCATACAGTCACCAATTATTCAATTATCATACATTATGCTTTGTTTTTATTTTACTTATAATTCTTATAAGCATTATAAAAACAATTGATAGAAAAACAGTAACAACTAAGAGTATTATAGGATATAAATTATCATTGATTAATTCGTTAAATTTATAATGTCTAAAAACACTGTTAATTGGTATATGCATTAAGTACATATAAAGCGGTAGTTTAGATAACAAGTAGGATAACTCATTATAATTTATTGCTGTGGGATACTTAATGCATATAATAAATGACGAAATTGATATTAAAACTGAACCCAAATAGAATCCTGAATCTTCGGCCAATAACAATACTTCAAGAACAGTTATAATTACGCCAATAATTAAAGTTATTATTAGAATCCATGTATTGATATTAATATCCTTGTGTTCTTTAATAATTACGCCTAACGAAAAGAACGGTAAACCCATAAATAAGAAATTTCGAACAAATACATGAGAAATAACTAACACTTTATAACCGATAATTACATCGCAGAAAACAATTGTAATAATTAAGAGTAAAGGAAAGT
>JAFSZK010000036.1 GCA_017458975.1 Eubacterium sp. | reverse complement strand
TGCATCAGTACGTAATAAAAGAACTGAGCAGACAGGGCGAATACCTATGGCTGTTTTCAAATCCGCCGTATTTTGAAAACGACGACGAAATTCCCGTTGCACATTTTACGGGCAGTCTTTCCTACAAAGAAAAATACCGCCGCTATCTTGCAACCAAGTACGGAAAAAGAAAAATGCTTTATTCGGGAATTCATTATAACTTTTCATTCGGTGAAAACCTGCTTAATGAACTGTTCAACAACAGCGGAGAAAAGGATTATTTTACATTTGTAAATTCTCTGTATCTGCACCTTGCAAAATGGGTTGTCAGATACAGCTGGCTCATAGTGTTCCTGACAGCAGCAAGCCCGCTCTTCGACGAATCGTTTTTTGTTAATGAAAAAGATAAACACCTTAACAGATACGCCTCTGCAAGGTGCAGCGAAATCGGATACAATAATCATTTTATTCCCGTAATCGATTATAACAATCTGAGTTCATATATCAAAAGCATTGAACACTATGTTGAAAACGAAGATATTATTGTCCCGTCAGAACTATATTACCCTGTGCGTCTAAAATCAAGCGGCGTAAACAGTCTTGTAACCCTTGGTGAAACCGGCGTTAATCATATTGAACTGCGTATGCTTGACCTCAATCCGCTGTCTGAAGCGGGTATTTTTGAGGAGGATATTGCCTTTATTCATCTCCTGTTACTTTATCTTTCCAATCAGCAGGATTTTGAATTTACAAATGAAATGCAGACCGAAGCAATGAAAAAGATGTATTGCGCTGCTCTATATGATAATGACGAGTTCGCCGATGAAGCGGCAACGATTATTGATAAAATAAATAACTATTTCAAAGGCTCATTACCGGAGTATTACGAAAATGCGCTTAAATATCAGTCGGAAAAAATCGCCAATCCCGAAAAGCGCTACGCTGTTAAAATCCGCAAGCAGTTCGGCAACAGCTTCAGTCTGAAGGGCTTTGAGCTTTCAAAACAAACAACTGATTTACTTACAAAAACAAGCAAGGACTGATGTCTCCAATGCAACTGATAATAAAACACAGTCACTTTTTTGACATATATAATCGACAAAGAAAACACTCATATTTTACACACCTCAATTTCATAGATGGTCATTAGATGGTCTTGAGCAGATTATTGAAAAATCTCACTTTGAAAATACAGGGTGAGATTTGTTTTTTCTGTCATGGAATTCGGATAAGATTTCTGAATGTTCTGTCTCGGTTTTTCTCGGTTTCAAAAATTGAAAACGCCCGAAAACCGCAAAAATAAGAACCCGACCCGCTGACAAAATCACAGATTTTGAGCGGGTTCCCCGGAACCTTGTTGTTAAAACAATAAAGGCTTCCCGAGGGGAAGCCTTGGAGCTGATAGTCGGACTCTCCTCTCAACTATCGAAAGTGCCACCGGCACTTTCTCCCAAATTTACCCAACGGCAAGCCGCACGATAAATTTGGAGTTCGTTTCTCGTCCGACTATAAGAAAAAACATACAGGCACCGCAAGGGTGCCTGTTGTTTTTGGAGCTGATAGTCGGACTCGAACCGACGACCTGCGCATTACGAATGCGCTGCTCTACCAACTGAGCCATATCAGCGAATATTCAATTACAAATCAAAAAGCAGGCGAAGCCGAATTTTGATTTGAGAGGAGAAGCATTCGGAGTGATTGTCAGTAAAAGGCTTGCGTTTTGCTTTAATCACGGAGTGTGCTTCGACGAGAGCCATATCAGCAGATTGTCCAATTACAAATCCGGGGATGAATCCACTATTTTCTGTATATACATACGGTTAACTTCCGTAAGGTCATCTTTTTTTACCTTAATGACTGTCTCGGCGTGAGCCAGCGGAACTGACGGCACTTTTGCTTTTATTCCGTATTTAATTCCCTGCTCTTTAAGATAATCACATATTTTATTGCAGGTTGCCGGATTATAACCGCTGTAAATAACTTCTTTCATTGCCGTATTCCCGAATTATTATTTAATGCCTGTATATTATATTGTGTTTGGCGGAAAAAATCAAGGGTTAAATTAAAGATAATAATTTTTTATATACGAATTCTACTGATTTTCTTCTTACTTCGTTTCTTCCGATGTTTCCGAAAAACTTTGTTTCGGTTACGGTTTTACCGTTTATACAAAAGCCGAAGCATACCATACCTACGGGCTTTTCAGCCGTTCCTCCCGTCGGTCCCGCAATTCCCGTTATGCCGACTCCGACCTCGGAATTTGCTTTTTCGGCTACGCCCTTTGCCATTTCGCGCGCAACCTCCCGGCTTACGACTCCGAACTCCTTTACCGTCTTTTCACTTACGCCGAGGAGTTTTATTTTTGCCTCGTTTGCATAGGTAACAAAGGACATATCAAGCACGCTCGACGCGTTTGCAACGTCAACAAGCGCACCGCAGCAGAGCCCTCCGGTACAGGACTCTGCAAATGCGATATGATAATTCTTTTTAATTAAAAGCTCAACGGTTTTTTCCTGAACAGTCATAATTACTTTTTTATTTTAAACTTACGCGTAAGAGGCTTTGCCTTTTTATACTTACCCTTAAATATGATTTTTATCTTATATGTACCCGGCTTTTTTCTGCCTTTGGGGTAAATCACCTTATAATATTTTTTACTTACCTTATTTCCGTAAACGTCAACAATTTTTACCTTTGGCTTTTTTGCCTTTCCGTCGTACTTATAGGTCTTTTTTGAGAGCTTGGCAGACTTGATATAGAGGTTAACGCGTATATCGTATTTCGGAACGTAGACGCCCTTGTCAAAATTTCTCGCTCTGAAAACGATTTCGTTACCGTAGACCTCCATCATATAACCGATGCCGTTATCGTTATAGCTTCCGTCCTCATTATCAATAGCTACCGAGGGAAGATTTACGCTTTGAATGTTTCCGATTTTCTGATAGGTATACTTGCCGAAGCCCGTATGAAGATGACCGGTAATAAGAACGGTACCAGCGTATTTATTTAATATCTTTTTAATTGCGTCGGACTGTACGCCGACCGTTCCCGCGGATTTAATTGAGCTTCCCCAGGTATCGGGAAGTCCGTGGGTGTTTTTAAGCGGCTGATGAACAATAACAAAGGTCGGATGATTCTTCTTATAACCGTCCTTCAGTTCCTTATCAAGCCAACTGAGCTGCTTTTTACTTATTTCGGCTTCCTCAAGAAGCGACTTTTCGCTTCCGAGAACTATAAACTTATAGCCCTTAAGGGTATATGAATAGTATAGCTTATTAATTCTCAGCTTACTTCCTGCTTTCTTATTAAGACGGTTTGTAAAGGAGGTAAAGCTTTCGCGGGCAGTATCGTAATCGTGAATTCTTATATCATGGTTGCCGGTTGCGGTGATATAGTTTTTAACTCCCGTGTCCTTAATATCGTTGTAAACCCACTCCCACTCGTCAGCAATCGAGTTTTCGGTAATATCGCCCGCAAGAACAAGCGCGTCAATCCTTGAGGCGCTGTTTTTAATATCCTTTGCGCTTGAAATGACATAGGGCTCGCGCTCTTTAAGATAGTTTGAAACCTGCGGGTCGCCCCAAAGCGCGCAGTGCAGCTTAACCTTATTCTTATCAAGCGGGCTTATCCTGCTGTTTTGTGCGTTCGCTGAAAAAGGCGCAAAAAGCGCGGTGAGCATAACAAGCGCCATAAGGCACGCATTTAGTTTTTTAAGCGTTTTCATTTTCATTTTCCTCAACTGGTTTTTTGGTTACGGTTGCAAAACGAATAATATGGTTTTTAACCGAGCGTACCGAAATTGTAAGCTCATCGGTTTCACATTCAAAGGCTTCGCCGTCGTTTGGAATTCTCTGGATTATATAACAAACATAACCGTTAAAGGTATCGTAATCCTCGTTTGTAAGGTCAATTCCGAGGACTTCGGAAACGTCGCTTATATCCGCGCTTCCCTTAATTCTCCAGCTATCGTCGTCAAGCTGGATAATATCCTTCTGAACGACGCCCTCCTCAACCTCGTAAATCTCGCCCACAAGGGCTTCAACAAGGTCGTGAAGCGTTATAATTCCCTCAATTCCGCCGTATTCGTCAATAATAACCGCAAAGTATTTTCTTGTATTTTGCATCTTATTAAAAAGAATATTTGCTTTCATACCTGCGGGAACATAATACGGCTCGTCCACCGCCTTTGCAAGAACGTTTTTCTTCGACTTATTTTTAAGACGGAAGAAATCCTTTGTATCAAGAATACCTATAATATTTTCGGTATTATCCCTGAAAACGGGATAGAAGGTATGGCGGGTTTCGTTAATAAGCCTTTCCCAATCCGATACGGGGTCGGATACGTCAATCTGGATAACGTCGATTCTGTGGGTGCAAAGCTGCTCAATATCAATATCGTTAAACTCGAAAACGTTTTGAATAATCTCGTTTTCGTAGTCCTTAATAGTTCCCTGCTCGCTGCCCTGGGAGAGGAGCATTCTTATTTCCTCTTCGGTTATCTTTTCATCGTTCTCGTTCGGATTAATCCTGAAAATGCGAAGAACAATATTTGTTGAAGCCGTAAGAATAAATACTATCGGCTTAAAAACAACAGACACCCCGTAGAGAACGCCCGACATTCCGAGAGCCATTTTTTCGGCTCTTTTCATAGCAATTCGCTTTGGTACAAGCTCGCCGAAAACAAGGTTAAAATACGCAAGAATAAGGGTAATTACGATAACCGTAACGCTGTTTAAGGTTCTTTCGTTTATACCGACTCCCGCGCTTATAAGCGCCTTAACAACGGGCTTTGCAAAGCTGTCGGCTGCAAAGGCGGACGAAAGCAAGCCCGCAAGGGTTATTGCAACCTGAATTGTCGCAAGAAAGCGGGAGGGCTGTTCAACAAGCCTTGTAAGGCGGATTGCCTTTTTATTGCCCTCGCTTGTTAGCTGACGCAGGCGCGCGTCGTTCATTGAGATAACCGCTATCTCGGCGCTTGCAAATACCGCGTTTAAGAATATTAAGACTAAAAGAAGAATTATTCGTCCTATCATTTTATATTATTCTGAATTTTCGCCGCCGTAAGAGTATTCTTCATCAGCATTGAAATCGTCATAGGTCCTACACCGCCGGGAACGGGAGTTATGTAGGAGCATTTATCCTTTACGTCCTCAAAATCAACGTCGCCGCATAGCTTTCCGTTTTCGTCACGGTCCATACCGACGTCGATTACAACCGCGCCCTGCTTTACCATATCGGCTTTAACGAATTTTGCCTTACCGATTGCGGCAACAAGAATATCGGCTGCGCTTGTGATTTCTTTAAGATTTTCGGTTCTTGAATGAGTTATTTCAACGGTTGCATTTTCGTGAAGAAGAAGCATTGCCATGGGCTTTCCGACTATATTGCTTCGTCCCATAACAACCGCCTTTTTACCGCTTATTTCAACGCCCGTCGAGTGAATAAGCTCCATAACGCCCGCAGGGGTGCAGGGTAAGAAGTTATAATCGCCTATCATAATTGCGCCTACGTTTACGGGGTGAAAAGCGTCAACGTCCTTAATCGGGTCAATGCGGTTAATTACCTCTTTATCGTCAAGATGCTTCGGAAGCGGAAGCTGGCATAGTATTCCATTTATTTTATCGTCCTTATTGAGCTTGTCAACAAGAGCGTTGAGCTCCTGCTGAGTAGTTTTTTCGGGCAGAGCGTACTTAACGCTGTAAAAGCCGCACTCCTCGCAGGCTCTTTCCTTATTTCTTACGTAGACCTGCGACGCGGGGTCCTCGCCTACTATAATAACCGCAAGACCGGGAGTAACTCCCTTTGCTTTAAGCGCGTCGCACTCGGCTTTAACCTGCTCTTTAACCGCTTTTGATACGGCTTTTCCGTCAATTATCTGCATTAGCTTTCTCCTTGGCTTTCTTTTTTCTGTCTTTTTTCTTTTTGTTCGGGTCCTCGTCGGGAATAATCGGAAGCATACTCTCGGGCAGGGTGTTCTTCCTATACCTTACCATAAAGTAAATAAAGAACGAAAGAGCAACGACTGCGATTATTAACGAGAGAAGCTGGGATACTCTTAACGTTGTATCGCCTATATAAAGCGAGTCGGTTCGCATACCCTCAACAATCATCCTTTCGGCTCCGTAAAGAACGCCGTAAAGCATAAATACCTCGCCCTTGAAATATCTTTTTTTCGTTACGATATAGTGTAAAATAAGGAAGCTTAAAAGACACCACACGCTTTCGTAAAGAAAGGTCGGGTGTACCGCGGTATAGGGGTCAACCTTCATCCCCTTATCCGCAAGAGTATCCGCTGTTGCGATAAGCGTATCGCGGATTTTCGGCGACCACATACGGAAGAGCGCGGTTTCGGTATTCGTACCGAACGCCTCCTGGTTAAAAAAGTTTCCCCAGCGTCCTATTCCCTGACCTATAAGAAGTCCGAGAGCGCCTAAATCAAGAAGATTAAGGAAGTTAATCTTACCTGTTTTACATCCGATTACCGCGCCGATAAGACCGCCGATAATGCCGCCGTAAATTGCCATACCGCCGTTATGAATAAGCGGAATTTCGGCAAGGTGCTTCGAGTAGTAGTCCCACTCGAAGGCAACGTAGTAAAGCCTTGCAAAAACGATACCGAAGGCGGTTCCCCATATAAGAACGTCCGTCATACCGTCAAGGCTCATTTTCCATTTATATGCTCCGCGTCCGCCGTATAAAACGGCAAGCGCAAAGCCGAAGGCAATAATTATTCCGTACCAGTGAACCTGATATCCGAATACGGTAAAGGCAACCGACGGCAAATCAAAGCCGATGCCCAGACCGTCAAAACGAACATGGGTAAAATCACTCATATTATTCTCCCTTTTTTACTATTGACAAAGCGCAGTATCTTTCGTCAAGCTTTTCGTTAAGCTTCTTTTCGATATCCGCTTTTGTTACGTTTTTATAGTGCCTTACGGCGTCAAAGAGCTTCCACGAATTGAATTCGCAGGCTATAAGCGAATTTGCAATATTGTCAATATCGTTATAGCTCATTATTTCTTTTCCGTACATTGAGCGCCTTACGGCTTCAAAAGGCTCTGAGTCAATTCCCTCTTTGCGAAGTCTTTTTACCTCGGCTTTAATAGCTTTTGCTACCTCGTCGGGCTTTTCGCTTTCGCCCTCAAACATTATTGCTTCAAAGCCGTTTCCCGTAAAGTATTCGGCGGAAAAGCTCGGATTAATCAGCCCCTTATCAAGAAGCTCTTTGTAAAGCGGAGACATCTTACCCGCAATTATTTCAAGCATTAATTCGCACTCAACGGTATCCTTTACGGATTGAATAGCGTTTTTGCACTCCTCCTTGTAGCCGAAGGCAAAAACGGGCATACCGACGTCGAGGATATATTCTTCCCTGTCTTTATTAATATCCCTCGGCTCATCCTTAAACGCCCTTTCAATGGTAATGGGCTTACAGGGCTTAAGATATTCGTCGCAAACCTCGAGAACCTCGTCAACGCTTACGTTTCCCGCAACGGCAAGCGCCATATTGCTCAGATTGTAAAACGTATTATAGCATTCATACAGCAGAGTATCGGTAATCTGCGCTATTGATTCCCTCGTTCCCGCAATATCAATTCTTACGGGGTGGTTAACGTAAAGACACCGAAGAAGATTAAACATACTCATCCAGCCGGGAGAGTCAAGATACATCTGGATTTCCTGACCTATAATCCCCTGCTCCTTTTTTACCGTTTCGGCGGTAAAATACGGGTTCTGAACAAAGTCAATCAATATCTTTAAATTCTCTTTAAAATTCGCCGAGCACTGAAAAAGATAACAGGTTCTGTCAAAAGAGGTATATGCGTTTGCGCTTGCGCCCGTTTTTGCATATCTCGCAAAGGCGTCAAGCTCCTCGCTTTCAAATAGCTTATGCTCAAGAAAATGGGCAATACCCTCGGGAACCTCGGTAAACTCCTCCTCATTTGAGAGCTTGAATTTTGTATCAATCGAGCCGTACCTCGTACCGAAAAGCGCGTATGCCGAGGAATAGTTTTCCTTTGGCATAACAAGAATTTTAAGTCCGCTTTCGTGCTCTATTTCAAAATATTTTTCGCCGAGAATTTCGGAATAGTTTTCTTTGATATTCATATTATTCCTCCTTCCGGCTCATAAGCTTATATACGGTATCAAGGGTAAGCAGACCCGCGCATTTCTTAACCGCGTCAAAGCTTACCTTTTCGTTATTGTCAGCGCTGTCGTCGGGGGACAAAATTCTATTATCACAGCATTCCGAAAGGTACCATACATTAAGCGTTGCAGGGTCGTCGTTAGCCGAGCGAAGCGTATCGGAAAGACCTATTTTTGACGCCTCGTAGCCCTCCTTAAAGTTACCGTTTTTAATATCCTCAAGCTGTGACATAATCTCTTTAACGGCTTTATCCATATTTTCCTCTTCACAGCCGCATTGAATTAAAATACAGCTCTTGCGTCTGTCATACCTTGCCGAACAGTAGTAGCAAAGCGAAAGCTTTTCGCGTACGTTTTCAAAAAGCTTCGAGTAGGGACCGCCGCCGAAAATATCGCAAAACGCGCGCATTTCGGGCGTTCTTTCATCATCGGGCTCCATATTGACCCTGAAGCCCAACACAAGCTTGCCCTGTTTAATCGTCTGGCGCTCTTCAACGGTTTTAACCTCTTTTGCAAAAGGAATAAACTCGCTTTTAACCGGAGCGATATAATTTCTCTTTACGGCTTTGAAGCATTCGCTTACCGTATTTTCAATCACCCTTAAGTCGGTACAGCCGACTGCCGTAACCTGAACAAGAGCGTTTTCCTTAAAGGCTCTGAGCGCGTCGATAAGGTCTTCGTTTGTTACCGCCTTTGCGCCCTCAACGGAGCCGTTCGGGTTTACGCAATAAGCCTCGTTTTTAAACATTTCCTGTTTAAGGCGGTTAAGAGCGTAGAGCCTTTTTTCGTTTTCCTCGGCTTCAAGCTTTTCAATTAAAAGACGTCTTTCCCTTTCAATATCCTCGCTGAAGAAATTTCCGTTTTCGTCAAGTCTCGGTTCAAAAACGAGGGAAAAGAGAAGTCTGAGAGCCTCTTTACTTATACTTTGGGAGTCAATCGAAAACCTGTCGTCAAGGGAGGATATAATAAGACTGAGAGTCTGATTTTCACCGCTTGTTGACGCCGCTCCGATAAGCGTTGCTCCGTATAAAAGCGCAAGCTTTTTATTAAGCTCGGTAAGGCTCGGGTAAGCCTTCGAGCAGGAGGCGAGAAGCTTGATAAGCATTGCGTTTGCGGACGCCGTTTCCTTTTTTAAAGGCAGCGCAAAGGTAAGCGCAAGCTCATTTGTTTTAAACCTGTCCGCTTCGACGCTTATTATGTTAACGCCGTCAAGCACACCGGTCTTTTTAAAGTCGTTCATTTTATCACCTTAATTATATTATCTCAATTTAATACTATATCATATTATGTATTAAATTTCCATATTAAATTCATATTATATTATTTAATATTGATTAAGCGTAAAGAATAATATATAATTATACTTAACGGGAGGATTATTATGAGACTTGTTGTAACGGCTGATTCACACAGGGATTCAAGGGATTTTTTCAACGTTCTTGACCGTCACGAAAAAAACGCGGATTTATTTATAAATCTCGGCGACAGCGAGCACGAGCTTGAGCTTCTTGAAATGACCCGCCCCGATATTAAAATTGAGTGCGTAGCGGGTAATAACGACTGGCACAGCAATCTTCCGTTTTATAAAATGCTCACTTGCTCAGGTAAAAAGGTTCTTATTACCCACGGCCATACCTTCCACGTCAAATACGGGCTCGGCGAGCTTAAAGACTTTGCAAGACGGGAGGGCGCGGATATCGTGCTTTTTGCCCACACTCACGAGGCGTATACCGACTACGAGGACGGTATATATTATATGAACCCGGGCGCAATCTGCCACGCGTCTTACGGCATAGTCGATATAGTCGGAGACGGAGTAATTACATATACAAACAGAATATAAAAGCACCCCGAGGGGTGCTTTTAATAATTCTTATTTAACTATTGCTATTATCAGTAATACAATTGCGGCGATGATTCCCGCGATAATTGCAAGAAGTAAAAGAACGGCAAGAATTAAAAGTATAAGAATAAGCGGTCCCTTTTTGCTGGGCTTAACCGTGTCTTCAAATTCTTTTTTCTCAAACATCTGAGCAGGCGCAGGGTTTTCGTCGTCAAATATTGGATAGAGCGGGAGCGTTCCTTCAGCGTCGCAATAGCCCGAATTCCACAGCAGCGGCTCAACAAGAGAGCGTACGCTCTTTGCGCCTTTAAGGAATTTTCCTATCGGCATATGAATTGTATTAAGGAAGCTGTCAATTACGTTAAGAAAGCCGCAGGTGAGCTTGTATTCCCTTGTATCGGGAGTATAGGGCGAATCGCCGCAATAGAGATTCTGAACAAGCTCAAGGATGAAGTCAACAACCTTATTATCCTTAATATCCTCAATATCAGCCTTTTTAAGACCGCTTTCCTTTTTACAGAGCTTCCATATTTTCTTAAAGGTAAGCTTATTTAAAAACTTACCCGCAGGGCTGAGAATCGGCTTTAGTTTTTTAGCCTTTTCGGGTTTAACCGAGAAGGCGCCCGCCATTTCGGTAAAGCGTTCATAATCGTTTGCAAGAGCTTCAACAACTCCGCCGAGCATACCGAAGAAAAAGCCCTTCATATAATCGGGAAAGCTCTTTCCGTTTGTATCAAGACCGGGAACGTTATCAACCAATACCGTATCGTATTTAACCTCGGCGTTCTTCGGGTCAATAGTGATATTACGCATAGTCGGAGGACATCCGATAAGCGCGCCGCAGGAAATATCGTAAAAGCGGTTGCCCTTTTCGGTAGTAGCGTAGCCAACGTTGTGAACGTGGGTATGGCCCGTAAGCATTACGTTAAGACCGGCGTCGGCAAAAATCTCACGCGTGATTTCGTGGTGCTTTTGCATATCGCCCGCGCCGATTATTGAATAAAACGGCGACGGGGATACCATCGGGTGGTGAGTCATCGCAATTACGAACTGGCCGTTTTTCTTTGCGTCCTCAAGCTGCTCCATAATCCACGCCATACAATCGTCCGAAAAGCCCGAGCCGCCGTCGGGGTCGGGTTTAAGATTATAGTCGTCATTGAGCGCAAAAAGACGGTAGCCGTCGGCGAGCTGAACCACGTAGCTCATTGAAACGGGATGCTGCGCAATAGCCTCGCTCGGACCGAAATCGTAATACATTTTCCAAAGGTCGTGTCTGTCGGCAACAGCGGGAACGCCGAGCACCTCGTCGCCCTCAAAGCCCCTTCCCTTACCGTCTCCGCGGTAGTCGTGGGTTGCGGTAATAACGTAAACGCGCTTGCCTCTTTCCTTAAGGCTGTAAAGAAGCTCAATAAACTCCTCGTGAGAGGTGTACTCGCCGTTACGCGTGGTATCGCCCGAAAGGACTACTATATCCGTTGAGGTATCCTCGCAAAGCATATCAAAGGCTCTTTTAATAACGATATCACTGTCTTTGATTACCTGCTGGCTCTTTGCTTCCTCCCTGTCGTAAGCAGGTCCTTCGGTTCCGTTTTTTCTCGAATAATAATGAACGTCGGTAATAAACTGAAACTTAAGCGGCTCGTTATTTGAGCCAATGATTTCTTTAGACATAAAATTACTCCTATTCGTTTATTCTCTTTCTTTATTATGTATAAAATAAGACATTTTGTCAATATCAAAATAAAGATTGATTATTTTTGAAAAGTATGTATAATAAGAGGTAAGAAATAATATATTTCAAATTTTTTTAAAGGAGTAAAAGCTATGTTAAAGTACTGTCCCGTATGCGGATATGAAGGACCCGAAGACGTATGTCCTATCTGCGGAGCAAAAATGAAGGAAAAGGAAGCCGGCGGCGATATGGCATGGGCTGCTGAGCACAAGGTTGGAATTATTGACGGCGTTGACCCCGAAATCGTACAGGGCCTTCGCGACAATTTTAACGGCGAATGCAGCGAGGTAGGTATGTACCTTGCAATGTCAAGAGTAGCTTTCAGAGAAGGCTATCCCGAAATCGGTCTTTACTGGGAAAAGGCGGCTTACGAAGAGGCTGACCACGCAGCCCGCTTTGCTGAAATGCTCGGCGAGGTTGTAACCGACTCAACAAAGAAGAATCTTGAAATGAGAGTTGCCGCTGAAAACGGCGCAACCGCAGGAAAAACCGAGCTTGCAAAGAAGGCTAAGGAGCAGGGTCTCGACGCTATCCACGACAGCGTGCATGAGATGGCTCGCGATGAGGCGCGCCATGGTAAGGCATTTGAGGGACTTCTCAAGAGATATTTCGGTTAATTCAGGCACAATGTTATGGCACCGCGGCAGCGGTGCCTTTTTTGTTGCCGTCGGGCGCTTATTTGATTTTTTCGGGGGACGTGATATAATGGTAAAAAACACATACGGAGTTGTTTATGGAACAAACCAAACCCAAACGCTATTATTCGGTAGATTATTTTAAATACTTCTGCGCGCTTTTAATTGTTGTTATTCACCTGAAGCCGTTAAAGTATTTTTCCGATACGCTGAGTGATTTCAGCATTAACGGAATTGCAAGAATCGGCGTTCCCTTCTTTTTTATCTCGTCGGGTTTCTTTCTTTCAAAAAAGCTCTATGCGAAAAAAAGCGTTATAAAGACGTATTTATTAAAGCTCTTAGCGGTTTATACCTTCTGGAGCGCGGTATATGCAACGCGGCTTATACTTATTGAAATAAAAAATAAAAGCCTTACGCTTTCGTTTTTAAAAGCTCTTATAATAAAATACTTTTTATACGGAATATCCGAGCACCTGTGGTTTTGTATTTCGCTTTTAATTTCGGCTTTACTGCTATGGCTTATTCACAAAATCAGGCTTCAAAAATACACTTTTTTATTTTCGCTTATTTTAATTACGGCTGCGTGCGTATTTCTGACCTACGTTAAAACGGTAACAAAAGTATTCCCCGCTTTGGAGGGGCTTTCGTTTGAACACTGCTTCTGGCTTTTCAGGCTTTTGGTATTCGGTCCGTGCTTCGTTTTCCTCGGCGATTTTATTTGCGCAAAAGAGGAAAAAATATTATCCCTCAAAAACAAGCTCTATTATATCTTCGGCGCTGCTTTGATAATACATATTGCCGAAAAGAGTTTTAATTACCGACACGGCGATAATCTTTTGATTAATTTCAGCCTGTATTTACTTGTAATGAGCATATTCTTTTTGCTTATTAAAAATCCCGGAAAGGACGGCGCGGGCGTTTCAATTTATGCGCGCAACGCCTCGGCGTTTACATATTATTCCCATATAATTGTTCTTGAAGCAGTGGGATACCTTTCTGATTCATATCTGATTAAATACATATCGGTAGTATTAATCACGCTTATACTTTCAATAATACTTACTAAAATTAATAATAAAAAACTGAATTACGTTTTAATGTAAAACAAAAAACCGCCCCTGAGCAGGGCGGTTTTATTATTTTGATTATTCAGCCGGAGCGTAGTAATCAACAAGTCTTGCGAGCTTGTTGTACTTTTCGATTGAATTCTCGGCAGCTACTGCAAAGAGCTCATCAGCCTTGCCCGGGAAGGAGCGCTTAAGTGATGAATATCTTGTTTCGCCGTTGATGAATTCAACATAGTCAGCAGTCGGCTCTTTGCTGTCGAGTGAGAACGGATTCTTACCCTGAGCAATGAGGTCGGGGTTATATCTGAATAAGTTCCAGTAACCTGCGTCCACTGCCTTCTTCTGCTCAAACTGGTTGAAAGGCATCTTAATACCGTGGTTAATACACGGAGCGTAGCAGATAATGATTGAAGGTCCGTTATAAGCTGCTGCTTCCTGGAATGCCTTTAAGCACTGGTTGTAGTTAGCGCCCATAGCAACCTGAGCAACGTATACGTAGCCGTAGCTCATTGCGATTGCAGCAAGGTCCTTCTTCTTAACTACCTTACCCGAAGCAGCAAATTTAGCAACTGCGCCGGTAGGAGTAGCCTTTGAAGCCTGTCCGCCGGTATTTGAATATACCTCGGTATCGAATACAACGATGTTAACGTCTTCGTTAGAAGCGATTACGTGGTCAAGACCGCCGAAGCCGATATCGTAAGCCCAGCCGTCGCCGCCGAAGATGAACTGATACTTCTTAGCAGCATAGTCAGCGTCCTTGAGGAAGTCCTCGGCAGCTGCCTTAGCTTCGCCGTCAAGGCTTGCAGCCTTAATAGCAGCTGTAAGAGCAATTGCGTCAGCCTCGTTCTTGGAAGCGTCTTCATAAGTTGCGAGCCAAGCGTCAGCCTCTGCGATACCTGCCTTTGAAAGGATTTCAGCGTCCTGAGCAAGTCTTTCACGAATCTGCTTCTGAGCAAGATACATACCGTAACCGAACTCAGCGTTATCCTCAAAGAGTGAGTTTGACCAAGCAGGACCGTGGCCCTTCTTGTCTACGGTATAAGGAGTTGAAGGTGCGCTGCCGCCCCAGATGGATGAACATCCTGTTGCGTTAGCAATATACATCTTGTCGCCGTAGAGCTGGGTTGCAAGCTTAGCGTAAGGTGTTTCACCGCAGCCTGCGCAAGCGCCCGAGAACTCAAGATAAGGCTTCTTATACTGAACGCCGATTAATGTATTGGTAGCAACCGTCGGCTTAATCTCTGTATCAACGAGAGCGTCAAATGCTTCCTGAGCGTCAAGCTGAGAAGCGATGGGCTTCATTGTAAGAGACTTTGTAGGACAAACGTTAGCACAGCTTGCGCAGCCCGTACAGTCGAGAGTTGATACGATGAGTGAGTATTTAAGACCTGTGTTCTTCGGAACCTTAAGGTCAGCTGTTTTTGTTGAAGCGGGTGCAGCCGCAAGCTCTTCTTCGTTAAGAGCAACGGGACGGATAACAGCGTGAGGACAAACCATAGCACATCTGTTACACTGAGCACACTTATCGGGCTCCCACTCGGGAACGTTTACTGCAATACCTCTCTTTTCGAAAGCTGCAGAGCCCTGCGGGAATACGCCGTCAGCGCTGTCAACGAAAGCAGAAACGGGAAGGTCGTCACCGTGGAGTCTTCCTACGGGGTCAAGGATTTCCTTAACAAACTTCTTCATTTCCGGTCTGTCGGTAGGAACGTCAATAGTTCTTCCGTCGTCGGTTGCGTTCTTCCATGATTCGGGAACGTCAATCTTAACTACTTCCTTTGAACCTCTGTCAATACCGTTGCAGTTAGAATCAACAATAGCCTGTCCCTTCTTAGAGAACTTAGCGATAACCTTTTCCTTCATATAACCGATTGCTTCGTCAACGGGAAGAATTCCGCTGATTGTGAAGAACGCGGACTGAAGGATTGTTGAAGCACGTCCGGGAAGACCTACCTCTTCGGCAATCTTAATACCGTTAATTGTATAGAGCTTGATATCGTTCTCGGCAATATACTTCTTCATTGAAGCGGGAAGGTTTGCGTCGAGCTCTTCGGGGCTCCAGATACAGTTAAGAAGGAACGTACCGCCCGGAAGAAGGTCCTGAACCATATCATATTTATCAACATATGAAGGATTATGGCAGGCAACAAAGTTAGCCTTGTTAATAAGATAAGTTGATGTAATCGGTGATGAACCGAAACGAAGGTGGGATACGGTAATACCGCCGGACTTCTTGGAGTCATAGAAGAAGTAACCCTGAGCAAACATATCGGTATGGTCGCCGATAATCTTGATAGAGTCCTTATTAGCGCCTACGGTACCGTCTGAGCCGAGACCCCAGAACTTACATGAGGTAGTTCCTGCGGGAGTTGTATCGGGAGTTTCGGTAATCGGAAGCGAAAGATTTGTTACGTCGTCCTCGATTGAAAGTACAAAGGTCTTCTTCGGCTCGGGTGCGTTCATATTTGCGAACACAGCGATAATGTGAGCGGGAAGAGTATCCTTTGAACCAAGGCCGTAGCGTCCGCCGTATACGGGAACCTGGTCGAACTTTGAGCCGCGAAGAGCAGCAACAACGTCAAGATAAAGAGGCTCGCCGAGAGCGCCGGGCTCTTTTGTTCTGTCGATTACGGAAATGCTCTTTACCGTTTCGGGTATTGAAGCAACAAGGTGAGCAGCTGAGAACGGTCTGTAAAGATGAACGCAAACCATACCAACCTTTTCGCCTCTTGCGTTAAGGAAGTCAACAGTTTCTTTAATAGTATCGCAAACGCTGCCCATAGCAACGATAACTCTTTCAGCGTCATCTGCGCCGTAGTAGTTAAAGAGCTTATAGTCTGTTCCGATTTTAGCGTTTACCTTTTCAAGGTACATTTCGGTTGCAGCAACGGAGTCGTTATAATACTTGTTACAAGCCTCTCTGTGCTGGAAGAAGATATCGGAGTTCTCGGCAGAACCGCGGAGAACGGGTCTTTCGGGATTGAGAGCTCTTGCGCGGAAATCAGCAACGTCCTGCATATCAATAAGGTCGCGAAGGTCCTCATAGTCCCATGTTTCAATCTTCTGAACCTCGTGAGAGGTACGGAAACCGTCAAAGAAGTGAAGGAAAGGAACGCGGCTCTTAAGAGTTGCAAGGTGAGCAACTGCGCCGAGGTCCATAACCTCCTGAACGTTAGCCGAGCAAAGCATAGCATAACCTGTCTGACGGCAAGCCATAACGTCACTGTGGTCGCCGAAAATGTTAAGTGCGTGAGTTGAAACGCAGCGAGCTGAAACGTGAATTACACTCGGAATAAGCTCACCGGCAATCTTATACATATTGGGAATCATAAGTAAAAGACCCTGGGAAGCGGTGTAAGTAGTAGTTAAAGCACCTGCTGAAAGTGAACCGTGAACAGCACCTGCTGCGCCTGCTTCGGATTCGAGCTCGGCAACTTTTACTGTCTGGTTAAAAAGGTTCTTTACTCCCTTTGCTGCCATAGCGTCGGTTTCCTCAGCCATTGGCGATGAAGGAGTAATAGGATAGATAGCAGCAACCTCGGTAAACGCATAGCTTACGTGAGCGGCAGCGCTGTTACCATCCATGGTTTTCTTTGTTCTTGCCATTGGATAATCCTCCCTAATAAAAATTACAAAATACGGTCGGAAAATGAATTTCCTATAAAACCAATTTACATTATAACACCTTATTATGTCAAATTCAACATAAAATATAATTTTGTATATTATAGCTAAAAAAGGAAAGTCCTCCTCAAATTTAGTTGTAAGTTATCAGTCGTCTTTATGGTACGGAGGACAATGGATAATGGATAATGGACAATGGATAATTTCGGGTGGGCTTTGCCCACACCCATTATAATCAGGTGCGGGCAGAGCCCGCCCTCAATTCGTCATTTGTAATTTGTAATTCGTAATTAAAAAAGCCCCTTTCGGGGCTTTTTTTAGTCTCTTCCTCCGTTGACGTTTTCAATTCCTACGGCTGAAAGGTCAAGGTTAACGGTATCCTTATCGGTTTTGACCGCGTCCTTAACGTTTTCTTTTACAAGAACGGCTTTAACCTTAACAACGCCCTTGTACTTCTTAGGAGTCTTAAACGAATAAGTATCTCCGGTAAGAGTTACGCTGTGTTCGTCAATCGGCTTTTTCTCGTCGTTAATATAGATTCTTACCTTATCGGCATTATTTCCCTTTGCGGGAAGCTTAACGTTAATCTTAATATTTCTTTCGTTATTTACGGGCTTGGTTTTTACAAGCAGGGACTTGGTCCACTTTGAAGCAACGGCGCCCTTATCGTTAGCGTTATACGCTCTTACCGAAAAATAATAATCCGTATATGAATGAAGATTCTTAATTGTTATTGTATTTTTGTCAAGCTTCTTTGAAATATAGCTCCATTTAACGCCGTCACGGCTCATATAAACCTGATACGCCGTACACTTTACCTTGTTCCACTCAAGCGTAATGCTCGTTGTCGTAACCTCAGTCGCCTTGACTCCGGAAACGTTCTTGGGCGCGCTCGGCTTTTTAGAGTCTTTGCCGGACTTTTTGGTCGTTGCGGTTTTATTCGCGTTATTTCCGCCCGACGCGGGGTTTGCACCGTTTTCGGGAGTTTTTCCGTCAGCCGGAGCAGCGTCCGCGGGAGTTGCGTCGGCAGGAGCCGGAGCGTCTCCGTTTTCGGGCTGTTCGCCTATATCAGCGGCTGCGGTTGTTCCCTCGCCTTTCTTTGAACTTTTATTTGAATCGCCGCTCTTGCACGCCGCAAACGACATTGCAATAACAAGGGCTAATAATATCGAAATAATAATTTTGCTTTTTTTCATAATAAGCACCTCTCTGCTTTATAATATACCATAGGGTAATCCATTTTGATTAACACATTGTTAAGCGATTGTGATAAATCGGTAAATTATATTATAGTATAAAATTTTATGCAATGCAATATTGAAAATTATTCCGCTATAGTATACAATAGAAACATAATATCTGGAGGTAGTTATGGATTTAGGCGGTTATATTCACGAAACTATTTTTGAAGAAAAAGAAAAATATATCTATCTTTACGAGCTTTTATGGGATAATCTTGACGAGGACGGTTACGTCATTACCGACGAGGAGGGACACGAAATTGACGCCCTCTTTAAAGCCAACGCCCTTAAAAACCTTATAGGCGAATTTGTTTACCGCGTTTATGACGAGGTTAACGAGGCAAGCTATGAGGACGTTATAGATTCGCTTGAAGCGCTCGGAATCGGGCTTGACGAAATTGTCGATTATTGCTATGAGGACGAGAATATTGACGCTGACGACGAGGACGATGAGATAACCGTTAAAAATGCTTACGATTATATTACCGAGCAGACTGCGGACAAGCTGCTTGAGCTTTTCTCCGCTGATGACTTGTTCGATTATTTCTTCTCGGCTACCTATGATTTTGAACAGGATTTCACCTACGCTTTTGAGGACGTTGACGAATTTCAGGCATTTGTTGATTCAAATACCGAAAAGCTTGACGAATACAAAGAGGAATATCCGAGCGTTATGAGCTGGATAGAAGGCGGAATGATAGTATAAAAGAGAATAGTGAATAGTGAATAGTGAATAATTTCGGGTGGGCTTTGCCCACACCCGTTATAATCAGGTGCGGACAGAGTCCGCCCTCAATTCGTAATTTGTAATTCGTAATTCGTAATTAAAAAAGCCCCAAAAGGGGGCTTTTTTTATTCAACTCCTTTGAGCTGTTTCCAGTGGATTTTACAGAAATTATCGTCCTTTCCGTCGCCGTCGCTGTCAAAAGCGGGATACTTATCGTCGTCAACTCTTGCGGCATTCTGGCAATCATATTCTTCGTTATAGTAGCATTTCTGAGCCGCGCCCTCGTTAATGGCGGGAAC
>JAFSZK010000035.1 GCA_017458975.1 Eubacterium sp. | reverse complement strand
TAGTATTATTCTGCTGCAGCTTCTTCTGTTGCCTCTTCGTCTGTCTTCTTCTCGCGAAGGAGAACGAATTTTTCCATCGGGAAGAGGAATATCATTTGTACAAATCCGGCAGCAAGTCCTGCAATTGTTCTTGCAAGTCCGTTAAGCCACTCCCACGGAGCCTTTGCGATAATGCCTACAAGCCAGCCCTGGAACCAGGTTGAGAAGAGGATAAGAGCAATCATAATGAAAATATAGATTGCAAACATATACCAAGGCGCGTCGGACTTAAAGGTCGTCTTTTTATTCTGATAGAAGCCGTAGATATTAGCAATAAGGTTTGAAAGGAAGAAAGGAAGAAGGAATCCCCATGTAACGATACCGCCGATAACTAAACCGTTTTCAATAACGCCTCCGAGGTTTCCGCTTGCCGAATCAACAACATACTTTGCAACCTGTTTTGCGCCCTCTTTAGTTGAAGGGTCAAATACAACGTTGGGGTCAAAAATTCCGCGAAGGAAGTTCGGAAGAGGCGTTGTAACTTTATCAAATACAAACGGAAGTACGTTTGCAAGAACTAACTGGATAATAGTTACGATTCCGCTTACAACGAGGAACTTAACAAACTGCCAAATAGTTTTGATAAGTGAGCCTTTTTCTTCAGCTGCGCCGTCGATGCCGCCGAGAGAAAGCTTTTTCTTTTCATCTGCCATAATTTTTACTCCTTATTATGTAATTAAAATTTAACAAAAATATTATAACAAAAATATTATATTAATGCAATAGTTATTTTCTATATATCGTAATTATCGTTATGTATTGCTTTTTCGTACAGCTCCTTTAAATCAAAATTCGGCTCTCTTTTAATCCTTCCCTTTTTATTGTTATATTTGTTTTTATTGTTATTATTGTTAGTTGTTGTGCTTTGTTTGTGATTTGTTTGTGATTTGATTGTGGTTTGTTTGTGATTTTCCTCGGGCTTATCCTGATAAGCGCTGTAATTAAGGCACTTTATGAGGGTATTTTTGTTTGTGCTTTTTACCTCGATTTCCCCACTTTCAATCAATTTCTTAATTGCATTTCGTATTATATTAACGCTCATTGACAGCTCCCGTGAAAGAGTATCGTAGCTCGTTATGAACTCCCCTCGGTGTATTATATGTCCCTGCCAGCGCTTATCCTCATAATTTGCTTTTAAAAGACAGTGAATAAAAACGGCTTTGACGTTGTTATTCTGATACCACTCCCAATTCAGTATTTTTCTGTTAAGACAAATCCATCCGCTGTTATCCATTTTAAGCCTCCCGAAAGTTTTGAAGAAGCCGACTGATAATTGATAATTGATAATTGATAATTGACAATTAAGGGCGGGCTCTTCTTGCAGAACGGCAGACCCTTTTGTCACTTCGTGACATTTCCCCTAACAGGGGAATAACCCGCACCCGAAATTATCCATTATCCATTATACATTTTCCATTAGCTTAAAGCTTTAAGCTAATTAACCCCTTCACTAATAGGGTGGTTTTCGGCGTTTTTATTCAGGTTTTATGCATAATCGGACCGTAAAAATCGCAAAAAAAATTATTTTTCAAAAAATCTGCATAAAACGTGCCTATCAATCAGCCTTTTAGACAACAGTCTTTTATCGTCCGCAAGCGGACATTTCCTCTGCATAATATAATCGAAGAGAAGCTACCCGAAATTATCCATTGTCCATTGTCCATTGTCAATTGTCAATTATCAATTAAAAAAGCACCCCGCAGGGTGCTTTTCTTAAATTGCTACGATATTTACGAGCTTGCCGGGAACGTAGATTTCCTTTTTAATCTCTTTTCCGTCTATAAGCTCTTTAATTTTTTCATCCTCTTTTGCAAGAGCGATAACCTCGTCCTTTGGCATATCAACGGGAATGGTTACTCTTGAGCGCACCTTACCCATAACCTGAAGCACGATTTCAACCGTATCGTCCTTGGTCTTTTCTTCGTCATATGAGGGCCACTCAGCCTCGTTAAGCATTCCGCCGAAGCCCATATTTTCCCATATTTCCTCGGTAACGTGGGGAGCAAAGGGATTAATTATAAGAAGAAGGTCTTTAAGCTCAGCACGGTTGATTTTACCGTTTTCGTAAATCTGATTAAGAAGGGTCATTGTTGCGGCAATTGCGGTATTGAACTTCATTGCCTCAATATCGTTTGATACCTTCATAATAGTTTTATGCATAGCCGAGGAGAGCTCTTTTGAATACTCGTCTCCGTCAACAGTCATATCCTGAAGCTTCCAGAGACGGTCAATAAACCTCTTACAGCCCTTAACGCTTGATTCGCTCCACGGAGCCGCCTGCTCATAGTCGCCCATAAAGAGCACGTAGGTACGAAGAACGTCCGCGCCGTATACGTCTAC
>JAFSZK010000006.1 GCA_017458975.1 Eubacterium sp. | reverse complement strand
TACGCTTCATATTAACGTGCCTTACGGAAATAACGCTCACCACCAGATTGAGGCAATGTTTAAGGCAACGGCTCACGCGCTTAAAATTGCAGTAAAGAAAACGGGCGAGGATACCGTTCTTTCAACTAAAGGAGTTCTTTAATATGATTATTTTTCCTGCAATTGATATAATTGATTCAAAGCCCGTTCGGCTTTTTAAGGGCGATTTTTCAACCGCCGAGCAGGTTGCCGCCAACGCGCTTGAAACTGCAAAAGACTTTGAAAAAGCAGGCGCAGAGTGGATACATATGGTTGACCTTGACGGTTCTCTTCAAAAAAAGAGGGTTAACTCAAAAACCTTTATTGAGGTTGCCCAAAAGACCTCGCTTAAGGTTGAAATCGGCGGCGGTATCCGTACAATGCAGGATATTGAATATTACGCAAATAACGGTATCAGCAGAGTGATTTTGGGCTCTGTTGCACTGAAAAACCCGAAGCTGGTTGAAAACGCTGTTAAGGAATTCGGCGACTTAATTGCCGTAGGTATTGACGCAAAGAACGGCTATGCCGCAACCGAAGGCTGGACCGAGGGCAGCGATACCTACTTTATTGACCTTGCAAAGCAAATGGAACAAATCGGAGTTAAAACTATTATTTATACCGATATTTCAAAGGACGGTACTCTTTCGGGACCAAATGTAAAACAGCTCTGCGAGCTTAACGAAGCGGTAAGCTGTGATATAACCGCGTCGGGCGGCGTGACGGATATAAATGATATTATCACCCTGCGCGATAATAAGCTTTACGGCGCAATCTGCGGTAAATCAATCTATAAGGGAACTCTTAATCTGAAAGAGGCAATAGGTGTTTGTAATGGTTGATATAGAAAAATATTTTAAAAAGAGCGATTTAATTCCCGCTATTATTCAGGAGGATAAAACGGGCGAGGTTTTAATGCTTGCTTATATGAACAGGGAGTCTATGAAGAAAACTCTTGAAACGGGTTATACCTGGTTCTACTCCCGTTCAAGAGGAGAGCTCTGGAACAAGGGTGCAACCTCGGGACATTATCAGAAAATTGTTGATATTAAAGGCGATTGCGACGACGATACGCTTTTAATTACCGTTATTCAGACGGGCGCCGCCTGTCACACGGGAAATCACAGCTGCTTTTTCAATAACATTGAGTTTGGAGAATAATATGGATTATATCAGAAATGATTATGAAACAATTTTAAAGAGACTGGAAGCGGGGGAGGAGGGCTCTTATACCTGTTACCTCTTTGAGCAGGGACTCGATAAGATTTTAAAGAAGGTCGGAGAAGAGAGTACCGAAATGGTAATTGCCGCAAAAAACGGCGATAAGGAGGAAACCGTCGGTGAAATCTGTGACCTTATTTATCATACTCTCGTTATGATGGTTAATGAAGGAATAAGCATTGAGGACGTTGAAGCAGTGCTTGAAAAAAGAGCCGAAAAGACAGGCAATTTAAAGAAATTTCATAAGGTGGATAAAAATTCGTAATGGCGTATAAAAAGTGGGTAATACGCGACGCCGATAAGGAAAAGGCGTCGCTCCTTTCGGAAAAATTCAATATTGACCCATTTATTGCTTTCTTACTTGTTTCAAGAGGAATTGACGATGACGTGGCGGTGTCCGATTTCTTAAACGACACAACCGAATTTACGTCGCCTTTTAATTTCGCCGATATGGAGGAGGCTTCTTTTACTATCGGCGACGCTATTGATAACGGGGATAAAATCTGTGTATACGGCGATTATGACTGTGACGGAGTTACCTCAACCGCGCTTCTTGTCAGCTTTCTTAAAAAGGAAGGCGCCGACGTTTTTTATTATATTCCCGACCGTGAGGGCGAGGGCTACGGACTTAATAAATCAGCTATTGATAAGATTAAAGAGGACGGAGCCGAGCTTATTGTAACGGTTGATAACGGTATTAATTCCGTTGATGAAGCCGAATATATTTACTCCCTCGGTATGCGCCTTGTTATAACTGACCACCACCGACTCGGAGATACCCTGCCGAGGGCGGAGGCTGTAATTAATCCCTATCGTGAGGAAAACTCTCTTGAATTTCGCGATTACTGCGGAGTCGGCGTTGCTTTTAAGTTGATTTGCGCAATTTTTGAGGACGATATTGAAGAGCTTATGGGCGATTATCTTGATTTAGTCGCCGTGGGAACTATTGCCGATATGGTACCGCTTAGAGGTGAAAATCGCTTTTTCGTTAAGGCGGGACTTGAAATACTTAATAACCGACCGCGTCCCGCATTCAGAAATTACGAAGCTCTTAATAAGGATGATATGACGTCAAACAGCGTTGCTTTTCAGATTTGCCCGAGAATTAACGCTCTCGGAAGAATGGGCGACGCGTCGAGAGCCGTTGAGCTTCTTTTATCCGATTCGCCGGATAAAAGTATTGAGCTTCGCGAAAAAATGGAGTATGCAAACTCTTTAAGACAGGAAACCGAAAAGCAGATACTTGACGATGTAAAAAGTAAAATTGCTGAAAATCCCTCTCTTGCTGAGGGAAGAGTAATTGTTATTGCAGGCAGTAATTATCACCAAGGCGTTGTCGGTATTGTTGCAAGCCACCTTGTCGGCGAATATGCAAAACCCGTTTTTGTTATCGGAATTGATGACGAGGGTATTGCAAGAGGCTCGGCAAGAAGTATCGAGGGTTTCAATATATTTGACGCAATAAGCGCGTGCAGTAACGATTTAATCCGCTTCGGAGGTCATCCTCTTGCAGCCGGCGTTACGCTGAACGCGGATAATATCGACCTTTTCAGAAAGCATATTAACGAATATGCGCTTGAAAAATATGATATTATGCCGAGCCCCAAGCTCGTTCTTGACTGTAAGATATCGCCCGATTATCTTAATTTTGAGCTTGTTGACAGCCTTTCGGTACTTGAGCCCTACGGCGAAAGCAATCCCCAGGCGGTTTTCGGCGTTTATAAAATGAAGCTGATTGACGTTCAGCCGCTTAAAGAAAACAGACATCTCCGTCTTGTTTTTGAAAAGAACGGCTGCGTTATTAAAGCGGTTAAATTCGGTATGTCGAGCGATACAATTCCTTATAAGGCGGGCGATATTCTCAATCTTGCTTTAAGAGTCGGCAAAAATTCATTTAACGGAAGAAATTATTTATCGCTTCAGATAGTTGATATGAAGCTCGCTTCAAACGACGACGAAAAGTATTTTGCCGAAAAGAACGCATACGATAAATATAAGCTTACCGACAAGGCGGATAAATCGTTTTATCCCGACAGGGAAGTGTGCGCTTTGCTTTACAGATTTCTGAAAAGTAATTACGGCTACAGATTAGGAATTGACAATCTATATTTCAGACTTCAGAACAAGCTTAGCTATGCACAGCTCAGAATTGCGCTTAAAGCGTTTGAGCAGGCGGGACTGATTGAAGTTACGGATATTATAACTATGAATAAGGTTGACCAAAAGGTGAGCCTTGAAAATACAGAGGTTTTAAAAGCATTAAGGGAGAGACTCAGTCTTGACAGTTGATTACAAAAACTATGACGACCGCTTCGAGGCGTTTTTTGAAGAGGTCAAAAGTAACGACGCTTATGATTACAAAAGAATAAGACACGCTTACGAGCTTGCAAGAGAGGCGCATAAGGACCAGAGACGCCGCTCGGGTGAGCCGTATATAATGCACCCCGTAGCAGTCGCTAAAATACTCTTTGATATGGGTATGGATAACGAGTGTATTATAGCTGCGCTTCTTCACGATGTTGTTGAGGATACAAAATACGATATCGAGTTTATTAAAGAGGAGTTCGGCGACGACGTCGCGCTTCTTGTTGACGGCGTTACAAAGCTCGGTCAGATTCCGCTTTCCACAAGGGAGGAGGTTCAGGCGGAAAACATAAGAAAAATGTTTATCGCAATGAACCGCGACGTAAGAGTTATTATTATCAAGCTTGCCGACAGGCTTCATAATATGCGTACTCTTGAGCATATGCCGCCTGAAAAGCAGCGTGAAAAATCCCTTGAAACGCTTGAAATTTACGCCCCTATCGCTCACCGTCTCGGTATCCGTGGATTTAAAGAGGAGCTTGAAGATATAGCAATAAAATACCTCGACCCTCTTGCGTATAAGGAAATTGAAAACTCGCTTTCTATGAAAAAGGAGGAGGGCGAAAAATTTCTTAAAGAGATAACCGAACAGATTAAGGAAAAAATTACCCCTGTTATGAAGAATTGCCAGATTACTTCAAGGGTAAAATCCGTTCACGGTATATTCCGAAAGGTATATATCAAGGGCAGGAACTTTGAAGAAATCTATGATATATACGCCGTAAGAATTATTGTTGATTCAATGATTGACTGTTATAACGCGCTCGGTATCGTTCACGATATGTTTACTCCGCTTCCGGGTCGTTTTAAGGATTATATTTCAACCCCTAAGCCTAATATGTATCAGTCGCTTCATACAACCGTACTTTCAAATAAGGGCATACCGTTTGAAATTCAGATAAGAACCTGGGATATGCATAAGACTGCGGAATACGGTATCGCAGCGCATTGGAAATATAAAATCGGCAAGGGCGGAAAGGATAAGCTGGATGATTCGCTTAAGTGGATTAATAACGTGCTTGATAACGATAATACCGACGACGCGTCCGAGCTTATTGCAAATATCAAGGGCGACCTTGCGCTTGATGAAATATATGTATTCACTCCTAAGGGCGACGTAAAATGTCTGCCCCGCGGTTCAACTGTAATTGACTTTGCCTATGCTATTCACTCTGCGGTAGGTAACCGTATGATAGGCGCAAAGATTGACGGAAGAATCGTACCTCTTGATACAACCGTTCAGACCGGACAGATTGTTGAGATTATAACCTCAAAGCAGGTCGGAAAGGGTCCCTCAAGGGATTGGCTTTCAATTGTTAAAACGAGTGAGGCGCGCTCTAAAATCCGTCAGTGGTTTAAAAAAGAACGCCGTGAAGAAAATATTGTCGAAGGCAGAAGCGCCCTTGAGCATGAGCTTAAGAGAAACTATATACGCTTTGAAGATAATTATAAGTACGAGGCGTTTATTCAGAAAATTGCCGACAGACAACGTTTTTCATCAGCAGACGACCTCTATGCCGCAATAGGCTACGGCGGCTTGAAAATAAGCCGTATTATGCCCGGCTTAAAGGATGAATATAACAAGAACTGGAAAGAGGTTAAGGAGCCTGCAAAGGCAGTTTCCATGCCCGATGGAAGCAGCGAATCGGTCGCTTCCTCAAACGGCGTTATTGTTGAGGGAATTGACAATTGCCTTATCAATATGGGTAAGTGCTGTAATCCGCTTCCGGGCGAGCCGATTATCGGCTTTATTACAAGGGGACACGGACTTACAATTCACAGAAAGGATTGTAAAAACGTTCCCTCGGACCTTCAAAACAGTCCCGAGCCCGAGCGCTGGATTGCCGCAAGATGGGACAGCTCGCTTAAAATTGAAGCAAGGTCCACGCTCAATATTTATTCAATTAACAGGGACGGCTTCGTTCTTGACGTTACAACCGCAATACTTTCGGCGCATGTTAAAATGCACTCAATTAATTCAAGACCGATTAATGACGGTAACTGTCTTACAACAATTAGCGTAGCGGTAAACGGAAAAGAGCATCTTGACTCCATTATCAAAATGCTCTCTAAAATTGAAGGCGTATATCTTATTGAAAGAACCGAACTATAGGAGAATAATATGAAAGCTGTAATTCAAAGAGTAGCTTATGCAAAATGCGATATTGACGGAGTAACCGTCGGCAAGTGTAATAAGGGCTTTATGATTTTACTCGGCGTTGTTGAGGGTGACAATAAAGCGGACGCCGATAAGCTCGTTAAAAAAATTCCTTATCTGAGAATATTTGAGGATGAAAACGGAAAAATGAATTTGTCAACGCTTGATATCGACGGGGAAATGCTCGTAATATCTCAGTTCACTCTTGCTGCCGACTGTTCCCACGGCAGACGTCCCTCCTTTATCGGAGCGGCAAAGCCCGACGAGGCAATCCCGCTTTACGAATATTTTGTAAAGGGCTTGAAGGACTCGTGTGTTAAAAGCGTTGAAACCGGCGAATTCGGAGCTGATATGCAAATTGAGCTTGTAAATGACGGACCCGTGACTATTATTCTTGACAGTAAGGATTTGTAATATGGTAAGATACGGAGTTTTCGGTGCGATTTATAATAATTGCTACCTTCTTATTGACGATAAAACAAATCAGTCCGCGCTTATTGATTGCAGCGAATATAACGAAAAAATGCAGGAGCTTATAGGCGATACCGAGCTTAAGTACATCCTTTTGACCCATGGACATTTCGACCATATCGGCGGCGTAAATTCGGTTAAGAAAAAATACGCAGCAAAGGTAGTTATATCAAAAGAGGACGAGCCCATGCTGACCTCAGGCGCGCTTTCGCTCAGCGGTATTAATCCCGATATCAAAGCCGATATAATTGTTAATGACGGCGACGTAATCACTCTCGGAGATACTGAAATAGAGGTTATTTCAACTCCGGGTCATACAAGGGGAAGCGTTTGTTATAAGGCGGGTAAGGAGCTTTTTACCGGCGATACGCTTTTTTGTCTTTCGTGCGGAAGAACGGATTTTCCGGGCGGTTCGGTACCCGATATGATAACCTCTCTCAAAAGGCTTGCTGCTCTTGACGGCGACTATAACGTATATCCCGGCCATGAGGAACTGACAACTCTTGATTATGAAAGAAAAAATAATCCCTGTATAAGATAAAAACAGCACCATAGGTGCTGTTTTTATTGATTGTATATTTCATCAAGAGCTTTTGAAAGAGCCTCCAGGGCTTTCTTTTTATCTTCTTTATTAAGCTGTCTTAATTGCATTATAATTACCTTTTCGGAATTACTCAGCTCGCTTAAATATTTATCTCCGTAAGCCTTTTTAATATCGTCAAGCTCGCTGTCGCTTATATTAAAAGCTTCCGCGCCGTCAACATCCGAAAGGTTATTTGAATACATAAAATCCGTCGTAACCCCATAGGCTTTGGCAATCTTGTAAATATAATGGGGCTTAGGACTGCTTTTATCAGGGTCCTCCCAAACGCGGTAAGTGTTTTCCTTAACTCCGAGAGACTCTGCGGTATCTCTCATAGATATACCGTTTACCTTTCTCAAAAGAGTAATATTCGTTTTTATATTATCTAATAATTCTTTTTCTTCTTTGTTTAGCTTATCCATATCTGCACCGTATATTCTTAATTTTCTTCGACAGTATTATACAATATTCTCCCGTATAATTCAATATTCAATTGTCAAAAATCGCAAAAGTTGACAAAATAGTTACAAAATGGTATCATTATAAGGATAGAGTATATTTATTTCTTAAATTAAAGGAGTATTCTATGCGTAAAATATTAAGCGTAATAATGTCGTTAATTATGACCTTTACCTGCCTTGCGCCGCTTTCCTTCAGCGCGAGCGCAGCCACTTACGCTCAACAGTTAAAAAACGCAGGCTTTCCCGATTCTTATATTAATTCCCTTGTAAGCCTACATAATAAATATCCCAACTGGACGTTTACTCCGTTTAAAACCGGGCTTAACTGGAATACGGCTGTATCGGGTGAAAGAAGCTCTCATTCAAACCAGATTATTGAAACCTCGGGCAGGACGAGTGATTATTTCTGTAATTGCTCTTCGTGTAAAAACAAAGTGCCTTACGCTAATTGTAAGGTCGCTTCCGCATGGGCTGTTCAGTATTATATGGACCCGAGGAATTTCCTTGATGAAAAGCATGTTTTCCAGTTTGAGTCAAATAAGTATTCTTCAAGCCAGACCCAGTCGGGAGTTGAGGCTATTATTGCTTCAACATGGATGAAAAATGCAAACATATCCTATTACAATACTTCGGGTACAAAGGTAACATATAAGGACTCAGGCGGAAACGCCGTTAAGTATTCCAAGGCAATTATGGAAGCGGGTAAAAACAGCGGCTTAAGCCCTTACTTCCTTGCTTCAAGAATCGTTAAAGAGGTTGGAACGACGAATACGGACAACGTGTCCGGAACAAGCGGTAAAAAAACTCCGTTTAACGGTATTTATAATTATTACAGTATCGGCGCTACTTCGGGCGGTATGTCGGGTCTTGAGTGGGCGTCGGGTTACCTTAAGCCAAACGCTACTGCAACTATATATTCCTCCTACGATTCCGCTAATAAAAAAGGCAGCGGATACAGCGCTTCTATCGGCACCTCTCAGGGACTTGTTTATATTTCAATCTACGGTGATTATTATAAAGTAAGGCTTTATAACAGCAATTATAAAACTGCTTCCGTAACCGGAACTGATTCAAATAAAAATAAAAAGAGCTTCAGCGTAGGATATATTCATAAAGATAAAGTAAGAACAAAGTATTTCAATTACAACCGTCCGTGGATAACGCCGTACAGAACCATTTACGGCGGAGCTGCATATATCGGCGCAACATATAAGTATCAGTACACAAACTATCTTCAGAAATTTAACGTAAATAAGGACTCAAATAATCTTTATTCCCACGAATATATGCAAAACATTGACGCTCCCTCCAAAGAGTCCGAGTCAATATATAAAGCATATTCTAAAGCAAACGTACTTAAAAGCGCAAGAACGTTTTATATTCCCGTATATTCGTCCATGCCCGCAAGTACCAAGACCCCTGAAAGCACTAATGATTTCGGTAAAGTAATGAATATGCGTATACATAAGAATACGCCTACAACAATTACCGTTGCGTGGAATACTCAGACCTCATCCGACGGTTACTATGTTTATACATATAATCCCTCCACAACCGCAAAAACCAGAATTGCAACAATAAAATCTCCCTATACTAACGCTTATACTAACGTTAATCTTAAACCCGGTACGTTCCATTATTATATTGTTGAAGCGTATAAAGGCAAAACAGTCGGAGAACAAAGCGCAATTCTTACTGCGATTACAACGCCTAAAAAGATTAATCATAAATCGCTTACTTCTCCCTCCTCGGGAAGACTTAAAGCAAGCTGGAATAAGGTTCACGGCGCAAACGGATACCAGATTAAGTATTCAAGAAACAGTAAGTTTACCCGTGTTGTAGCAAAAAAGAGCCTTTCAAGTAAATATGCTTCCTATACCGGTAAGGGCTTTAACAGGGGAGTTACCTATTATGTTAAAGTAAGAGGATATAAGAAAATCGGAAACAAAAAGTATTACGGACCATGGAGTAAAGTCCGTAAAGTAAAATGTAAATAATATATGCGGCGGGCTGATGCCCGCCGTTTTCACTTGTTTTATGATTTTGAATAATATAATACGGGTGATAAAATGAATTATCCTGTATTATACTCGCTTTTGGCAACCCTCGGAACATGGATGATAACCGCTCTCGGCGCGGCTGTGGTATTGTTTTTTAAAGAGCCAAAGCGTAAACATTTAAACCTTATGCTCGGTTTTTCTGCGGGAGTAATGATTGCCGCAAGCTTCTTTTCACTTCTTGAACCTGCGATAACTCAGGCAGAGCAATTGGCAGGACTGAAGCCGTGCTGGATTGTGTTTTCGGGCTTTTTAATCGGCTCGCTTTTTATGGTTATATGTGACAGGGCTGTAGGGTTATTCAAAAAAGAAGAAAAATCGAATACAGCTTTTATGCTTATTATGTCAATAACTCTTCATAATATACCCGAAGGTCTTGCAATAGGAGTAGCCTTTGGGGCGCTCGGCAGCGGAGAAATATCAAACGAGGCATTAATGGGAGCCGTTACAATTGCTCTCGGAATAGGAATTCAGAATTTTCCCGAGGGTGCGGCGGTGTCCCTGCCGCTCAGAAGGGAGGGAAAAACAAGATTAAAAAGCTTCCTCTGGGGTCAGGCTTCCGCTCTTGTTGAGCCTGTTTCGGGGCTAATCGGTTCAGCTCTTGTTATTTACGTCAAATCGCTTTTACCCTATGCGCTCTCCTTTGCGGCGGGAGCAATGATTTTAGTTGCCGTTCATGAGCTTATACCCGCTTGTCAAAAAAACAAAGGAAGCTCATACTTCTCAACTCTCGGAATAATATCGGGCTTTTCAATTATGATGCTTCTTGATGTTATGCTCGGATAAAAAAGCACAGCATGGTGACCTAGTCAATAGTTCGTAGACACAAAAAAGAATTAAGCTGCCAGTTCAATGCGATATTGGACTGGCGGTTTTTTATTCAGTTTTCTTAAAGGTTTGATATAGTTGAAATAGAAGATGGTTTCATCAACTACTTTGG
>JAFSZK010000034.1 GCA_017458975.1 Eubacterium sp. | reverse complement strand
TAAAGAATGTCAGCCCAAAAATGGCATCTTTTACGCCATAACTTCATTAAAAATCACCATAAGGCGGCAAGCCTTATGGTGATTTTGTGCTTTGTTCTGACAAAAAATATGCTCATTTTTGGGTGCGAAGCAGTTTTGGCAAAATAATTTTAGGTTATAACGGCATAATAAAACCGTCTGCATACTTGCGTATTCAGACGGTTTTTTATGTTGTTAGGGGCAAAAGGATGAAGCCAAAACCTAACCTTCTTTATGACGGGCGCCCCAAGGGCGTCCTTGGATTATTTTCTTTTTGGATTATTTTCTTTTAAGAAATATTTTCTGTTGTAATTCAAGAAAACGTCTTACGGTTCTCTTGCCTTTTCGGAATATGGTTCTTTTCGGGTTTTTGATAATATAATCCTTTGTAAGAGCCTTGTAGTCGCCCGACTTGTAAAAGCCGAACTCCTCTTCGGTAAAGAATTCTTTAATAGTATAATCGTCAATTATATGCGCATACATCTCAAAGCTTTCCTTTACCTTTTCAACTGCCTTGTTAAACGGAAGCCATGCTGCGTAGTAATCAACAAGCCCTTTAAGATATGCGCCCGAATAATGAACTCTTATAGGATACGGCGTGGTATCGCGACCGCCGAAGAAGTCCTCAATTTTATAGTATACGTAAATCTGAAGCTCGTTCATATTGGGATAATACTTTGAACAGAGTCCGCCCCTTATGTAGTGGTAATTATAAACCACCTTATCCGTAACTATAACCTTGCCCTTAATGTATTTTGCATAGAGAAGGTTAAAAATATGGTCCTCGCCGAAGGTTATATTTGTATCATAGGAAAGCTTGTTATCAAGAATAATACTTGTTCGGTAAAGCTTGCCCCAGGGCCACCATACAACGGGGTCGTATTCCCGAAAGCGCCCGGGAATATCCTTTCCCTCAATCGTTTTCGGCTTTTCAAGGTGGTGGCGTTTTCCTATTCTTACCTCGTCGTGCGAGCCGACAACCAAATCGACGTCCTCCGCCATAAATGATATCAGAGTTTCAAAGGCGTCGGAAGGCAGGGAATCGTCAGCGTCAACGTAGGTAATATATTTTCCCTTTACCTTTGTAAGCGCGGTATTTCTTGCCGCCGAAACGCCTCCGTTTTCCTGAGAGAAAACGCGTATTCTGTTGTCCTTTTTTTCGTACTCTTTTATTATATCAAGAGTATTGTCCTTAGAGCCGTCGTTAACAATTATTACTTCAAAATTTTTATACGTCTGTTTTAATACGGTATCAAGAGTTTTTGAAATAAATGCCGCCGCGTTATATGCGGGAATAACAACGCTGATTAAATCGTTCATAGTATCTAAAATTTTATCCTTATCCGTTTATTGTTTTTACCGAATTTTTCCTCGGGCTCACTGAAGAGCGCAAGCGCGGCGAAGCATATTACTCCGGGGTCGCTTGTAATAGAGGCGGAGCCGAGCGCAAACACCATCATACCAAGGAATATACCGTTACATATTGCTCTCTCATAAGATTTACTGTTCGGGTCGTAGGAGGTCTTGAATAACCTGTAATAGAAGTATACAAAGAACGGGAAGCCTATCCATCCGAACTGGCCGAGAATAGTTTGCCAATAATTATCGTGAAGGAATTTTTTATCTCCCTGTGACATACCCCAGAACCGCTCAAAATGGTATTTTATATACAGCGCAGAGTAATGCTTTGCCGCCTCAGCCGAGCCGAAGGTTCCGAAGCCCGAGCCGAGCGGGAAATGCTCGTTAGCGTTTTTAATTGCGTAGTCGATGAATATTCGTCTCGGAGAGGTTGTATTCAATATATACGCGTTAATCTGGAAGCGGCTCAACAAAACAATTAAAAGCAAAAGGGGAATAATTACCTTAAAGGTAATTCTCTCATATTTTTTATAGTAAAGCATAAGGAAGACGAACGTTCCTACGGAAATTATGGCAAGGGATTTAAGCGCGCCGATAATTGCTATACATCCGATTATAATATAAAACCTTTTCAGCTTTTCATTAATTCTGTTATTACATACAATTATGCCGAAGAAGAAAAGCGCGGAAGCGATATAATAATGGTTAAATATATAGAAAAACTGAAAGATTCTTATACCGTATCTGAAGCCGCCGGGAGCTGTTGACGATTTAAATTGATTAAGAACGCAGAATATAAATGCCGCAATCATAAACAGCTTTGCAATAGGCGTAAGGTAATCAATAACCGTTTTTCGTTCCTTTGTAGTTAAAAAATACCTTAGGGCAAAGAAAATTACGAAGGGCTTAATCTGGGTCAGAATATCTACCATGACTGAAAAATACGATTTGTTTATATCGTAAACAAGGTTACCTAAAATACCTATAGAGGCAATAATTGCAAGAAGCAAAATGGTATTCTGGTCATATTTTGTTGTTTTGCCGGTTGCGATAAACGTAATAACAAGCACGGTGCTCGCAACAGCCAAAGCCTCATCGTACTGGCCGCCGGGCTTGAATATGATAATTACAAGCTCGCCGAGAAGCGCAAGGGCAGCGATGATGCTCTTAGGATAAACCTTAGTGGCAGGCGTAGCATTTTTATTTGTTACCGGTATAGTTTGTTCCATTTGTTTTCCTCAGGTTTATTTTTTGTATGCCGTAAAGGTATGAGTAGACTCTCTTTTATCCTCAGGCGGAGGGGTCATATAATCGCCGAAAAGACTGCTCAGATAGGAATCGTAATCTCTGAAGGCGCAAATCTCGATGTCCTCAAAGGGAAGATAAATCATATCCTCCCACAGCTCGCTTTTAAAGCACTCCCCCATACCGTAGGTGCCGAGCTGAAGATTGGCGCAGTATTCGCTTTTCGGTATATTCGTAAACATTGTATCAAAATGATACAAAAGCTTTTTTCTGAACGGATAAATCACGCCTCTGAAAATGAGCTTTGCAAGATATTTCGGGGTAAAGGCTCTGTGATACTTTACGTCCGAGCCGAGGTGTTGCCAGAAATTGCTGTTTTTCCATGCCTTTTTAACAACCTTAGGTGCCTCGGTTTCATAATCGCCGACATAATCAACGGGGAATATATCAATATATACTCCCATATTTTTTTCACCGCGCAAAGGCTCGTCAATTTCAGTCGTTTTATCAATCATTTTTGTAAACGAGTGATAGTAATTGTCGATATAGCGGTAGTTGAGTATTTTATACTGCTCGTCCTCATACTGAAGCTTCAGGAGCTTTTCGTAGTCCTCACGCGGCATATTAACGTCAACGTCGTCGTCCCACGGGATGAAGCCTCCGTGGCGTACCGCGCCGAGCATTGTACCTCCCGCAGCGGAGTATTTTAAGCTGTTTTCTTTGCAGATTTCGTCAAATTTCTTTAAAAGCTCCGTACAGACCTTCTGAAGCTCCTTTGACGTAAGTTCTTTTTTCATTAATTTACCGCCCGTCAGTTTTTATAAAGTGTATCAAGCTTGGAATAGTAGCTGTTTTCTTTAAAGCTTACGCCTTCGGTTTTAGTCGTAAGCTTATGTATGGGAGTAAGCTCTTTAAGCTGATTAAATCTATGTTCGTCGTATTCGTTAAAAAACTCGAATGAAAAAATATGTTGGTCGGACTGGCTGAAATAGGGAACGGAGTTCCACTCGTCCTCGTAGTAGTCGCTTACCATCCTGAAAAACATCTGGAAAATAAAGTAGTGCTTTGTATAGTCGTATTCTTTCCAGTAATCAAGGAGTAATTTGAGCGTTTCGTTTAAAAGAATATAATTAGGCTTTGAGAATATAAGCCAGTTTCCCATATTGATTAAATCACAGTTAAAGAAGCCGTCGCGCAAAACGAAGAAATCGCCTTCGGTAACGTATTCGGGAAGCGCGCCCGTAAGGTAAACCGTAGCGTCAATCCAGAGTCCGCCTCTCTGAGTCAGAAGCGCAAGACGAATAATATCCGCAAAATGAGCATAACCGATAATTCCTTTTTTCCATTTGTCAATTATGTAATCGGGAATATCGCAAAACTCGGAAAAATTATTGCCGTCAATAAAAACGATTTCTTTATCTTTAATATGATACTTAATTGACGCAACGCAGTTATTTACAAGCTCGGGCGCGTTTTCAAAGCCCTGAAGCCAGCAAACCCATACCTTCGGCGCAGCGTCGCCCTCGTAGCGCTTAAAATCGGTTTTTCCGATTTTGCCTTTGTATTTCTTTTCAAGCGCAGTAAAAACCTTATAGCGGGATACAGCCCCTGCAAGGTTAATATCGCCGTAGCCGAGCTTAAACATACCGTATGAAATTGTGTCGTAAACCAGCGAGTGGTTCTTTCTGCTTTTTTCAAACAGCTTTTTTGCTCTTGACATAGTTTTCACCGTTAATAAAGATTGTCATAAACCTTTTCAAATTTCTTTTCCCACGAAAGCTCTTCGTTTACAAAAGCATAACCTTTTTCACCTTCCTGAGTTCTGAGCCCGGGGTCGTCGATAAGCTTTGTGAGCTTGTCGGAAAATTCGTTTATTATAGCTTCCCTGCTTTGCTTAACGTTAATAAATTCGCCGCAGCCGTGTTCTTTAAAATCGCTTGCAACGCTCATATCAAGCGCAACAACGGGAAGCGAGTGAGCCATTGCCTCAACAAGCACGTTTCCGCTTGTTTCTCTGAGAGAGGGCATAACGAAGATGTCGGCGGTTGAATATACGTTTGATACCTCGCTGTGTTCAACCTCGCCGCAGAGCTTAACCCTGTTTTCAAGCGAATTATCTTTAATGTATTCTGAAATTCGCGATTCAAGCGGACCGCCGCCGTATATTTCAAGGGTGAAGTTCCCGTCCGTGGGCATAGCCTTAATAACGTCAAGAAGAAGCATTATGCCTTTCTTTTCAATAAGGCGTCCGAGGTAAAGAATTTTCACGCTCGCGTTTTTCTTTTTTTGTATTTCAAGAGCCCTGAATTCATCGGCAAGCGCTAATTCGCAGAGCTTTTCACACCTTTTGCCCATGGCGGAGCTCATATATTCCTGCGTTTCCGAGTTGATTGCAAAAACGCGGTTAAAGTTTTTCATTGCCTTTTTATAAGAGGGGAGCACGGCTCTTGACTTGTTTATAGCTTCGCGGAATTTTTCAACCGCCCTTGAGGCTTCATAGCTTTTTAACGCCTCGGGAGTCGACTGTCCGCCTCCGACGGGTCCGAAGATTGTTTCGGGCTTTTTAAATTTGTGCATATGACCCGGTATTCTGAAATCCACCATTGTTATATGGTGAATAATATCAAAGTCGATTTTTGACCTTTTTGCCCGGGCGTATGCATATCTTTGCCAGAGCATATAGTAAAGGTGGTGGAACGCTGAGCGGTGCTCGCGGTACCAGTTGAGCCAGTCGGGAGTATCAACTATTGTAAGCTTAACGTTTTTAAGCCCGTTTTCCTCAATACCCCGTCTTGTATCGGCTTCGTTTACCTTTTTTGTAACAAGGAAAATTCTGTCGTCCGCGGCGTTAAAATGCTTTGCAAGCTGAAGCGTCCAGTTCCAGCCTATACCGTCCTCGCTTCCGTGAAACGGGTTAACGCTGTAGGAGGAGAGAAGTATGTTCTTTGCGTTTTTTACGCTTAAAAAAGCTTCAACCTTTCCCTTTGTTGAGATGTTATTTCTGTAATTTAGGCAATTCTCAATGTACTTCTTGTCGGATACAATCCTTTCAAGGTCGCTCTCGTTCCAAGCGTCATTAACGATTCCGAGTCCGTTTTCTTTTATATAAGACGCGTTATACGGAACGGAGGTTGTAACAACGGGGGTTGCGCAGGCAATGGACTCAACGATTGAGACCATATTATTATCCTTTCTTGTATAAACAAGAAGCGCGCTCGCTTTTGAGAGATAGCTTTTGAGCTCGTCGTGGGATGCCTTGCCGAAGAAAACGACCTTTTCTTCAAGCTTTAAGTCTTTAACCTGCTCTTTGAGTCCGCTTTCCTTATCGCCCTCGCCGAAAATGTAAAGCTTGTATTCGGGATTGGCTTTTGAGAATGCCGAAAACTTATCAATGATTTTGTCAATCTGTTTTCTTTCAATAAGCTGGGATACGACGGCAAAGTATTTTTCCTTTTTTTGCAAGCCTCAAACTTATCGAGATTTACGCCGTGGTCAATAATTCTGTCATACACATTATTACAAAAACGGGAAATAAACTCTTTTGCTTCCTTGCTTCTTGCTATCACGGGAACGCCTCTGAAGGCGGTTTTTGCAACGGTGTTATACCATAGCCTCGACGGGATTTTATGCATAATATTATTATGCTTTGCAAGCTCGTGCCATACTATAAGGCTTTCCCTTGAAAAAAGTGCAAGCATTAAGGAATTGAGAGAAAAGATTTCGCTTGAAATAACAAGGTTAAAGCTTTCGTCCTTAACAAGGCTTACAAGCTCGGGGCACAGCGGCAGAGCGTTTGGCTTGCATACCTTCGGAAACGCGCATTTTGCCCAGACAACGTTAAAGGGATATTCCTCTTTTTGCTCGGGCTTAAAGGGCTCGCCTGCAAAAAGAGTTATGTCATGACCCATATCCTTAAACGCAAGACATAAATCATAACTCATCGTGTCCTTAATTGAGGGCGCTTTTTTAATTTTTGACGTTTCCGATGTATAAATAATCGGATTTACAAATAAAATCTTCATTATTCACCCAGCTGTGCTTTAATGTCAGCGTCAACAATTTCCTCGCCCGTGGTGCCTTCAAGGGCGGATTTTGACTCTTCGGAGAGTCCGTCGTTAATTACCGCGTTAAAGTCACAGGTAGAAAGCCTGTCAAGCTCCTCCTTTGTAACCTTTCCGTCGCGAAGGTCACGGCAGATTTTGTTTTCAAACATCGAGTATTTATTATCGCTGAAATATTTTAAGAATTTATGCTTTACCACCCATGCAGCAGGCTTCCAGATGTATTTATGCATAGCAGGGGATACCGAGCCTATCATCCAGCATTGACGGTCGCAGGCTCTTACCTTTCGTCTTACCGCTTCAGCCTGCTCGCTGTTCCACAGTTCGTCCCATGACTGAGTATTAAGATTACCCATAACTTCTTTTTCCTTAGTGCCGTTACAGGGCATAACGTCGCCGTAAGGGTCAATAAAGAAGGTGTCAAAAGCCATATCGCACGGGAGTAGTCTTTTCTGTCCGTAAATATAATTAATAAGTCCGTGGTTGAAATATGCTCTAAACCACTTTTTAGGCGAATTTGATTTTAACAGCTCGTTAATGAGCTTCTCAAATTCCTTTGCAACCATAGCTCTGTCTTTAATGACGTTTTTTGCTTCAACAAAATAGAAGGAATTATGAAGCGACGCGGTTGCAAATTCCATATTCATTTCGTCGCTGATTTTATAAAGAGGAACTAAATCCTTTGCGTTGGCGTCCTGAACGGTCATACCGAAGCCGACGTCGCCGTGGCCCATTTCAACAAGCTTTTTAAGAGTGCCGTAGCCCTTGTTGTAGCCGTCCTCAAGTCCGCGGATTTTGTTGTTCGTTTCCTCAAGACCTTCTATCGAAATGCGTATGCCGACGTTTGGAAATTCCTTACATAAATCAATAATTCTGTCGGTAAAAAAGCCGTTTGTTGAAATTACAATTCTGTCGCTCTTTTTATCAAGCTCGCGCACGATTTCCTTTAAATCGGTGCGAATAAACGGCTCGCCCCCCGTAATGTTGGTAAAATACATTTCGGGAAGCTTTTTAATTGTTTCAAGAGATATTTCCTCTTCGGGTTTTGAGGGCGCCTTGTAACGGTTACACATAGTGCAGCGCGCGTTGCAGCGGTATGTAACTATTACTGTTCCGTTAAGCTTTTTCATAAATCAACCTTCGGTTTCATATATTTTAAGAAGCTTTTTTGTATAAGCCTCAGCAGTGTCAAATTTATAATCAAGACAGTTCCTGCTCATTTCGTTTGCAAGAGAGCTGTTTTCGGTGAGGGCTTTTATCTTTTCCTCCATATCCGCGGTGTTCCCGCTTTTAAAAAGGAAGCCCGTTTTGCCGTTTTCAATGAGCTCGGGAATACCGCCTATATCGGCGCCTATAACAGGAGTCCCGAGAGATATGCTCTCCATTACCGAAAACGGACAGTTTTCATACCATGTGCTCGGATAAACGGAACAAACCGCCTTTGAAATAAGCTCCTCAAGCTCCCTGCCCGTTTTAAAGCCGACGTTTTTAATACCGGCTTTTTCAATTTCCTTCTCAAGCTCTCCCGAGCCTGCGCAGATGAAATTAATACCCTTGGCTTCAAGTATGTTTTTAATGCCCTTTTCCTTGGAGTAACGTCCGAAATAAAGAACGTAATCCTCTTTTTCGGTCTTGCCGACGGGGGCTTTGTCGATAAAATTATGTAAAGTGAGCGTTTTGCCCTTTAAAGCGGGATTAAGGTCAAGCTTTGTTTTCATAAACTCACTCGGACAGATGACGGCGTCAATATGCTTATAGGCTTTAAGCGCCTTATAAAGACTTGCCTCTATACTGCCGATAAGACTTTTTGCCTTGGAAGAGTGAACGCAGCTGTTCTTAAAACAGCTCATATAGTCGCCTTTTGCACATTTCTCACATATATTGCCAAAAGAATCAAGCATCATATGATTAGGACATACAAGCTGATAATCGTGAGCGGTGTAAATAATTTTTACCCTTTTTCCCGTTTTCTTCTCATAATCCTTAACGGCGTATATAACGCTCGGAGTAAGCTGGTAGTTAAAATTATTAAGGTGAACGACGTCGGGCGCGAAGCTCTCTAAAAGAAGCCTCATTTTCTTTTTAGCTTCCGGAGAGTATACGGTTTTAAGCGTATATGAAAGCTGGGTAAGCTTGCTTGCGGTATGAAAATCCATATCGCCCGTATACAGCCCAAGGCTGTTTGAAACGCAGTTTCCCTCATGCTCCATACCGAAGTATTCAACCTCGTGACCGAGCGCCTTAAGGCAATCGCCGAGCTTAAAAATATATGTTTCCGAACCGCCGTTGGGGTAGAGAAACTTGTTTACCATAAGAATTTTCATTTTATTACCCGTTATTTTTATAAAGTTCAAGCGTTTTGTTTACAACATTATCCCAGTCGTATTTATTTAAGATAAAGCCGGCGGCGTTGTTTTTATACTCGCTGACCTTATCGGGATTATTTAAAAGAAATTCAAGCGCGGCTTTAAGTTCGCTCTCGTTTCCCTTTTCAAAGTATTCGGCTTTATCCTCACAGACCTCCGTGCATTCCTCAATATCGGAGGTTAAACAGCAATTTCCGTAACTCATAGCCTCAAGAAGGCTTATCGGCATACCCTCAAGGTCGCTCGGCAGGACGTAGATATATGCGTTTGAATAAAGCTCGACGAGCTCCTCTCCCTGAATGAATCCCGTAAAAACAATTCTTTCGTCGTTTCGGGCGAGCGCTCTTATTTCGGCTTCGTAATCGCTTGTGTGGCTCGCGCCGCCTGCAATTACAAGCTTTTTGTCCGATTCGGTTTCTTTAAAAGCATTTATAAGATAATGAACGCCCTTTTCGGGAACGAGCCTTCCGAGAAAAAGGATATAGCCGTCCTTATCAAGAGCATACTTTTCTTTTATTATCCGGGCTTCCTTAGGAGTCGGAGCTTCAATTCCGTTTGGAATAAAAACCGTGTTTCGGTTATACTTTTCTTTAAAATACTGTTTTACGTTTTCGCTCAGTACAATTATTTCATCGGCGTTTTCAGCCGCGGTTCTTTCTCCGAAAAGAAGAAATTTTGTTGCAAAGCCGCCCCATTTAGCTCTCTGCCAGTCGAGTCCGTGAATTGTAACGATACATCTCTTTTTAAAAAGCTTTGCAAGCTTTACCATAGAGGCGGGACCCTCGGCGTGAAAATGAATCACGTCATAGCCGCATAATACGGCTTGTAAGGTTGAAAACGCGCTGTAAACGATTGCGTTGAGCTTTGACGATTCGGGAGTGTAAATCCATTTAAGCTTAACTCCCTCGTACTCGTTTTCTCTTTTTGCGTTATATTCGTTTCCTGCAATGTGTCGGCTCTTTCGGTTATAAGCAGTAACGCTGTGGCCGAGCTTTACCATACGCTTTGAAAGCTCGCCCACAACGATTTCTATACCGCCCTCACGCGAGGGTATTCTTTTGTGACCTATCATTGCAATTTTCATATAATTACCTTTAATGAGCGCCCTTGTGGGTCAGAACAACTCCGACGGTCTTAAAGAGAATCTTTAAATCAAGAAGCGCGGAGCAGTTATCTATGTATTCGCAGTCAAGCTTAACAACCTCTTCAAAGCTCTGAATTTCGGAGCGTCCGCTTACCTGCCACATACCCGTAATACCGGGACGCATTGAAAGACGTCTTTTATGCCTGCTTTCGTATTTTTCAAATTCGTCTATTGTAGGCGGTCTTGTTCCTACAAGGCTCATATCGCCCTTGACAACGTTGAAAAACTGGGGCAGCTCGTCTATGCTCAGCTTTCTTATAACCCTTCCTACCTTTGTAACTCTCGGGTCGTTTTCCATTTTGAACATATAGCCTTCCATCTGGTTTTCTTTTACCAGCTCTTTTTTTCTCTCCTCGGCGTCAACATACATTGAGCGGAGCTTATAAATATTGAACACTCTTCCGTTAAGTCCTACTCGCTGCTGTTTAAATATAAGCGGTCCCTTGCTTTCGTGAAGGAGGGGAACAGCGGTAATAAGAATTACCGGAACAGAGAGAATACATCCGATTATTCCGAAAAGTAAATCAAACGCGCGTTTTGCAAAAAGATAGCCGAAACGCGGCGGATTTGCAGCGAAGGACGCCATGGGATAACCGTACTGCATTTTACAGTTAATGTTATCGAATTTACTTTCGTCAAGAATATCGTCAAGGGTCGGGATATTAATATGTACCGTAATTCCCATATCCTCAAGCTCTTCAATTATTTCCTGAATTTCAAGGTCGTCGGTGTAGGGAAGGTTTAAGAACACCTCATCCGTCGGAGACGAGCGGATAATATCAATAAAGCCGTCGTCCGTTGAAAGAACGGGAATATCGTGGATTACCCCGGGAAGAGTCATTACCTCGGTATTCGATGGGGAAAGATGGGAAAGCTCTCTGATAAACGGGTCGGAAAACTTGAACACGTTGTCCTGACAGTATCTGTCAAGAAGGACGATTCCCGTAACATATACCGACCAGTCGTCTTTAATACTTTTAACAAAGTTGTCAGCCCTGTCGCTTGTTGTAATGATTATTGCTCTTGACGCCGTCTTGCTGTTTTTATAAAAGCCCGTAAGATATCTTTTTAAAAAATATCTTCCTATAGCCGAAAAGCCGATGAACGTAAGATATGTTGAAAAGAGCATATATCTCGATTCTACAATGGGATTTTTTAAAAGAATAATCAGTACCGCAAAGAGCGCAAATATAAGCGTTGCGTTTCTTACAAGAGCGGCGACCTCACTTTTTCGGTTTCGGTTCTGGGTGTTTATATTACGGTGAAAGCCGAAGAATATAACAAGATATGCAAGAAAGAGAGTTCCCTCAAGTCTTATCCATTCAATGGCGGGGAATGTGGGAATTTTCGGAATTATGAAGTAGAATAAACATATCGAAAAAGCATTTGCAAGTATTAAACAGAATATATCAATGATAAATTCAAAAAATAATTGCATTCTTGTTCGTCTGTTCATTTAATCACCTGTTATTTTTCGTATTTATCGTAATTATAATTATAAGAATACTTGTAATTATAATTGTATCTCCTGTAGTAGGAGTAGTATTTTTTCTTCTCGCTTGTAACGTCGTTAAGTACAAAGCCGAGAATATTTCCGCCGATTGACTCAAGATTACCTATTGTCGTTTTAACGTCGTTAATATTTGTAGTATCGGTTTTGATTATAAGAATATAACCCGTAACCTTTCTTGCAAATACGGTTGAATCGGTAACGATATTAATAGGCGGAGTATCAATGAATACACAGTCGTAATGCTCTTTTACAAATTCAAGGAGCTTGTCCATTCTTGTCGAGGAAAGAAGCTCGGTGGGGTTCGGAGGGATTTTACCCGCGGTAAGCACCGAAAGGTTTTCAACGTCCGTTTTTGAAACGGAGATATTATCGGTAAGGCCCGCAAGTATTTCCGAAAGACCGTTTTTAACGGATATGGAAAAGAGTCTGTGTATTGTCGGGTTTCTCATATCCGAGTCAATAAGAAGCGTCTTCTTACCCATTTGTGCAAAGCTTATCGCAAGATTAACGGAATTAATTGTTTTACCGTTATTTGCGGTAGGGCTTGTAATAACAAATATCGGGCATTTTTCACCCTGCTGGAGGAAGAGAAGGTTTGTTCTTATTGCGTTGTATGCCTCCTTAACAGGGAAGGAGGAATCGCGGCAAAGAATTCTTTTAGCGTCGTTTTTGGTATAGCCCGATGACCTTGCGAGCTGGCGTCTTTTTTCTCTTTTAGTCATTTTTCGCACCCTCCTTCATAGATTGTATGTTTTCAAGCAAAGCGCTGCTTGGCCGTGCCAAAGTGTCATTATTTGACGAGGGCGGCGGTAACTCGTTGTCGGAGTTATCAGCCTCTCTTTCAACAACCTCAAGCGTCGGAACGGTACCGAGAACGGGGAATTCAAATTCACGTTCAAGGTCGTTTGAGTTAGTAATCGTTGTATCAAATATTTCATATACAAAGAAGCCTGCAAATGAAACCAAAAAGCCTACAAGCGCACCGATTAAAATATTCTTTTTAATATTCGGGGCGGAGGGTGAGGACGGAGTTTTTGCGGTATCAATAACGTTAATTTCACCCGCTCTTGTTGTTTTTGCCATTTCATCGGGGGCAATCTTAGCTATTGCGTTTGCAATCTTAGCCGCCTTTTCGGGGTCGGTATGGGATACGGTTGTGGTAAATACAAAGGTACCCTCCTCCTGACTTGTTGAAATAAGACCCTTAATCTGTGAACCCGAGCCGAGATTAAGCTCCTGGGCAACCTTGTCAAGAACCTTATCGCTTTTAAGCATAAACATATATGTTCCTACAAGATTCGTCTGGGCGCTGATATCGTCCTGCGATACGCCCTGACTCGCGCTTACCCTGTCGGGGTTATTGTAAACGACCATACTGATTGTTGCAGTATAGGTAGGAGCAATAAAGAAGTGGGTGTAAAGTCCCGCAATCGCGCCTACAAAAAATGTAGCAAGGATTATATATATTACCTTGTTACGCATCATAAACAGTATTTTTCTCAGGTCTATGTCTATTTCTCTTGTTTCGTCCATAATGAACCTCCCAAACAGATTTTTATCGTAAAGATACAGAATACATTATATAATATAATATTTATAAAGTCAATTTAAAAAAAAATAAATAATTTTTAAAATAATGTGAATTTTATACAACAAAAAATACCTGTAGAAAAACTACAGGTATTTAATGATTTGTTAATTATTTTGCTACGTCAAAGGCTCTGCTTTCGCGGATGATATTAACCTTAATCTGACCGGGATATTCCATATCCTCTTCAATTTTCTTTGCAATCTCTCTTGCAACGAAGGGCATCTTCTTGTCGTCGATAACCTCGGGCTTAACCATAACGCGGATTTCGCGGCCCGCCTGGATTGCATAAGCCTTATCAACTCCGTCAAAGCTTGTTGAAATTTCTTCAAGCTGCTGAAGTCTTTTGATGTAGTTTTCGATGTTCTCTCTTCTTGCTCCGGGACGGGAAGCCGAAACGGCGTCAGCCGCCTGAACAAGAGCGGCAACAACGGTTTTGCATTCTACGTCGCCGTGGTGAGCCTGAATAGCGTGAACAACGTTTTCGTTTTCCTTGTATTTTCTTGCGTATTCAACGCCGAGAGCAATATGGCTGCCCTCCATTTCGTGGTCAAGCGCCTTACCGATATCGTGAAGAAGACCTGCTCTTCTTGCGGTCTTTTCATCGGCTCCGAGCTCGGACGCCATAAGACCCGCAATATAGGATACCTCAAGGGAGTGCTTGAGCACGCTCTGACCGTAAGAGGTACGGTACTTAAGCTTACCCAAAAGCTTAACAAGCTCGGGGTGAACGGAGCCGCAGTTTGCGCTGATAACGGCTTTTTCGCCCTCTGCCTTAATAGTCTGCTCAACCTCTCTTTTTGCTTTTTCAAACATCTCTTCAATCCTTGTCGGATGAATTCTTCCGTCCTGAATAAGCTTTTCAAGGGTGAGTCTTGCGATTTCTCTTCTGACAGGGTCAAACGAGCTTACCGTAATAGCCTCAGGCGTATCGTCAATAATAAGCTCAACGCCTGTAATCTGTTCGATAGAGCGGATGTTACGACCCTCTCTGCCGATAATTCTTCCCTTGATTTCGTCGTTTGGAAGGGAAACAACCGATACTGTGGTTTCGGCGGTATGGTCGGCAGCGCAACGCTGAATAGCGGTGCTGATAATTTCTCTTGCAAGTACGTCGCTCTGGTCACGAATCATCTGTTCGTGTTCAAGAATACGCTTGCTCTTTTCTACGTCGAGCTCGCTTTCAAGCGACTGTAAAAGCTGCTTTTTTGCTTCTTCCTGAGAAAATCCGGATATTCTCTCGAGTAAATCAAACTGACTTTTCTTGATGCCATCAATTTCAACTAATTTTTCTTCTGCTTCCTTAAGCTTGCGGCTTAAGCTTTCGTTCTTTGATTCTAATGAATCGGCTCTCTTGTCGAGATATTCCTCACGCTGGTTGAGACGCTTTTCCTGTCTCTGGACTTCGTTTCGTCTTTCGCGAATATCCTTATCAGCTTCGGAGCGGAGCTTGTGTACTTCGTCCCTTGTTTCCATAAGCTGGGCTTTCTTGGTAGCCTCCGCTTCGGACAAAGCATTGTTAATAATTTTCGTTGCTTCCTGTATAGCCGAGTCTTTTTTCTTCACGGCTCTTTTTTCTTCGTAAATCTTGCCGATTAAGAAGCCGAGAACCAAGAAAACAACGCTCATTATAAGTAGTAAAGCTATGTCACCTGCTTCAAAGGTGATTCCGCTTTTGGCAATTAGCATAATTGGCAGCACCTCCTTCTGTCTTGATTTTGTTAAAGAAAAAGAATTCTTTTTCTCTTGAAATTCCATCAGAAAAGGTACAGTTATAAGCAAATTTAGCTGTTTTTCGGAAATTATTTAGAAATGTATATCAAGATATAATAATCCATAATATAGAATTTCTTTATTATATTACACTATATATATTGTGTTTGTCAAGGAATTTATTACAAATAGTTACAAATTATCGAAAAATAGGGCATTTAATGTTCATTTAATCTATTTTGTTACGATAAAATTATCTCGGGGGTATTGTAAATTATGAACAAATAGTATAAAATCATAATGAAGCAGTTTAATTCATTAACATTTTTTTAATCAGTTTTTAAAAAAATATCTGCTTTTGTATGATAGTATTATCGGCAAATATTTAATGTTTATAATATAAGGAGAAAATTTATGGCTAAAATACTTGTTGTTGATGATGATTTAAACATCTGTGAGCTTTTGAAGCTTTATCTTGAAAACGAGGGCTATACCGTATTTGTTGCAAACGACGGACAAGCGGCTGTTGATACCTTCCTAAACAAAACGCCCGACCTTGTTTTACTTGATATTATGCTTCCTAAAATGGACGGCTGGCAGGTGTGCAGAGAAATCAGAAAGAGCTCAAACGCTCCTATTATTATGCTTACCGCCAAGGGCGAAACCTTTGACAAGGTTCTCGGTCTCGAGCTCGGCGCTGACGACTATGTAACAAAGCCGTTTGACGCAAAAGAGGTAATGGCACGCGTTAAGGCTGTGTTAAGAAGAACAAAGGGCGAAACCGAAGCCCCCGAAGCCGAAAAGAATATCGTAATATACGATAACCTTGAGATTAATATTACAAACTACGAGCTTAAGGTTAAGGGCGAGGTTGTCGATACTCCTCCCAAAGAGCTCGAGCTTATATATCATTTTGCTTCAAACCCGAACCGTGTTTATACAAGGGACCAGCTTCTTGACGAGGTATGGGGCTTTGATTACTACGGAGACAGCAGAACCGTTGACGTTCACGTTAAGCGCCTTCGCGAAAAGCTTGAGGGAGTCTCCGATAAGTGGACTCTTAAAACGGTATGGGGCGTAGGATATAAATTCGAAACCAAGGATTAATCTTTAATTTATGAAATCACCGAAAAATTCCGTACTGAAAAGAACCAATATTTTTACCAAGTACTTTCTGGTGTTCGCCTTGATTTTTGTAGTTGCGTTTATCGCGCTGGGCACGGCACTGATGGTGCTTGTTAATTCATACGAAATTAACGAAAAAACCAACCTTTTAAAGGAAAACGCTACTGCTTTAAGCGAAAATATTTCCGAAATGCTTATTGTAAACGATATGAACAGCAGCTATTCCCCCGATAAGGCGCTTATCTGCGATTCGCTTCGTACCGTCTCAAACTGTATTGACGCGGACGTGTTTGTTTGCGACGTTGGGGGAAACGTTATTATCTGTAAGGAGCAGACCGGAATAGGCGCTTATGCAACCGAGAGTATGGTTTGCGATGAGCACGCGTATTTTAAAATGGACGATACGGTTATCCAGTCGGTTTACGAGGATTCAATTTCGGTATCGCGTTCGGTGATTAACGGCAAGAACTCCTACGTTGTGGGCGTTGCTATTGTTGCGCCTCAGTATTCCCAGGGCAACGCGTACGAAAAGGGCGATATTATCGGCTCGGTTTTTGCGGTCGTAGAGGTGGGCGCAACAAGCCTTGTTTCCTCGGTTACAAAAGCCTTTCTTGTTATTGCGGTTGTGGTATTGCTTCTCGCGTTTGCAATGATTTGGCTTACTACCAGAAAAATGGTAACTCCGCTTCAGCAGATGAGCCAGGCGGCAAAGCGCTTTGCCGTAGGCGATTTCTCGTACAGAGTTGAGATTGACAGTAACGACGAGCTATCCGACCTCGGCATTGCCTTTAACGATATGGCGGACGCGCTCGATAAGCTTGAGAGCTCAAGAAGAAGCTTTGTAGCAAACGTATCCCACGAGCTAAAAACGCCGATGACCTCTATTTCGGGCTTTATCGACGGAATACTCGACGGCACTATTCCAAAGGAAAAGGAAACCTATTATCTTAAAATTGTTTCCGACGAAATAAAACGTCTTTCGCGCCTTGTAGTTGCTATGCTTAATATGAGCAAAATGGAATCGGGCGACTTTGAAATGAAGCCGAAAAATTATAATATTTCCGACCAGATAATTCATATTCTTCTTACCTTTGAACAGAATATTGAAAAGAAGAATATTGAAATAAGAGGGCTTGAGGATATGCCGCCCCACCGCGTTCACGCCGACCCCGATATGATTTATCAGGTGATATATAACATTTTTGATAACGCGGTTAAGTTTACAAATACCGACGGATATATAGATATAAAGGTTAAGGAAAAGAGCGACATAGTTGAGATATCCGTTAAAAACAGCGGCGAGGGAATTAAGCCCGACGAGCTTACGAGAGTATTTGAAAGATTTTATAAGGTTGACAAGTCCAGAAGTCTTGACGCTAAGGGTGCGGGACTCGGATTGTATATAGTTAAAATGATGGTCGAAATGCACGGAGGCAAGATTTTCGCGCGTTCCGACAGCGAAAACGAAGCTGAATTTGTTTTCACTCTTCCGAAAGGAAAATAACAAAGGAGGTAAAAATCATGGACGATTTTAATAATTTATTCGGAACGGGCTCCGATAATAACCCCGAGCCCGAAAAGCAGAACTTCACAGAGGTAAACGAAAAAAAGGATAATTTTAATCCTAACGCGGGCTTCCCGTACGGTAATTATCAACAAAATACGCAGGGAGGCTTCAATCAGCCTAAAACGTATTACACCCCGCAGGCAGCGGACCCGCTCGGAGTACCGAAGAAAAAGAAGAACGGGAATAAGGCTACGGTTGTTATTGTAATTATTGCCGTAATATGCGCAATTATTGCAATTTCAGGTCTCGGTATGGCGGGCAGGGACGGCGGCTCATCCTCCGATAAAGAGAATAAAACAACCACCTCCCAGAGCTCCGAACAGAAAACCGACGATAACGACGTAACCGCAAAGAACAGTGAGGAGGCGGCTAAAAAGGACAACAAAGGCAATCTTACCGCTGCGGGCGTTGCGGAAAAATCAAAATCGTCCTGCGTAGGAATTACCGTTTATACCGACCAAAGCGGTTACAGCTATTATAATAATTTCGACCAAGGCTCATCAAACGGCGAAAAACAGGCTTCGGGCGAGGGCTCGGGCGTAATTATGAAGGAGTCGGGCGGTAAAACCTATATTATGACCTGCGCTCACGTTATTGCGGACGCAAGCGATTTTAAAGTAACGCTTGATAACAATAAAGAATATGACGCAACCATGGTAGGCTATGACAGCAAAACCGATATCGGCGTTATCGCAATTAACGCAACCGGACTTGACGTTGCCGAATTCGGCGACAGTAAGGACATCGAGGTCGGCGAGGACTGTATCGCAATCGGATGTCCCGGCGGACTTCAGTTTAAAAACAGCGTAACAAAGGGCATCGTTTCGGCTCTTGACGTTCCGGTTTCCTCCCAAATCGGATATGACAATATGTGTATTCAGGTTGACGCGGCTATTAACCCCGGCAACTCGGGCGGCGCGCTCTTTAATATGCAGGGTCAGGTAATCGGTATTAACTCCTCAAAGATTGCCTCCACCGAATACGAGGGTATGGGCTTTGCGGTTCCGAGTAATACGGCTCTCGACGCTGCAAACTCGCTCATTAAAAACGGTTACGTTGCCGGAAGAGCGAAGCTCGGCGTCCAGTACAATACTCTTGAAAATTACCGCAGCGCTTCGGCAATCCTTTCTGCACTTAATAAGAAGGGCTTTAAGGACGCTAAGGGAGCAATGGTTATCCGTGAGATTGATTCGGATTCCGACCTTAAGAATAAGGATGTAAGAGAGTATGATATGATAGTTGCGGTTGAGGGTAAAACGATGACCTCAACGGACGTTATGACCTCGCTTCTTGCTAAGAAAAAGCCCGGCGATACGGTTAAGATTACAATTGCAAGAATTGACGGAAACAGCATTAAAACCTTTGAAGTAAGCTGTAAGCTTGTTGAAGAAGGAAAAAGTAACCAATAATTAAAGAGCCCTTTTGGGCTCTTTTAATTTGGTCTTGACATTTGAATATTTTGGACTATAATATAATTAGCACTCTGATATTGAGAGTGCTAATTGCTTTAATTTTTTGATAAACAGAAGGTGATATTATGAGAAAAAAGCAATTTAAAGCAGAAAGCAAAAAGCTGCTTGATATGATGATTAATTCTATTTATACGCATAAGGAAATTTTCCTTCGTGAGCTTATTTCAAACGCGAGCGACGCTACGGATAAGCTTTATTTCAAGTCGCTTACCGACTCCTCAATAAACGCTTCGGCTGACGATTTGAAAATAAGAATTGACCTTGATAAGGAAAAAAGAACAATTACAATTTCCGATAAGGGAATCGGTATGACCGCCGACGAGCTTGAGAAAAATTTAGGTACGATTGCGCGCTCGGATTCGCTCGACTTTAAAAAGGAAAACGAGGGAAGCGAGGGAATTGACGACGTTGAGGTTATCGGTCAGTTCGGCGTAGGCTTCTATTCGGCGTTTATGGTTTCCGATAAGGTTGAGGTTGTTTCAAAGGCGCTTGGAAGCGACGAAGCAAATAAATGGATTTCCGAGGGCGTTGACGGCTATACGGTCGAGCCCTGCGAAAAGGAGGAAACGGGAACAACCGTAACTCTCTATATTAAGGAAAATACCGAAAACGATAATTATGACGAATTCCTTGAGCAATACAGAATTGAGGAGCTCGTTAAGAAGTACAGCGATTATATCCGCTATCCCATTGTTATGGAAATGACCTCTCAGGTTCCCGATAAGGATAACGAGGGCGAATACATAACCGAAATTAACGACGAAATTCTCAACTCCCGAGTACCGCTATGGAGAAAGAATAAGAGCGAAATCAAAAACGAGGATTATAATAATTTCTATAAGCAGAAGTTTTATGACTATACCGACCCCGCGCTCGTAATTCATACAAAGACCGAGGGACAGGCAACCTTTGACGCGCTTATGTTCATTCCGAAGAATGCGCCTATGGACTTTTATTCAAAGGACTTTGAAAAGGGCTTACAGCTTTATTCAAACGGCGTTCTTATAATGGATAAATGTCCCGACCTGCTTCCCGATTATTTCAGCTTTGTAAGAGGTCTTGTTGACAGCGCCGATTTAACGCTTAATATCTCGCGCGAGGTGCTTCAGCACGACCACCAGCTTAAGATTATAGCAAAGGCGATTGAAAAGAAAATCAGAACCGAGCTTTCAAAAATGCTTAAAAAGGACCGCGAGGGATATGAAGCCTTTTACAATACCTTCGGTATTCAGCTTAAGTGGGGAATCTATGCCGACTACGGTATGAACAAGGACTCTCTTAAGGACCTGATTATGTTCAAATCCTCAAACGGCGGCTACACTACGCTTAAGGAATACAGGGAGCGTATGGCTGATTCTCAGGAAAGTATTTACTATGCCTCGGGCGACAGCGAAGAAAAAATCGCCCTTCTTCCCCAATGTGAAGCGATTAAGGAAAAGGGATATGAAGTTCTTTATTTTACCGATGACGTTGACGAATTTGCAATTCAGATGCTTATGGAATATGACGGTAAGCATTTTGCAAATATCCTTAAGGACGATGTTGATTTAAGCACCGACGACGAAAAGAAGGAGCTTGAAGCGAAAAACGAAAATGCCAGGGAAATGCTTGAAAAAATGAAGGGCTTTATCGGCGACGAGGTTACTGCCGTTCGTTTTACAAATAAGCTCGGTTCCCACGCGGTAAGTCTTTCGGCGGAGGGCTTTGTAAGTCTTGAAATGGCGAAGGTGCTTTCCCAGATGCCCGGCGCTGACGAAAACGTTAAGGCGCAGCTTGTTCTTGAAATAAACAGCGAACACTCCATTGCCGAAAAGCTTCTTAACGCCGACGACGAAAAGCTTGAAAAGTACACTAAAATTCTCTATAATCAGGCAAGGCTTATTGCGGGTTTGTCTATTAATAATCCTACCGAATTTTCGGATACAATTTGCGAAATGATGTAGTAATCTCTCTATAATGTAATAAAGATTTTAAAAAAATATATAGACTGACATATTCCTATTTGTTTAGAAAATCAAAAGGCGACTGACTGCTCGGTCGCCTTTTTATAATGGACGCCCCTCTGAGGAAGGCTCAAAATTAATCTAAAAAGTGTTTAAGAGAAAATTTTTTGTTAATTATTTGTGACGGAATTATGAATAAAAATAGATACAAATCGCCCAAAATGTCATGTAAAATTAGCAAAATCGACAAAAGTTCGTTAAAAGTATTGACATAATAGACATGCGGGTATATACTGGACTATATATAATAATAATGGAATTTTATATCTATTTTGTATAGTGAACAAAGGAGACCCAAGCATTATGAATAAATTATTAACAAAGACTTTAGCTCTTTGTATGTCGGTAATTTTACTTTTTTCGGCTATGCCGATAACTGCGAATGCGGCGCAAAACACATGGGACCCCGACCACGGTGTCTATGATATTTCAACGGAGGCGGACTTACTTGCGTTCAGAGATTGTCTGAATTTAGCAAAAAGCACTAATTCCGATTATTATTTTGAAGAAGAAACGGTCAATCTTCTGCAAGACATAAGTATGACTCAGACATATGTCTGCCCCGATTCAAACGGTGACGCTGAGGCTCAGTTCTGCGGAACGTTTGACGGTCACAACCACACAATCAGCAATATTACAATGACTCCTTCGGACGGTTTTTGCACAGCCCTGCTTCCATTCTTAGGCAACGCGACAATTAAGGATTTAACCTTAGAAAACGTCACGATTGACAGCGCGTTAACGTGGACTGCTCCGTTTGCTCCCGTTTCGCTCGGTGAGGACAAAATCATTAACTGCCACGTTACGGGTAACTCTACCATTATGGCAGGCAGCAGCTTTTCAAAAGACTGGAACTATACCGCGGGTATGATTGCGGATAACTATATGGGAAGTCTTACCATTGAAAACTGCACCGTAGGCGAAAACGTTGTTATTAACGGAAGAGGCAGCTCGGGCAAATATAGAGTTGCAGGCGGTATGCTTGCATATGCGAGAAACAGCACCACAACGCTGGTCAAAAATTGCGTAAACAGAGCTACTATCTCTTCCGACTATATTGGAAGCGGAATAGTTGGTTCTTTTATAGCAAGCGGCAGCGTTGATAATATGAACTACGGCGCAATTGTCGACTGCTACAACTACGGCGACGTTTACTCAAATCCCGAAACCACAGGTACAATTAATGAATACGCAGGTATTCTTGCCGAATCAAGCAACTATTCATCGGTTGTAATCAATAGGTGCGGCAACTACGGTGACATAACTGTAAGCACACATTCAGCCTGCGGAAGCGGCGGCATTGCGGCAGAGGTCCGCTCGGCGGCAATCGTAAACTGTTTTAACGCCGGTAACATTACTGCTGTTTCCTCTTGCAATTTAGGCGGCGTCGTAGGCCACACAAGAACGAACACCTACGGCAGCCCGATACACGGCTCCGTTGATGAAGGGGATTTCTATTATCCCCAGCAGTACAATTCAATCACAAACTGCTACAATGTCGGCACGGTAACAACAACCGACGGCGACTCAAATTACGGACCGACGGGCGGAATTGTCGGTATCTGTCAGGAAAGCGACACACAGGCAGGCAACTCAGAAGTTGTAAATGTTTATAATTTTGCTGAAGTAAGCGCAAACGCGGCGCGTTACGGCGCTGTAACTGCAGATACGGACATAAAATTTGAAAACGCCTTCGCCGCTGACGGCACAAAGGCGATTACCTATCTGCACGACAGCTACGGCCACGCTTCGCCGTACACCTGTACCGCAGGATATTACAGCTCTCCCTCAAAGGGCGGCACGGTTTATCCCGCAACCGTTGTAAGCGGCGAGACCGTAGGCAGCGGCGTCGACGACGCGGCGGAAACAATATCGGACACTCCGCTTAGCACAGACCTTAAAGAAACCCTCGACGCCTTTGTTGACGAGGTTAACCCCGACTTTGAACAGCAGAGCGGACAGACATTCACCCTCCTTCCGTGGACTTATTCGGACGGCTCCGACGGGCTCAATATTCACCCCGTATTCGGATACGACATTATAAACGAAGCTCCCGAAAGTGAAAAGGATACAAACGGCGGATATCTCACGACATCAAAGCAGGGATACGAGTATTGCAAATATAATGCGGACAGCGATAAAACAATTACCGTGACCGCTCATAACAATTCGGGTAAAGTTCTTAAAAGCCTTACCGTAACAGACCAATACGGCGACGCTGTTGCCGTTACCAACGCAGGAAACGGAGTATACACATTCGATATGCCTGAATGCGACGTTACCGTTGACGCGGTATGGGAATCGGGAGAACCGCGAAATACTGTATATCTCACAACCAAGGATTCGGTAGATATTAACTTCATTATCGACGCTGATTATTATACAAGCGATGAAAACGCATACGTAATGCTTAACTACAACCACAATCCGAGAACGTATGAAAACGATTTCAAGGACGAAAACGTAGCGCTTTCAAGGGTTGAAAAGACGGCAGACGGAAGATATAAGTTTACTATAGAATCCGCACCCGCACAGCTTACCGAGCCTATTAAGATTACTCTTTATGACAGCAACGGAACAGAGCTGTACGACGTTGATTATTCAATGTGGCAGTATTGTAAGGATATAATCAACCAGAACATAACAATCCAGCAGAACACCTCGTCAAGTATGTATGACGCCGAAACAGCGGAGGAATGGGAAAAGGCAAGCGAGCTTTGTAAATCGCTTATGGACTATGCAACCGCGGCTCAGGTATACTTTGAATACAACACCTCCGATATGTCAAGTAAAGAGGTAAAAGATGAAGATGAATATTATCATGACGACGCTACAAACGAGGATTATTATCATAACGTAACGTCGGTAACGATGAACGACGTTAAAACAAACGGACACGCCGTAGCTTCAATTAACGGCTCGTTCCCGGTAGCGCATACGTCGCTTATGTCACTTTCAAATACAGAGGTACGCTTCTATTACGAAGAGGAGCTTGACCCCGAAAACTATGAGCTCAGCGTAAGCTGCAGCGAGTGGTTCGGAAGCGCAAGACCCACAGCAAAATTCGACGAAGCAGTATCGGGTAAATTCATTTCGGTCGGCGGAATAGAGTCGGTAAATCTTAACGAGCCGTTTGTACTTACAATAAGGGACAAAACGACAAACGAGGTTACAACGATAACCTATAACGCAATGGCATATTGCTTTACGGTATTAAGAGATACCGCAAGCTCATCCGACCAAAAGGAAAACGAGCTCAGAACGCTTGTAAAATCGGTATACAGGTATAACCAGTATGCAAGAGAATACTTTGAAGCAGTAAATTCGTAAAGGAGGCGGTAATTATGACGAACAAAAAATATTCGGAACCTGAGTTCAATATAGTTCAGACGTCATCTCAGGACATAATGACCGTATCCGGAGGCGACGACTTCAATATGCTCGGCGACAAGCCCAATACGGTTTACTTTAAAAACAGTAACTGGACTATTGAAATTTAAGAGAGAAGTGTTAAAATGAAAAAGCTGTTATCTTTGCTTTTAGTAATAATTCTATTATTCTCTTTTAGTGTAACCGCTTTTGCTGCTTCACCGTATGATTTACCCGAAATCAATCTTTCTTCGGGCGGAAAGAATAACGGTACAGACAATAACGAAAACGGTTCAACAAATACGGATAATAACCAAAGCACAAATACCGAAAATAAACAGGTAGTTACTGCAAAGCCGAAGCCGGCTGCGGTAAAAAAAGTCACGGTTAAGGCTACAACCTTAAAAAAGCTTAAAAAAGGCAAAGGCGCTCTTACCGTAATATGGAATAAAAAAAGCGGAGTCAGCGGTTATCAAATCCAGTACTCAACAAACGCTAAGTTTAAAAAAGACCAAAAAACCGTTACGGTAAAAGGCGCTAAGAAAAACAAAAAGGTTATTAAAGGTATTAAAAATAAAAAGAAATACTATGTTCGTATTCGTACTTATAAAACGGTAAATAAAAAGAATTATTATTCTAAATGGTCAAAAGCAAAAAGCATTAAAAAATAAATAAAAAAAATTATGGGCGGATTTATCCGCCCTAAGTTTTAACAGGTTTTTGAAATGGATTACAGAAGACACCCCTATGATGATAAACAAAGGCGTTCATATCGCAGACCCGACCCCCGGCGCAGAGAGGGCGGCTACCCCGACCCGCGACGTATGAACCCCGAATACCCCGACCCGAGGCGTATGAATCCGGAACATCCCGATTCGAGGCTTGCTGACGGCGCATATCCCGAAATGCAATATCCTCCCGAAGGAAAAATGCGCGAGGGTGAAAATAAAGGCAGGGGGTATTATATTAATAACCAAAATAAAAACAAGAGCCGCAGCTCCTCCCAAAAGCATAAAAAGCAAAAAAGCGCAAGCGAGAGGTATAAGGAATATCTCGAAAGAGAAGAAAAGAAAAAGACCGAGCTTAAAAAGCTTGAGGAAACGCGCGAAGAAAACGAAGACTCTTCAGAGGAAAAAACCACTAAGGGTACCTTACCCGTACAAAATCTTGATTCTCCGATTGAGGACGACGAAAACCTCCTTTTGATTATTGAGGAGGAGGACGAAAAAGCAATCAGAAAAACAGTATTATTAAGAAAAGGTATTATAACGCTTGTTTTTCTTTTGTTATCCCTTGGTATAAATCTCTTGTCCTCGTTTCATTTTCCGTTATCGCCCTCAATTATCAGCATTGAATTTTCAGCCCTTGCCGAGCTTGTAATATGTATTTGCGTAAACCCGCTTATTGCGTGCGCGGCTGTGTTTATTAAAAACGGATTTTATTATCTTATAAACCCGTCCGCCGTTGCAAGTATTCCTAATAAGATAGTTCTTAATCTTCTTTTTATCATTATAACATGGTGCTTGTATAAGATTATTATTAAATCAAAGCGCTTTGAAAAAAAGAACCTTATGAGGGAAAATATGGAGATTCTTCCGAGGGATTATACGGGTCTGTCCGTATTTATCGGCGGTGCAATCAGCAGCGTTATTTGCGCTCTTGCTTCGGTAGCATCCTTTAAATACATTATTATTCCGTTAGTAAATAAACAGCTTGGTGACTCAAAGGATTATGAGGCGGCTATACTTGAAAATTACAAAACAGCGTTTGATTCGCTGACGCACTTTTTCCCGTTTGTAAAAAAAATAGTGCCCGCTATTACCTCGATTGACGTAGGCTTGTTTGTGTATAACGTTCCGCTTAATATGTTTAAGTTTCTTTGCTGTGCGGCGCTCGCCGCGATAATTTGTCCGGCGGTTAATAATTATATCAATATGCCGCGCAATAATAAATAAACAGCTTTCAGGTTTAGCCTGAAAGCTGTTTTTATTGGCTTCAATTGTTGTTGCCAACAAGGTTCTGACTTGCGACGAGCAAGTCAGGTTCTTATTTACAGTAAATAGGAGAGGTTACGGCGAGAAGGCAGGGCTCGGAATTATATTTTCCCCAAAGCTCGCCGACGTACCAATGCCCTGATATAAGCTGAGCCTCGGCTCCCTTCGCGTCGGGCTTGAGGTTTAAAACGGTTTTTCTTTCGTTTGTAACAAGACGGATTTCTTCGTATTCAAACTCGCCCTTGCCGTATTTATCCCTTGCGTATTCGTCGGTATAAAACGAAAGGGTGTATTTTCCCTCCTCCAATGTGTCGCCGATACGGCGGATGAGGCTGCCTTTTTTAGCAATCATAAAGAATTTGGCTCCGCTTGACACAACCGTCCGTCCGTTTTTAACGGCGTCAATCGCGTTTTTTTCATTTATCGCCGAGTCTATATCAAGATAGGTGCATCCGAAATGGGCGGCTTTATAATGCCTGTGCCAGTCGCGCCCGTAGGTACACGCGATATGATAACCCCTATCAAGCAGGGAGTACCACATATTAAGCGCATTTCGGTTTTCAAAATTATCGGGAGAAAAGCTTTCGTGCCATATTTCGATATAGTCAACATTATCCCAGCTTTTAACGTTAAATTCCCAACGCCCGCCCGTGCACATCGGAGAGCCGAGCTGGAACGGGTGCGCAATTCCGACGAGTGCGCCGCTTTCTTTACACTCTTTTATTTTTACGTCTATATTATCGGGCACGGCGTCGCGCCAGTCGATGAATTTATTAATTCCGAGCACAAGCATATGACCGAAATAGGTCGTCCACTCAATGCCTTTTATAAAGGGAAGAACGCCTGTTTTCATTTCATCAGCCGCGCTGAAGGTATTATGGTCGGTTGAAGCTATTAGAGAGTAGCCCTCGTCCTTCGCGTTTTGAAGAAGCTCGGCAGGAGTAAAATCGCCGTCGGAGTGGATTGTATGACAGTGAAGCTCGCACGGATAAAAGCTCATTGCTCAACCCCCTTGATTATTAATTCATAATTAACGCTGCATCCTATATAGTGAGCGTTAAGAGTAACCCTCCATTTTCCGCTTTTTATTTTTCGGTTAAAAATACCGGGTGTGCTGTTTTCGCCGATAATTACTTTTTGAGTATTCGCCTGTCTGTGGCAGGCTCCGCGGTAGCCCTCGGGGTCGTCAAAGGAGAGCGTTAAAAGATTGCTTACGGGCATAAAATCGCTTGGGCTTTCGTTCCCTTCGCCGTACCTGGCAAGTGCCTCTTTAACGGAATCCTCGCCGTCCTGTACGGTCTTAGGGGTATATGAGTAGTCAACCTCGAGCGCCGTGACGTTTCCGGGCACGGTAAAGGTATGAGAAATATTGGTTTTGCTTTGCTCTTTTTTAAGCTCAGCCGTTGTTTTAAAAATAAGCATATTTTACACCTCAGTTTAATATTAGCGCATTCTATTGAATAAAGCAACTTTTAATGGTATAATTTTTTTCGGTGATTATATGAATACTGAGCGCTGGCTAAATGAAATTGACGGCGGAAAAAGCCTTTTTTCTCTTAATCTTCCCGCAACTCACAATTCTGCGGCAAGGTTTGTTAAGGGCGCGCTTATACGATGCCAGGATATGAGCATTAAAGAGCAGCTTGAAAGCGGAATAAGGGTTTTTGATTTACGCGTAAAAAGCGAGGGGGAAAGGCTTGTACTTGTTCACTCCTTTGCAAATATTTACAGCGACGAAAAATATAAAAGCGTAATGCACCTTGGCGAAATAATAGCCGATTTTAATGAATTTCTGAATAATAATCCAAGCGAAACCGTTGTTTTACAGTTTAAAAACGACAGCGAAAAGGAACAGCAGAAATGCATTGATATTCTGAAAAGCAGGTATATTGAAAGGGGTTCGTGGTATCTTGAGCCCGACGTGCCCACCTTGAATCAGGCGAGAGGAAAAATAGTACTTCTTCGTCGTTGTATTGACGCAAAGGACTCCCTCGGAATTGACGTTTCCTTATGGGTTGACCAGGGAAAAAGGGAAGCTAAGGCGCTGCTGCTTCAGTCAAAAAGCGGGGGCTTTCTTATTCAGGACAGGTATTCCTATTCGCCGAAAAAGAAATGGAGCCTTTGCGTAAAGCCGCTTCTTGAAAGCGCAGCAGCTTTTTCAAAAACGTATATTCTTAATTACCTTTCAACAGCCGGCGGCTTGCACCTTCCGAGGCAGAACGCGAATATAATTAACAAATGCTTTACCGAATATGAGCTTAAAAATAATAAATACTACGGTATTTTGTATCTTGATTTTCCGGGCAAGGATGTTATAAATAAAATCATTAATACAAATTTTTAAAAAACAAACAGCAGGAGTAAGCCCGCTTGTAATAAGGATGACAAAGAAAGAGATTGCGAAAGCAGTCTCTTTTAGTTTTGTTTTAATTATTGATATTAATTAGAATATATGATAAAATGAAGATGCTAAACTATCAAATTGAATAATGAAAAACTATGCTTAAGAATAATAGTGTCTAAGTCGTGGCATGCTGTTTTTGTCATCCTGATAAAAACGCATGGCTTTAATCAACATGTCACGACAAATGGCGTTCAGTTTGATAGTTTAGCACACTGAGCTATGTGTTTTTTGCGCACGGCTCTGCTGTGCGCTTTTTTATTTTATTAGGAGTGATTTCAATGGCAAAAACTGACAAATTACATAAGGCAAAAATTGAAGAGTATGACGAGTTTTACACTCAATATATGGATATACAATTAGAAGTAAATGCATATTTAGAATATAATCCAGACGCGTTTAAAGATAAAACGATACTGTTGCCTTGTGATGACCCTGAATGGAGCAATTTTACAAAATTCTTTGCTGAAAATTTTGAATTATTAGGATTAAAGAAGCTAATAAGTACAAGCCGTTCACTTGATGCGAAAAATGAAAAGGCAAAACAGTTTGGATATCAATATAGTTTAAGTGACTATTTAACATCAATAGAAAAAGACTCACCCAATTATAATCCTGATATTACAGCAAGCCGAGGTAAAATATTTATTCTTGAGCGTAACAGTAATAAAAGAATTGATATAAATGATTTGAAGTGGGATTATTTAAGTGGTGATGGCGATTATCAGTCTGAAGAAGTTACAAAGCTTAGAGATGAATCAGATATAATATGTACAAATCCGCCCTTTTCTATTTATATTGATTTTATGAAATGGGTTATTGACGCAAACAAGCAATTCTTAATAATTGGAAATAAAGGTAGTTCTGGTTACAAGGAAATTTTCCCATATATAAGAGCTGGCAAAATTTGGTCAGGTCGTTCTGCTTGGTCAGGTGGAATGTGGTTTGAAACGGTACATCCCACTAATTATGATAAAATTGAAAATGGCAAAAAAATGAAAAATGTTGCTGCGGCTTGGTTTACAAATATGGAACACGGAAAATTGCATCAGCCGCTATCATTAATGACTATGGAAGAAAACCTCCGCTATAGCAAACATAAGGATTTAACGGAAAGAGGTTATTATAATCATTATGATAACATTGATGGAATAGATGTTCCCTATGTAGATGCAATACCGTCCGATTATGATGGATTGATGGGAGTTCCAGCCGCTTCGTTTTTAGAAAAATGGTGTCCAGAACAATTTGAAATCGTCGGTTTGGGTTCTGGAAATCTTGCAAAAGAATTGGGCGTTCAAAAGAACTATCGCGGGAGAACAGATATTTCATATACCGAAAACGGTGTTCATAAATGTCCTTTTGGAAGGTATTTGATTAGGAGAAGGTAGGTATAATATGGAAACTTTGTTACGTACTGATGTTACAATTAAAAAACTATGTGAAGGCTTCGTTTATAACACATTAGAAAACAGAGGCTTATATGGAATGAATGGAAAGCTTGTCATTCAGCCTGAATATCAAAGGAACTATATTTATGCAGAAAAGAAAATGGATGTCGATGTTATTGATAGCATAATAAAAAAATATCCTATTGGGCTAATCTATTTTGTTGAAAATGAAGACGGAAAATACGAAGTATTGGACGGACAGCAGAGAATCACTAGTATAGGAAGATTTGTTACCAATAAGCTTCCCTATGTTTATGAGGGAACCGAGAAAAACTTTTCAAGTTTACCGTCTGATATTCAAGATTTGGTTAACAATACAACATTAACCATTTATATTTGCAAAGGCAAGGAAAGTGAAATCAAAAATTGGTTTACTACCATAAACATTAAAGGATTACCGCTTAATGACCAAGAACTGCTTAATGCTATATACTCTGGACCGTTTGTAACAAAAGCAAAAGAGGTTTTTTCTAACACTCAAAACTCGAAAACCATGATATGGACTAAATATATTAATGGTAGCATAAATAGACAAGATATTTTAAGAACTGCTATCAACTGGGTGTCAAAGGGCTGTATTGATAGTTATATGTCAGAACACAGATTTGATACTAATATTACGGAGCTTGAAACTTATTTTACATCAGTAATTGATTGGATAAGTGGAACATTCAAAAGCGACAAAAAAGAAATGAAAGGTTTAGAGTGGGGCGAATTATATGAAAAATACCACGCGAACGCTTATGATATAAATGAACTGAATAATAAGATTGAAGAATTATATAATGATTATTATGTTAAAGACAAGAAAAACATATGGGAATATGTACTTGGAGGTTGCGAAAATACAGAATTATTAAATGTTAGATTGTTTGAAGAACCAATAAAAAAAGCAAAATACAGTCTCCAAACCAAAGAAGCTTTAGAAAAAGGTATCTCTAACTGTCCCTTATGTGCAGTTTCAAATAACAATAATAAAACACGAATTTATCAAATTGGCGAGATGGATGCTGACCATGTAACCGCTTGGTCAAAAGGTGGAAAGACAGATATAGATAATTGCCAAATGCTTTGCAAAACGCACAACCGTGCTAAAGGTAACAAATAGTAAAAATGCTAAATTGTTTCCATTCCCCCAAGCATCGCGCCGAGGCGCCTAAAAATGCAGGAGAACCCGCGCCCCTAAATAATAACAGAGCAAACAGAATAATCTGTTTGCTCTGTTTTCTTTTACGCTAAACATCCTTATGGAAAGTAGCCTTACCTGCTGTTTTTTATTTGTATTTTAATTATCTGTAATTTGTAATTCAGCCTTGCCCTCGGGCGTATCGCGCCAGTACTGGGTAAACGGCTTGAAGCGTTCCTTTTCCTCCCAGATTTCCTTCGCTTTGGGAGCCCAGTTTTTTGCGTAATTCACGCATTTTGCACAAAGCTCCTCGGCGCTTTCGGGACAGTTGAGATTAGTGCTTTTAGCGCCCGATTTATTGACGATATCAACAAGCGCCTGCGGGTTTTCAAGCATCGGGCAGGGGCGAAGCATATTATCGTTAAAGGGCTGGCCCTTGTAATACTCTTTGAAAAGCGGGGAATTAAGACATTCGAGAACGCTCTTTTCCCTTATATTGCAGTCGCTATAATGGATAAATACGCAGGGCTCAACATCTCCCTCGGAGTTAACGTGGAAATAATTTCTTCCGCCCGCAATACAGCCGCCGACAAATTCAGCGTCGTTCTGAAAGTCAACGGTGAAAATCGGTTTACCCGTATGGCTGTCTCTTTTGGCTCTTATTTCGCGGTAAACGTATTCGCGCTGCTCGGGAGTTAAAAGAAGGCTCGTATCAGCGTCTCCGCCAACGGGCATATAGTGGAAATACCACGCAAATTTTGCGCCGTTTTCGATTTCCGTATCGTAGAACTCGTCGCTTGTTACCGCCTTATAGTTTTCGGAGGTGTAGCAAACGGAGGTACCGAAAAGGCATTTATGCTCTTTAAGAAGACGCATAGCGTCCATAACCTTATCGTAAACGCCTTCGCCGCGCCTTGCGTCGGTTGTTTCCCTTGTTCCCTCAATTGAAAGAGCAAGCGTAAGATTTCCTGCTTTTTTCATATCCTCGCAGAACTTGTCGTCAATAAGCGTTCCGTTTGTAAAACACAGGAAAAGGCAGTCGCGGTTTTCCCTTACAAGGGTAAGAACGTCGTCCTTTCTTACAAGGGGTTCGCCGCCCGTAAACATAAAGAAATGGGTGCCGAGCGCCTTTGCCTCGCTTACAAGCTTTCTCATTTCGTCAAGAGTGAGATTTGATTTATAACCGTATTCACTTGCCCAGCAGCCCTTACATTTAAGATTGCATGCGCTTGTCGGGTCAAGAAGAATAACCCACGGAATGTTGCAATGAAGCTCGTCCCTCTTTGCTCTGAGTGTTGAGGTTCCTACGTAGCCCGCGTCAATGCCAAAGGTTAAAACGATGTTTGAAAACTGCTCGTGGTCAATATCGTTAATGCCGCTGAAAAGATAATCGTGCCAGATATTGCTCTCATCGTTAATTATTTCAATCGGCTTTGTGAACGTTGATGAAGGGTACATATTTCCTACAATCGGCTTTGCAACGTTGAGAAGTCTTAAAATATTCTTTTTTGGGTCTTTGTAAACATATTTAAGCAGTCTTCTGCCTATAATATGCAACAGCTTAGGATTTACCTTTATCATAGGGCTCTCCTTTTTTAATGACTACATCGCTTCGGGTGCGTCAATTTTAAGCATTGTCAAAATATTTTTAATGGTGTTTTTAACCGCGGTACAAAGATACAGCCTTGCTCTTTCAAGACCTTCCTCCTCGCCCATAACGCGGTGAGCGTTATAGAACTTATGGAACAGGGTTGCAAGCTGGGTCACGTAGTGAGTAATCTTTGCCGGGTCGTAATTTTTAGCCGCGCTTACAATCTCGTCGGTGAGGGCTGAAAGGTGGGAGATAAGCTCTCTTTCCTCATCGGAATTAAGAAGCGCGAGCTCCTCCTTTGAAGGAGCTTTTATCTCGGTACCGTTTTCGGCAGCTCTGCGCAAAATCGAGCATATTCTCGCGTGCGCATACTGAACGTAGTAAACGGGATTTTCGCTGCTCTGCTTAGCCGCAAGCTCAAGGTCAAAATCAAAATGAGAATTCGGTTCGCGCAGGTTAAAGAAAAATCTTGCCGCGTCAATCGGGATTTCCTCAAGAAGGGTATTAAGCGTAATTGCCTTGCCCGAGCGCTTTGAAAGCTTAATCGTTTCACCGTCGCGCACAAGCCTTACCATCTGCATTATAACGACGTCGAGTCTGTCGGCGTCAATTCCGAGAGCGGTAAGCGCCGCTTTCATACGTGGAACGTAGCCGTGGTGGTCGGCTCCGAGTACGTCAATTGCCTTGTCAAAGCCCCTTGTTATGAGCTTGTTATAATGGTATGCAATATCTGGAACTATATAGGTTGGAAGCCCGTTTGCACGGACAAGAACGATGTCCTTATCGTTTCCGAATTCGCTCGCCTTAAACCATAAAGCGCCGTCCTCTTCATAGGTAACGCCCTTTTCTTTAAGCGCGTCAATAACTCTCTGAACCGAGCCGTCGTTGTGAACGCTTGATTCCTTAAACCAGTTATCGTACTCGATTCTGTATTTTCCAAGGTCTCTTTCAAGCCCCTGAATATTTATCGGAAGCGCATAGTCAACAAGCGCGTCGCGTCTTACCTTGCTTTCAGCCTCGGCGTATTTATCGCCGTTTATATCAAAGAAATTTTTAGCGTGCTCGGTAATGTCGCTTCCGTGATAAGCGTCCTCGGGAAGCTCGATATCCTTACCGCAGAGCTGAAGATATCTGACCTCAAGCGAGGTAGCAAATTTTTCAATCTGATTACCGGCGTCGTTAACGTAGAATTCGCGCCATACGTCATATCCTGCCGCGTCAAGCACGCTCGCAAGACAGTCGCCTATTGCGCCGCCGCGCGCGTTTCCTATATGCATAGGACCCGTCGGGTTAGCGGATACAAATTCAACGATTACCTTTTTACCCTTTCCGTAATCCGAGCGTCCGTAGCTGTCGCCGCTTTCAACAACGTCAACAAGTATTCTTGAATAGTACTCGTCGGAAAGGTAGAAATTAAGAAAGCCCGGTCCTGCAATCTCGGCTCTTTCGAAAAGCGTATCGCCGAGCTTAAGATTTGATACAATCGCTTCGGCAATTGCTCTCGGCGCCATATGAAACGCTCTTGCTCCCGCCATTGCAATATTTGATGAAAAGTCGCCGTTTTTCTTATCGGCAGGCTTTTCGATTATAAAATCGGGAAGCTCCGCTTCGGGAAGCGCGCCGCCTGAAACAGCGTCTTTTACGGCGGTAATTATTATGTCTTTAAGCTCGTCCTGAGTCTGTTTAACAATTTTTGACATTGGTATCTCCTAATATATATTGACAAAATTAATGAATTTTATACTCTACTAAAACGGTATTTTCCGAGGTAAGCGCGCCGTTAACGTCGATATCATAACCGAAGGAAAAGCTTCCGTCCTTTTCTCCGGGATTGTTTTCAATGCTTCTTCCGTAAATACCCATAAGCAAATCGCCGAATTCGGTTGCGTAGTTACAGAGATTTCTTTTAGAACGCTCGATTATAAGGATTGAACCGTATGCGCCCGAGCGCGTAAGCTCAACCTTCTCACCGTTTTTCGAAATAGAAAGGCGGGTGTTTATCTTATTCTTTTCATCAGCGTGCTCCTTATATCTGAAAATATAATGCTCGCTTGTTTCCTCAAAGGTGCCTATCGTGGTAAGCTCGATTTTATCCGAGTCGCCGTCAAGGCTCTGAGTACCCGTAATTTTTATTAATGCTTTTTTAGTCATAGCTTTCCTATATGTATTTGAATATGTCGACAAATTCACAGCTCTCGGTAATATCCTCGCCGAGCAGCGCGCCCGCGACGGTTGAAAAATTCTGCGTTTTGTCGGATACAAAATATTTTTGTACGCCTTTGTGTTCGGGTGTGTTTTCAAGTCCTTTTTCTTTTAATACCGTTTTAACGTATTTTGCTTCCTCAAGCCCCGAATCAATAAGGGCTACGCCTTCTCCGACGTGTTTTTTAATAATCGGGGAGAGAAGCGGAAAATGCGTACATCCGAGAATAATTGTATCACAACCGTTTTCAATAATCGGCTTAATATAATGCTCAACCGCAGCGTTTGCAACCTCGTCGTCAATATTTATAAAATTACTTTCAACGAGGGATACGAGAAGCGGACAGGGAACGGCAGTTATCTCGGCTTCGGGGTTGTACTGTTTAATAGCCTTGTTGAAGGCTCCGCTGTTAACGGTTGCACTCGTACCCATTATTCCGATTTTACCGTTTTTTGTCGCCGCTGCAGCCGCGCCTGCCGACGGAAAAACAATTCCGGTTGATGGCTCGTTTATATCACTGATTATTTTTGAAGATACGGTTGATACCGTACCGCACGCAACGACAATCATTTTACATCCGAAGGAACGCAAAAACTTAATATCCTGCGCGGTATACGTTTCAATCGTTTCGTTTGAACGGGTGCCGTAGGGAACGCGTCCCGTATCGCCGAAATAAACTATGTCCTCGTTTGGCATAAGCTTCTTGATTGCTCTTACGGTTGAGAGCCCGCCCAGCCCCGAATCAAAAACCCCGATAGGGCTTGTATTCATACTATCAATTCCTTAAAGGATATATTAATCCATTTTATTTATTTTAACATTTTAACACAAATATATAATAATATCAATAATTATTTTATTTAGTTAATATTAACAATTATCATAATATCGTCTTGACGGTTTGGTAAAAATATAATTTAATAGAAGTATAAGTGTTGCTTAAATCAATACATTCATAATTACAGGAGTAAAAAATGAAAAAGATAACGGATTCTTTTAAATCACTTAATAAAAAGAGCAAAGCACTCTTATTAATAAGTGTTTTGTTGTTGTTCTTTATTTCTTTAATACTTTTTTGCTATATTTTCGAATTTCCCCAATGGTATTCAAATCCGATTTTTAAACCATTAGAGTATCTTAAAATACTATTTGAAAACCATGAAAAGCAATTTATTATTTCTGTTGTTTTTTTTGTTAGTTCAATAATTTTTTTGGTAATTTCAATACTAAATAACTATTATAACAAACTAAAATCGCTGGTTTTTTTATCGATTATTATTAATCCGGCAATATATTATTTTGTTAAGATTTATATTGTTGGCTATATTATATTCAAAGCTTTTAGTAGTTAACATAAGGAGAAAATATGAAAAATAAGAACAAAAACAAAGTGATTAGCTTTATTAATAATCAAAGCAGAAGAACCAAGATATACTTTATAATTGGCTTTTTTGCTTCTTTTATGACGGCGTTATCGTTAATATGCGCAACTTTCTATTATATTGCT
>JAFSZK010000033.1 GCA_017458975.1 Eubacterium sp. | reverse complement strand
GACCCCGTTTCAAACGGCGACTCCTTTTCTTCGTCACATTCGTTTTTGATTTCTTCGTCATTTTCGGACATAACCACACCTCAAATATAGTATGTCACGAAAAGACAGATAAATACATATAGTATTTTAACACTATTAAAAGCAAATTTCAATATAAAATTATAATATTATAATTTATACGGCAAAGTCCGCCGAAAATCAGCAATAAAAAAAGCACCCCGAGGGGTGCTTTAATCGTTTTTAGTACATTCCGCCGCCCTGAGCAGCTGCTGCCATTGCTGCAGCCTGAGCCGCTTCAGCCTGGGGGTCTTTAATTTCAGTTACAAGGCTTTCGGTTGTAAGCACCATAGCGGCAACCGAGGCTGCGTTCTGAAGCGCGCTTCTTGTTACCTTTGCGGGGTCAACAATACCCTGTCTGAACATATCGGCATAATCATTTGTTGCAAAATCATAGCCGTAGCCGTTTTCGCTGTTTTTAATTCTGTCAACAATTACCGAGCCTTCAAGTCCGGAGTTTGAAGCAATCTGGCGAATAGGCTCTTCAAGGGCTTTAAGCACGATTGAAACGCCGGTCTTATAATCCGCGTCGTCGGTATTAAGGAGAGCTTCAACAGCGGGAATAGCGTTAAGAAGCGCAACGCCGCCGCCTGCTACGATACCCTCTTCAACGGCAGCCTTAGTAGCCGCGAGAGCGTCCTCAATACGGAGCTTCTTTTCCTTCATTTCGGTTTCGGTTGCAGCGCCGACCTTAACAACGGCAACGCCGCCGGCAAGCTTTGCAAGTCTTTCCTGAAGCTTCTCTCTGTCAAAATCAGAGGTTGAAGTTTCAATAGCGGTTTTAATCTGAGCCACTCTTGCCTTAATTTCTTCGCTGTCGCCCGCGCCGTCAACGATAATTGTGTTTTCCTTTGTTACCTTAACCTGACGCGCAGTACCTAGCATCTCCATAGTTGTATCCTTAAGCTCAAGACCGAGGTCGGAGGTTACTACCGTACCGCCGGTAAGAGTTGCGATATCCTGGAGCATATCCTTTCTTCTGTCGCCGAAGCCGGGAGCCTTAACGCAAACGCAGGTAAAGGTTCCGCGAAGCTTGTTAAGAAGAATTGTCTGGAGCGCTTCGCCCTCAACGTCCTCAGCAACGATAACGAGCTTTTTACCCGCCTTTAATACAGCTTCAAGAAGCGGAACGATATCGGCAACAACGCTGATTTTTTTATCGGTAATAAGAAGCATTGCCTCGTCAATAACCGCTTCCATTTTATCGGTATCTGTTACCATATAGGGCGAGATATAACCGCGGTCGAACTGCATACCCTCAACAACCTCACAGGTTGTATCGGCAGTCTTGCTTTCTTCAATAGTAATAACGCCGTCCGCGCTTACCTTTTCCATTGCTTCGGCAATAAGGGAGCCGATATATTCGTCAGCAGCCGAAACCGTTGCTACACGGGCGATATCATCGTTATCCTTTACGGCAACGCTGTTTTCCTTAATAGCCTTAACGGCAGCGTCAACAGCGCCCTCAATGCCCTTTTTAACCGACATCGGATTTGCGCCTGCGGCTACATTTTTCATACCCTCTCTTACAAGCGCCTGCGCAAGAAGAGTTGCGGTTGTCGTACCGTCGCCTGCGTCGTCGTTAGTCTTAGAGGAAACCTCTTTAACAAGCTGAGCGCCCATATTTTCAAATGAGTTTTCAAGCTCAATTTCCTTTGCGATTGTAACGCCGTCGTTAGTAATCAGCGGCGAGCCGTATTTCTTATCAATAACTACGTTTCTGCCCTTGGGACCGAGTGTAATTTTAACTGTATCGGCAAGCTTGTCAATACCTGCCTGAAGCGCCTTACGCGCCTCTTCTCCGTAAATAATATCTTTAGCCATTATAATTACCTCCAAAAAGTATTCAGGTTACTCAACCACTGCAAGAATATCCTTAATTTCGGAAATGGTATACTCGACTCCGTCAAGCTTAACCTGGGTTCCGGAATACTTGCTGATAATAACCTTATCGCCCACGCTGACTGTCATAGGATTTTCGTCAGTTCCGGGTCCTACGGCAACAACCTCGCTTACCTCGGGCTTTTCCTGAGCGGAAGCTGCAAGAATAAGACCCGCCGAAGTTGTTTCCTCAGCCTCTACAGCTTTAAGCAGAACTCTGTCTGCAAGCGGTTTAATAGTCATATAAGTCACCTCTTATAATAAATTATGATTTAATTTGTTGAATTAGCACTCTCTTTGCCCGAGTGCTAATATATATTTTAGCAAGTTTTTTCCATTTGTCAATAGCATTAACAAATATTTTATAAAATATGTTATATATTGGCTATTAGTGTTAAGTTTTAAGCAATAGGTCGCTTTGCTCCGATTATATTTTTGTTTGGTTTATTGACCGAGCGAAGCGAGAAGCCTCAACTGTCAATTATCAATTGTCAATTATCAGATGCCGGATGACTACTGCAGTATTATTATTGATTATCCGACTGAACTATGGTATAATGGTTAAAAATAAATTATTAAAAGAAAGGAAGTAAATTTATGAAAACAAGAAAGTTCACTTTTATAACAAGCTTCATACTTATTATGACGCTGTTAATTTCTGCGGTTCAGTTCCCCGCTTTTGCTTCGGGCGAGCCGTACATTGTAGAGCAGGGCGGCTTTGTGTATGAAGTATACACGGACGGCTCAAACGAGCTTCACAGCGTATTTGTTACAAAATACAACGGCTCCTCAACTGAGATTGAAATGCCGAGACCCAAATCACTTGTCATTAACGGAAAAACCTATCCTGCAATTGCGGGCACTAGTTTTGTTGTCGGCAACGGAACCGACCCTGTATTTTCTTCTAATACGGTTACTAAGGTTGCTATCCCGTCAGGCTATGAGGCTATTTCGGCGGACGCTTTTAACGGCTGTACCTCACTTACCGAGGTTGCAATTGCAGGCAGCGTCGGCTATATCGGCGTAAACGCTTTTAACAGATGTACTAACCTTGTAAATTATTATATTGAAGGTAATCCCTCTCTTTCAACCGACAATATGTATAATCCGAGAATTGCTCAGAGCGGAAGCAAGCTTAATTTCAAGCAGGCAACCGTATATACCAAGAGCACAAACAATAACATAACATCATATGTCGGCGACATAAACGCGCTGTTTTCATCAAGCGGTCAGAAGATTTTAATCCAATATGAAAACGACCCGTATTCAAAATCAGGCGTTACTCCCGGAAGCGGTATTACGGGCGGAGGCTCCGCACCCTCAACTCCCGCCGCTCCGACAAAGGGCAAGGACGGTACCGCTATCGGTCAGGGCGCTTCGGAAAGTGTTGCAAACGCATTTCTTGTTAAGTACTCATCAGAAAGCGACCCGGCAGGCTCAAAGTTCTCCGCGCTTCAGCTCAAATCCTCAAAGGTTACAAAGAACAGCGTTAAGCTTTCATGGAAGAAGCCCTCGGGCGCTGTAAGATTTGTTATTTACGGTAATAAATGCGGAAAAGCAAACAAATACGTTAAGCAGGCTACAACAAAAGCAACCTCTGCAACTATTAAGAAAATAGGCAGCACAAAGATTAAAAAAGGTACTTATTACAAGTTTATCGTTGTTGCTTATGACAACAAGGGCAAGGTTGTTTCAACCTCTAAAACCGTTCACGCCGCAACAACGGGCGGCAAGGTAGGAAACGCAAAGTCACTTACAACAAAAGCAAAGAAGAACAAAGCAAGCGTTAAGAAGGGTAAGACCTTCAAGCTTGCCGCAAAAGCAAAACCGGCTTCATCAAAATTAATGGTTAAAAAGCACCGCGCAGTTCTTTACGAAAGCTCAAACACGAAGGTTGCGACGGTAAGTAAAAAGGGCGTTATCAAGGGCGTTAAGAAAGGCACATGCTACGTTTACGCATACGCTCAAAACGGAATTTGCGCTAAAATCAAGGTAACGGTTAAATAAACAAGACTATAAAAAAATGCACACCAAACGGTGTGCATTTTTTGGCAAAGGTATATTAGATTGATACAATGCAACCTTTTTGAAGGGGTTGCAGTTTTTATTTTGGAGTTGCAAAAAGTCTTGATAGTGTATTATCATAAACAAATATAAATTTCTTTTTATTTTTGTCATATCGGTACATACCTGATACAGTGTAGTATTCATAAAAATCATATTCGTTTTTTGCTTTATAAGTGATGTATACCGTAGGATAAATTTTACTTGTTACATCGAGATACGTGTTTTCATCCTCGTTGTAAAGCATTGCACAATCATATTTTTTGCTTGTTTTTGTTACTTTAACAGATTTTGGGTCCAACTCATTCTTTTTAATCCTTTTCAACGTATCATTATATAACTTTTTGTAATTTACAACATAAACATTCGTGATATATTTTATTCCTTTATGCTTGCATACTAATTTGGCAACGCCTTGCTTTTTACCTTTCACACTTTTAGACGCTATTGATACAATGGATTTTTTAGAATTCTTCCATTTCTTATTGGTTTTTCCGAAAATTTTTGGCAATGCTTTTTTGCTACCCGAAAAAACATACAAGTCTTTTTGGTTTACTTTTATTTTAAACTTAGTAACCTTACCCTGACGATTTTTGCATTCTATTGTACAGGTTCCAAGATTTTTAGGGTTTATCTCTCCTTCGGAACTTACGGTTGCAACTTTTTTATTAGAAGTTGACCACTTACATCTTTCATTTTCATCATATTTATAATGAAGGAATCTGGGCTCACCAACTTTGAAATTTTTTGAATTTTTATGTAATCCTTTCAAATCAAATACTTTTAAACTATAAGTTGCACCGGGTATGTCTTCCTCCGGAAGTGAAACATATACATCTAAATAATCGCCGACATTAACTTTTACATTCTCGGAGTAGCTTTTTCCTAAGCCACCGCCTTCAATTTCATAATCTGAATAGTATTCTTGAATATTATACTCAATTTCGCTAACATAATTAGATTTAAACACTATTCTTAGAGTAGTGTTATATTCTACATTAATTCGACAAGCTAAATTGTTAGAATAACTACCGGTTATTTCTTTAATCGTAGTGCTTGAGGCATATGCGTTTATTGATAAGCCTGAAAGAACGGAAACACTTATTAGCAAGGCTAATAGTATACTTGTAATCTTTTTCATAACTAAAACTCCTTAATGTTGATAAAAACATAATATTCATATTTCCATTATTATTATAAATTAAAAGAAATATGCTGTCAATAAATACGCTTTATGTTTACGTAGTATATAAAAAATGGAAACATATAAATTTAACCAAATTGCCCTTTTACTTTTCTGCCTATATAGCAAAAAACCCTTGAAATCAAGGGGGGTTCGTTGTATCACATATTACTTTTAGCGGTTTTGCAGGAGGCTATTAACATAACACGAATGGAAGCGCACTGTTCACTTAACGACTTATAGGTTGATTCATCAATGTATTCAGTGCGATACAGTAATTGTAACCAATAGCCTGTTTCATTTGCTTCTTTTAACGCTATTTCTAGTTTTGAAATGAAGTCTTTTTTGCCTTGAGCGTAATTAGCTTCGTGAATGTTTGCTCCGATTGATGTACCGCTTCTATACCCTGCCAT
>JAFSZK010000032.1 GCA_017458975.1 Eubacterium sp. | reverse complement strand
TTGAAATCACGGAAGAGATAATGCATTTTATCCCAGAGCTCGGCGCTTAATTTTCGTTCCATACGTCAGCCACCTCCAGTTTATCCATTTTGTTTTTACCGATTGCAAATAAAATTACAATTAAATCAATTATCAGCGAGAGCGGAATAATAATCCACGCGTATTTCCACGCTACTATTTCGAGCGCACCGATAATTATAAAGAGGAATACCGCTATTACGGGAACATATAAAAGACAGTTTATAAGCGCCATACGGTGTTTTGCAATAACTGCGAACGCAGCGTCGCATATAAACATATACATAAGTCCGAAAATCATAATCAGCCAGCTCTTTTCAATATCGTAAAACGCTACGAAGAAAAGGAATACACCTACGGTTAAAACGGTTATATCCGCCGCGAGGAATATTCGCGCAAAAACGTGGAAAATCTTTTTCATTGAGGCGAATTTTCTTACGCCGAGGAAAAGCAGATACGCAACCCAGAAAAGAACGCCCGTTGTAATAATACCCCAGGTTTTATTCCAGGCGTGAGTTGCAAAGCTTGCCATAAGATAGGATACAACAATGACAAGGAGATAGATTGCGGAGCCTACAATATTTAAAATTGCGTTTCGCTTTGTTCTTATCTTGGAGTATTCCTTACGGCTGAATTCCTCATACTCCGCCTTTAAGTCGGGGTGCTCGCTCATAGCAAGGTCCTCGGCTACGGTTTCGTTTTGAATACCCCTTGAAAGAGTTTCGCCCTTGCGAAGCTTCATTTCTTCAAGGATTTCCCTTTTGAACTTATAGAGAATTTCGTTATGCTTTTTACCCTCGGGCAAAGCAGAATTGATATAATCCACAAATCTGTCCATAACTTTACCTCCTTAATTATTTACTCATAAAATAATATAACATAAGCTTTTAAAAAAATCTATATATTTTTTTGAATCTTATTATTTTAATAAAAAAGGAGAGCATTTAAGCTCTCCTCTCATCGTTTATTTGGTTTTCAAAGCCCGTATTGCATTAATAACGGCTATTACCATAACGCCGACGTCGGCAAAAATTGCAAGCCACATATTTGCAATACCGAGTGCACCGAGAATAAGACAGATTGCCTTAACACCAAGCGCAAATATAATATTTTCCCAAACTATTCTCAGGCATTTTTTAGAGATATTTATAGCCTTTGAAAGCTTTTTCATATCGTCGTCCATAAGAACAACGTCAGCCGCTTCAATCGCAGCGTCGGAGCCGAGAGCACCCATTGCAACGCCGATATCCGCTCTTGTAAGAACAGGCGCGTCGTTAATACCGTCGCCTGCAAAGGCAAGCTTTTCGCCTTTGTTGCATTTTGAAATGAGCTCCTCAACAATTCTCACTTTATCCTCTGGAAGAAGCTCGCTGTAATATTCGTCGATTCCGAGCTGCTCTGCTATTCCCTTTGCCGCCTTCTTAGAGTCTCCCGTAAGCATAACGGGAGTAATTGAGCTTGCTTTAAGCTCGTCAATAGCTTCCTTTGAAGTCGGCTTAAGCTCATCGGAAATAACGATTGAGCCTATGAATTTTCCGTCCCTTGCAACGTAAACAATTGTTCCGATATCGTCGCGTTGCTCATACTCAATCCCGAGCGAATCCATAAGCTTTGAATTACCCGCGGCAATTATTACTCCGTCAAGCTCAGCCGTTACGCCGTTTCCGCTTATTTCCTTAACGTTTTTTACAAGGCTTTTATCCGTTTCAATTTGGTTTGCGTTTTTAATGCTTGTACTAATCGGATGACTCGAATAGCTTTCAGCCATTGCCGAAATATACAAAAGCTCCTCTTGGGAAACGCCCTCGGGATAAACGGCTTCAACCTCAAAAACGCCCTTTGTAAGCGTTCCGGTTTTATCAAGAGCGACAGTCTTTGTTTTTGAAAGCGTTTCAAGAAAGCTTGCGCCCTTAACTAATATTCCCGCTTTGCTCGCGCCGCCGATTCCCGCAAAAAAGGTAAGCGGAATACTTATAACAAGAGCGCAGGGGCAGGAAATAATAAGGAAGGTAAGCGCCCTGTAAATCCATTTTCCCCACTCCGGCGAATTGCCGAGAATCAGATTAATCACACACGGAACGATACCGAGAGCGAGAGCCGAAAATACAACCGCGGGAGTGTAGTACCTTGCAAATTTTGTAATAAACTGTTCGCTTTTTGCCTTTTTCATACTTGAATTTTCGACCAAATCAAGTATTTTGGCTACGGTGGACTCACCGAAGGGCTTTGTAGTCTTTGCCCTTATAACGCCGTTTTCGTTAATACATCCGCTTATGATTTCGTCGCCTGCGCCAACCTCGCGCGGTACGCTTTCACCTGTCAGCGCGCTTGTATTAAGAGTTGCGTTTCCTTCAATTATAACCGCGTCAATCGGGATTTTCTCACCCGGAGAAATAACTATAATGCTTCCCGCTTCAACCTCTTCGGGGTCAAGCTCCTTTATTTCTCCGTCAATTTCAACCTTTGCAATATCGGGTCTTATATCCATAAGAGAGGCGATATTACGACGGCTTTTACCTACGGCATAGCTTTGGAAAAGCTCGCCTATCTGGTAAAAAAGCATAACGGCAATCGCCTCGGCATAGTCCGAATTCTGCTTTACAGCAAGAATAATCGCACCGACGGTAGCAATTGCCATTAAAAAGTTTTCGTCAAAGACCTGACGGTTAAAAATACCCTTAACCGCCTTTTTGAGAATATCATATCCTATTATCAGATACGGCGCCATAAACGCCGCAAATTTAATATAGGGATTATCAATTTTTATAATCATTAATACGCCGAGCAATACGGCGGATATGATTATTCTTATTAATACCCTTTTTTGTTTTTTAGTCATTAAAGATAAACCTCGAAATCGTCGTCAATTTTGCTGCAAGTCTTTTTTACAGCCTTCATAACCTTCTTTTCATTTGCGTCCTCTTCAAATTCAACTCTCATCTTAAGAGTCATAAAGTTTACGCTTGCGCTTTTTACTCCGTCAAGCTTATTAACGGCAGCCTCCGCCTTATTAGCGCAGTTGGCGCAATCTACTTCTATATTATATGTTTTAATCATAATGTCGCCTCCATATAACAAACATATGAATAATTGTTCATATCTTCAAGTATATTATATCACATACATTTCATTTGTCAATAGATAAATTAAAAAAGAGCCGCGAGGCTCTTTTTTTAGTGAATAATGAATAGTGAATAGTGAATAGTTGAGGGTGCTGCGCACGGCTATTATAATGGGTGCGGGTTATTCCCCTGTTAGGGGAAATGTCACGAAGTGACAAAAGGGTCTGCCGTTCTGCAAGAAGAGCCCACCCTTAATTCGTTATTCGTAATTCGTAATCCGTAATTAAAAAAGAGCCAAAGGGCTCTTTTTTCTTATTTTGCTTTTACGGATTTTGCTTTACTCCAGGAGGAATAATACTTTTTACCTTTAACGGTTTTATATGTTCTTATGCGTACAAAGTATTTTCCCTTTTTAAGACCATTAATTCTTTTAGATGAAGCTTTATTGCCTTTAA
>JAFSZK010000031.1 GCA_017458975.1 Eubacterium sp. | reverse complement strand
TGCTTCAGAAAAATAAATGGGTTATCGCCCATAAGGACAGAGAACCGCTTATTAAGCAGGGCGCGTATGCGGGCTTAATCGGCGAAAATAAAGAACTGAAATTTTAGGAGATTATTATTATGAGCTTTGAATTTTTATATATTCCGATAGGCGTGCCTACCTTCCATCTTGAAAGCGCCAAGGCTGAATTTGATAAATCAATAAGCCTGCTTAAAAGCATTGACGAAAACGTTACCGTTCCCGATGAGATGCTTCTTTCAATCGACAAGCTTAACGCGTTTATCGAGGGTAAAAAACCCGATTTGGTAATCGTTCAGAACATTACCTTTGCAAACGGCGCGTATATTTCCGAGGTGCTGCGAAAGCTTGACTGTCCGGTGCTTTTGTGGACTCTTCGCGAACCCGTAATCGACGGAACGAGACTTCGTCTTAATTCTATGACCGGCGCGTATTCGGCAGCTAACGCGCTTCACGCCTTTTCAAGACCCTTTGAGTATATCTTCGGTTCGCCCGAGGAGGAAAAAACGAAGGCAAAAATTGCCTCAACCGTTATGGCGGCTAAGGCTAAAAAGGCGCTTAAATCGCTCAATATCGCACAGGTAGGTCATACCCCGCAGGGCTTCGGCTTCGGCAGGGCGCTTGACAGTGAAATGATGACCGCCTTCGGCGCAAATCTTGTTTCAATTGAGGCAAGAGAGCTTATTGATAAGGCAAAGTCTTACGGAGAAGATGATGTAAAAGAGTATCTCGACGACGCAAAAACAAGAATTAACGGGCTTGATAAAATCAAGGAAAATAATGTTTTCGATTTTGTAAGGCTTTATAAAGCGTACGATGAATTTGTAAAGGAAAACGGTATAGGCGCGCTTTCCTCACGCTGCTGGCCCGATTTCTTTACCGCTTTCGGAACTCCCGTCTGCTCGGTGCTCGGAATCCTTAACGACCTCGGCGTTGCTTCTGCCTGCGAGGCGGATACCTACGGCGCGCTTTCAATGTATCTTTGCTCGTTCTTTACGGGTAAAAGCGCTTTCTTCGGCGACCCCGTTTCTATGAACGAGGAGGAAAATACGGTTACGCTCTGGCACTGCGGTATGGCTGCCTGCTCGCTTGCAAGGGAGGATACGGGAGCTTGCGCGGGACTTCACTGTAACCGTAAAATCGGTCCGACTCTTGAATTCGGCTGCAAGGCTGAAAAGAGGGTTACAATCTTCAGAGTCGGTAAAAAGGCTGACGGTACCTTCCGTTTCTTTATTTCAACCGGTGAAGCGCTCGATAAGCCCCGTCAGTTCTACGGAACCTCAATCGTTATTAAAACCGATTCTCCCGCCGAGAGCGTGGTTTGTGATTCGGTTAAGGCGGGCTGGGAGCCCCATTTTGCCGTTGCAATGGGCGATGTTAAAGCGGAGCTTGAGGCTCTTGCAAATATGCTTGGTACAGAGGTAGAAGTGTACTGATGATTGACTGGAAAGATATTCTGTTTCTCATAGTAGTTTTAATATCTAATATAATTCAGAGTATTACGGGCTTTGCGGGTACCGTTCTTGCAATGCCGTTTTCGATAATGCTTGTAGGCTATAATGTTGCAAAGCCTATTCTTAACGTACTCGGAATTGTAATATCGCTCGGCGTTATCGGTACGGGATATAAAAGCCTTAATAAAAAGGAATTTTTTAAGATTATCGCTATTATGTCCGTCGGTATGGTTGCGGGTATGGTAATTACAAAGCAATTTCATATCAACCCCGCGCTTCTTTATAAGGTGCTCGGCGGAATAGTTCTCTTTTTCGTAGGAATCGGAGTTTTTAACGCTCTGTCGCAAAAACGAAGAGAAAAGAAAGGGGATACCGCTGAAAAAAAGCCAGGCTTCTGGGTTAATATTATTCTTATTATTGCGGGAGTAGTTCACGGTATGTTCGTTTGCGGCGGACCCCTGCTCGTTGTCTATGCGTCTCAGAAGATGAAGGGAAGGGACGAATTCCGCGTAACCGTGTCCGCCGTGTGGGCGGCGCTCAATACCGTAATTCTTTTTTCGGATATCAGGGACGGCTACTTTAATCCCAAGCTGCTTGTTTTAATGGGAATTGCAATCGGTATTCTCTTCGGCGCGCTTTGGATTGGCAACGTTATATTTAAGCATATAAACAAAAAATGGTTTATGATTATAACCTACGTATTAATGGGAATAAGCGGTATTTCACTGCTTATAAAGTAAGGTGATTTAGTGACAAAGGGACTGAATTTGCGCACTCTTAAAAATGAAAATATCTCCCTTATTCTCTATCTTTTAAACTCCCGCTCGGCGCTTAGCCGAAAGGAGCTTGCCTCACTACTCGGTCTTACTCCTGCCGCCGTGTCAAAAATATGCAGCGAGCTGATAGCAGAAGGCTTTATCGAGGAATGCGGGGAAAACGAGGATACGGGACGCTCGGGAAGGCGTGAAATCCTTTTAAGGCTTAAGCTTTACGATAAGCTTGCGCTTTGCGTAAACTGTGAAAAGGATACCGTAACGCTCTCGGTTTGCGACCTCAGCGGAGCGCTTCTTGAAAAAAAAGAGGTACCGCTGTCGGATGAACCCGAAGAGGTAATAAAAGCCGCAAAGGCGTTTGTTAATTCCTTTAAGGGAGATAAGTCAAAAATCGTCGGCGCGGGAATCTGCGTTATCGGAACGCCCGACGAATATGACTTCGGAGTCTGGAATGAGCCCGGACTCGGTGAGAGGTTCGAAACGGAGCTCGGAGTTCCCGTAACCGTTGAAAATAATGTAAAAGCGTTTGCCGAGGGCGAGCTGATTTACGGGGGAACGGATAAATCCGACTCGGTTCTCTTCCTTAAATGGGGACCCGGAGTAGGCTCGGCGATTGCCGCAAACGGAAAGGTATTTTCGGGTAACGATTCCTCGGTTGCGGAAATCGGACACTATATCGTAAACGCGGGAGGCGTTAAATGCCGCTGCGGGCGTTTCGGATGTCTTGAAACAGAGGTAAGCGAGGACGTTATATTAAAGGAAATAAATAATAAACAAACACTTGACGAAGTGCTTAATATCTGCGATAATTACAGTATGAACATTATTGAGCATAAAATTGATATGGTAGCTCTTGCTCTGACAAATACGGCTACTATATTAAATGCCGGAAGAGTTGTTCTTTTCGGCACGATGTTCACTAATGAGATTATGGCAAAAAAGCTCATAAAGCAGTGCCTTAGGTACAACGCAAATTTAAGCGAGGATATGATTAAGCTTTCAAGCCTTAACGCCGAAAGCCATTATATCGGAGCCGCTGCAATTTGCGCAAAGGCATTCTTTTTTGAGAGAGAAAAGGAGTAAATTATGGAAGAAAAAGCTTTGACTCACGGAATCGGGCTTAAGGATAAGGTCGGTTACGCTCTCGGCGACGCAGGCGGACTTTTAACCTTTTCGCTTATCGGCTCATTTTTAACGGTATTTTATACCGATACCTTAAAAATTCCGCTTGGACAGATTACCGTATTAATGCTTGTTGCAAGAATATGGGACGCAATTAACGACCCGCTCTGGGGCGCGTTTATTGATTCAAGAAAGCCTACTAAATATGGACGCTTCAGACCGTATATTTTCTGGTTTTCACTTCCCATGGCTGTTGCAGCAGGCCTGATGTTTACAAAATTACCCTTTATACCTCAGAGTAAATATATCGTTTACGCTTATATTACTTACATATTCTACGGTATGATGTATACGGCGGTTAATATCCCTTACGGCTCGCTTGCAAGCGTTATTACCGACGACGAGCTTGAGCGCTCCTCGCTTTCAATGTGGCGCTCAATCGGCGCAGGCGTCGGCGGACTTCCGGGTCAGATTCTTCTTCCGATGTTCGTTTACTCCGTCGTTCGCGACGCAAAGGGAAATCCCCAGCTTGACGCGCTTGGAAACGAGGTTAAGGTGCTTAACGGAAATATTTTCTCAATCGCGGTTATCGTGCTTGCCGCTATTTCTATATTTGTATATTTCCTTAACTTCAAGATGACGAAAGAGAGAATAACCCTTCCCAAAAAGCAGGTTGAAAAGAAATACAACCTCTTTAAGACGATTAAGGATTTATTCTCGAATATGCCTTTTGTAATCCTTTGTATTGTATCAATGCTTCTTATCGCGTTCCAGATGTATTATCAGACCGCGTTTAACTATCTCTTTAAGGATTACTACGCAAAGCCGGGACTCTACGCTGTCGTGACGGTTTGTACGTACGGTCCTATGGCAATCTTCCTTCCCTTTATGGGAAAGCTGATTGTTAAATTCGGTAAAAAGGAGCTTTGCGCCTTCGGACTCGGCTTTGCCGCAATCGTTAACGTTCTTCTCTTTGTTATAAGAGGAAGCGCGCTTGCACATAATCCGTACGTTTTCCTTGCTTTTACCTTCTTCTCGGGTATGGGTCAGACCTTCCTTGTTCTTGAGGTATGGGCGCTCGTTATGGACGTTATCGACTACCACGAGCTGAGAACCCACAGAAGGGAGGAGGGAACCTCGTATTCACTCTATTCCTTTACCCGTAAGCTCGGTCAGACCCTTGCCGGAGCCGGCGTTCCGATGCTTCTTAAGCTTATCGGCTACGACGCTGACCGCGTAGGACTCGGACAGAGTAAGGAGGTTCTTGATAAGCTCTACGACATCTCAACTCTCGTTCCCGCAATCACTCTCGGCGTAATGGCAATTCTTCTTGCGTTCTTCTATTCGCTTTCAAAGAAGAAGCTTGTCGAGGTACACGAGGAGCTTGCTAAGGTAAGAGAGCTCGAAGAAACCGAATAAAACAAACCTTTAGCGGAGGGCGAAAGCCCTCCTTTTTTTGTTTGCGCCGACACATAAAACATATGAAAATTTGAACATATCAAAATTAGATTGACAAGTAAAATCAATGTGGTAATATTAGTTATTATAATATTATTACGGGTGTAAAATATGAAAAAGGTATTTGCAGTAATTCTTTCAATCTGTCTTATTGCGTGCGCGTTTTCCGCCTGCTCGGGGGATAAGCACGAGGAAGCAAAGGGAAATAAAATCAGCATTGTTACTACTATCTTTCCTGTTTACGATTGGGTAAGAGAGGTTGTAGGCGACAATGAAAACGTTGAAATTACAATGCTTCTTAATAAGGGAGTCGACCTTCACAACTATCAGCCTACTGCTGACGATATGATTACTCTTTCGGATTGCGACTTATTTATCTATGTAGGCGGCGAGAGTGATGAATGGGTTGACGGTGCGCTGAAAAACGCTACTAATAAGAATATGAAAACTCTTAATCTTCTTGAAACGCTTGAATACCGCGACCAACTTAAAGAGGAGGAAATCGTTGAGGGTATGGAAGCCGAGGAGGAAGAAGGGGAGGACGAAGGTCCCGAGTATGACGAGCATATCTGGCTCTCCCTTAAAAATGCTTCGGTTTGCGTTTGGGAAATTGCGAACGCCCTTAAGGATATTGATAACGAAAACCCGGATAAATACAGCCTGAACGCAAAGGCTTATAATGATAGTCTGGTCGAACTTGATACAAAGTACTCAAACGCTGTTAAAAGCGCAAAAAATAAAACCCTCGTTTTCGGCGACCGCTTCCCGTTCAGATATATGACAGAGGATTACGGACTTGAATACTACGCTGCTTTCGTCGGCTGCTCGGCTGAAACCGAGGCAAGCTTTAAAACCGTTCAGTTCCTTTCAAAAAAGGTTGACGAAAAGGGACTTAAATACGTTTTAGTAATCGAAAACAGCGATAAAAAGCTTGCAAATACAATTATTAATAATACCAAGAATAAGAACGCCGAAATCCTGACATTAAACTCAATGCAGGGCATAACGGAAAGCGACGTTAAAAACGGCGTTAAATATTATGATACGATGAAAACCAACTTAACCGTTTTAGAGAAGGCTTTGAACTGATATGGCGCTTTTAAAATGTAATGACTTAACTCTCGGCTACGATTCAAATATTGTAGCGCGGGACATAAATTTTGAGATTAACAGCGGCGACTACCTTTGTATTGTCGGCGAAAACGGCTCGGGAAAGTCAACGCTTATGAAAACCCTTTTAGGGCTTCAGAATGCAATCTCGGGCGAGATTATAACGGGCGAAGGGCTTACTAAAAATGAGATAGGCTACCTGCCCCAGCAAACCGTTGTTCAAAGGGACTTTCCCGCCTCGGTATGGGAAATAGTCCTTTCGGGTAATCTCGGCTCAAAAAAGGTATTCTACACTAAAGAGGATAAAAAGAGAGCCGAGGAAAATATTGAAAAAATGGGTGTAACCGAGCTTAAAAAGCGTTGCTACCGCGAGCTTTCGGGCGGCCAGCAGCAAAGAGTTCTTCTCGCGAGAGCTCTGTGCGCTACTAAAAAGCTCTTACTTCTTGACGAGCCCGTTTCGGGACTTGACCCTAAGGTAACGGCTGAAATGTATTCCCTTATTGAAAAGCTTAATAAGGACGGAATTACAATTATTATGATATCCCACGATATTGACGCCGCCGTAAAATATGCAAGCCATATTCTTCATATCGGTAATAATATCTTTTTCGGAACTAAGGAGGATTATATATTCAATAATAAATCCGCCTTTACCGAGCTGAAGGGAGGCGAGGAGAAATGAGTGAAATCATCTTTCAGCTTTCCCATTATTTAGAACACGACTTTGTAAGATACGCGCTTATCGCGGGAGTGCTTATTGCGCTTTGCTCGTCGCTCCTCGGCGTAACGCTCGTTCTTAAACGCTTCTCCTTTATCGGCGACGGACTCTCCCATGTTGCCTTCGGCGCTCTCGCCATTGCAACGGTAAGCAATATTGTAACAAGGGAATACCAGATGGTAATTATCCTCCCGATAACCGTTATTGCCGCAATACTTCTTCTTGCGGGCGGTAAAAAGCGTAAAATAAAAGGCGACGCCGCAATCGCTATGATTAGCGTAGGCGCGCTTGCTTTCGGCTATATTATTATGAACGTCTTTCCGTCGTCAAATAATATTGCCTCCGATGTTTGTACAACGCTTTTCGGCTCAACTTCGATTTTAACCCTTTCGGGCTTTGACGTCTGGCTTTGCGTTATTCTTTCGGTTGTCGTAGTGGCGATATTTATTATCTTTTATAATAAAATCTTTTCCGTTACCTTTGACGAGGATTTTGCAAGGGCAACGGGAACAAACGCTTCGGCGTATAATCTTCTTATTGCGGTAGTTATAGCGGTAATAATTGTGCTTGCAATGAATCTTGTAGGCTCGCTGCTTATCTCGGCGCTCGTTATTTTCCCGGCGCTTTCGGCAATGAGAGTGTTTAAGAATTTCAAGTCGGTAATAATCTGTTCGGCAATTTTCTCGGTTTGCTGTTCAACGCTCGGAATTCTTGTTGCAATTCTTGCAAGCACGCCCGTAGGCTCAACGATTGTGGGAATTGATATTATCGGATTTATAATTTTCTGGATTATAGGACTTGTGAGGAGATAAAATGAAAAAAGCTTTAACTGTATTACTTTCGATTATATGCGTAGCCATTTTATTCTCGGCGTGTTCTTCGTCGGAAAATGTTGACGCCGTTAAGGACGTTGACGTTGATTTAACCGGTATGAGCCAGACAATGATTTATGCCGAGGTAAACAATATGTGTATCAAGCCCGAGGATTATATGGATAAAAAGGTTAAGATTAAGGGCAATTTTTCACGCTTTGAAACCGAAGATGGAAAGGTGTATTATTCTTGCGTTATTCCCGACGCCACCGCCTGTTGCCAGCAGGGACTTGAATTTGTTACCAAAAAGGAAATGAAGGATGAGGAGCTTCCGAAGGAGGGAGAGGAAATAGAGGTTGTCGGAACCTTTACTACCTACAACGAAGGCGAAATGAAGTATATACAAATTAAGGACAGTATTATGAACGTAGTTAAAACAGATGAGAAAAAATAGTCTGTTGATGAAAAAGAGAGCTGAAATTCAGCTCTCTTTACTTATATATCTTTATGAGAATTACAATTCGTTCTTTTTTTGTTTTTCTTATTTCACCGTCGAAAATGAATTTGCCGTAGCCTCTTACGGAAACTATGTCGCCCTCTTTAAGAAGGGCGCTTTCTTTTTTGCACTCTTTTGAATTAATAAAGATTCTATCTGATGAAAACAGCTCCTTAGCCTGCTTTCTTGAAAGCTTATAAACCGAAGAAACAACCGCGTCCGCGCGAGGAGAGGAGGTTATTATCTCAGTATCCTCGGGCTCTTTTTTTATAAATGCGGGAAGCTCATTTATAAGCGTACATTTTACGCTTGTGTGCTTAACCCTCGTGAGATTTTCAATTATGTAATCGCTGATGCTTTTAAGACAGAAAAGACATGCCGTGTTGCCGTTTACTACAATATCGCCAAGCGTATTTCTGTTAATACCGAGCTGCATTAAGGAGCCTAAAAAATCCCTGTGAGTAAGCTTATCCGAAAACTTGCTCAAAAGCGGCTCAATTTTAATACAGCTAATCGGAAAGTCGCTTTCCTTAATATCGCTTCCGAAACCCGCAACACACCTTTCGCTCATCTCGTATCCGCCGAAAAGGGTGCTCCTTGATTTAAAAGTCTGCTCCTTTAAAAGCGAAATTTCGTTGATGTTCAGAAATTCCGAAAAGGTAGCGTATTCTCTTTCAAAAGCCCTTGTATCAATATCCGATAGGTGCTTGATAATAACGTCGTCACTGTTCATTTGTAATATCCTTAACCTTAAGTATTCCGTCCTTTACGCTGAATTTAATTTCATATCCGGCAAAGGTAAAGCCGTAATCCCTGTTTTCCTCTCTCTGATAAGCGGGGCGGGGGTCCTTTTTTAATATCTCAATAAGCGTATTCCGCTTTTCTTCGGAAATGCCGTTTAATAGCGACGCTTTGATTTCAACCTCGAGCTCGGGGAACTCAACCGTATCAACGTAACCGCTTTTCGCCTCGGGTACGGAGTCGGAATAATTAATATACGGTTTTATGTCATATATCGGAGTGCCGTTCATTAAATCAGCACCGCTTACAATTATTTCTCCGTTTTTAATCTCAACAAGCTTAACGCAGGAAAGTCCGAGATTATTGGGACGGAAAGGGGAGCGCGACGCAAAAACACCGACTCTTGTATTACCTCCGAGTCTCGGCGGTCTTACGGTAAGCGAATGCTTTTCCCTTATGTTTTTACTAAAGCCCCAAATTAGCCAGATATGGGAAAAATCCTCAAGCCCTCTTAACGCGTTAGCGTCGGAGTACTCATCTTCAAAAACTATTTTAGACTTAATATCCGTAAGTCCGCTCTGGCGCGGAATTGCAAATTTGTCGGTAAAGTCGTTTTGTATAAAAGCAATGGGCTTGATTTCCATATAAATACCGTCCTTTATGGCTCTTTTAATGCTATTATAACATATATTTTATTAAAAATAAAAAAAATTGTTGAATTTGCCAAAGATTTAATGTATTATATATAAGTGAAGTAATTTGTAAAAAACTTTTGTAAGGAGAATTCTTATGGCAAAGGTAAAATCAAAAGCAAAGGCTAAATCAAAACTCAGCACAGTTAATAAGATACTTGCAATTATTCTCGCTATCGCATTAATCGGTACGGTTGTATATATTGCAGTATCGCCCGCAAAGGTTGCTCCTAAAGAGGAAAGCGCTGCTCAGGGTGCGGAAGACGTAGCTGTAATCGACGAATTCAAGCCGGGTACATACGGCGGAGTTGATTTCCAGAGCGTTGACGACGTTGTTAAGTACTATGTTGAGGTATTCAATTATAATAAAACTCTTACCGCTCCCTATAAAGAGAACGGCGAATCAAAAACCTTCTATAAGCTTCTCGGTGATGAAAATCTTGAGATTAAATCGCTTCTTGTAGACGGTAAGGAAAACGCAACTATTAATAAGCTCGTACCGAGCATTATGGGAAGCCTTTTCTCGGGCGCTCCCAAGGGATTACCTCCCGCTGCAAACCGTGACCCGCAGTATGACGACCGTGACGACGGACCGAACGGCTCCAAGCTTTCACAAAGAGAAAGCCATCTTACGGCTGACGATATTCTTGCTTGTAATGTAAAAGATAACGGCGACGGTACTATTACAATTACAATTCAGCCCAAGGGCGTTGAGCTTTCGCAGGCTGACCAGGACGCACAGGGACGTTTCTTTAACGTACTCGGCGATATTACAGGTACGGTATCTCAGATTAGCGTTCTTTCCTTCGCAGAGGGCGACGCTAACTCAAATATCAAGGTACTCTATCAAGGCGGTACAGGCGAGGTTACTGTTGATACAAAGACCAAGGAAGTAACCAAGGCTAACTATGTTATGAAGGTTCATATTGACGTAACTCACGCAAACGTTACAATTATTAAGGATAAGAGCGCAACTCTTGACCTTGAATATACAAACACCTTCCCGGCGTCCGACGAATTCCTTAAGACTTCAAAAGGCGTTACAAGAGGTTAATTATTATTAAGAATTAAGGGCGGTCAGCGACCGCCCTGTATTATTGTATGGATAAGAAATTTTTTTCAAAGCCCGTTAATATGTGGCTTGGGGCGGGGCTGTGCTGCCTTTTGTGGGGGAGCGCGTTTCCGTCAATAAAGACGGGCTATAAGCTGTTTGAAATTGAAGAGGGCGCGACTGCCGGTATAATTCTTTTTGCGGGAATACGCTTCTTTCTTGCGGGCGTTTTAAGCGTAATCGTTTTTTCTCTTATTGAAAGAAAACCGCTCCTGCCCGAAAAGGGAAGCGCAAAGGGAATTTGCGTTTTGTCGCTGTTTCAGACCGTTTTACAGTACGTCTTTTTCTATCTCGGTCTTGCCTTTACTACGGGTGCGAGAGCTTCGGTAATAAGCTCGGTAAGCGTATTCTTTGCGCTGCTTTTATCCGCGTTCGTGTTCAGGTATGAAAAGCTGAAATTTAATAAAATACTCGGCTGCGTAATTGGCTTTGTCGGCGTTATCGTTATAAGCCTTGACGCGTTTAAGGGAAGCGCGGGCTTTAAGGGCGAAGCGTTTATTCTTCTTTCAAGCCTTGCCTACGCTTTTTCTTCAAATTTTATGAAGAAGTATTCAAGGGATTACAGTCCCGCAATGCTATCGGGCTGGCAGTTCATTTTAGGCGGCGCGGTAATGAGCGCGCTTGCGTTTGCGCTTGGCGGCAGGATAAACGCTCCAAGCGCTAAGGGAGTGCTTCTTCTCTTATATCTCGGCTTTCTTTCAGCCGCCGCGTATTCGCTTTGGAGTATTCTTCTTAAATATAACGAGGTATCAAGCGTTGCCGTATGCTCGTTTATGACTCCCGTTTTCGGCTATTTCCTTTCGGCAATATTTATTAAGGACGAAAAGAGCTTTTCGCTTTTAAGCCTGCTGTCGCTTGTGCTTGTCGTAATCGGTATGATAACGGTTAATAAAAATATGTTGAATAAAAAGAATTAGAAAACTATAATAATCATATAGGAGGTGTGACTATGTTTAAAGAAACAAATATTTATGAGGTTAAAGAAAACGTTGTCGATTTACTCAATCATCAGTGGGGACTTGTTACCGCGGGAAACGAAAGCGGCTATAATACTATGACCGTATCATGGGGCGCGCTCGGCGAGCTTTGGAATAAGGATACCGTAACCCTCTATATCCGCCCGCAGAGATATACAAGGCAGTTCCTTGACGAAAACGAATATTTTACCCTTTCGTTCTATCCCGCCGAATATAAAAAGGCGCTCGCCTTCTGCGGCTCAAAAAGCGGACGCGATTATGATAAGGCAAAGGAAACGGGTTTAACTCCCGTATTCGGCGAAAAGGCTCCGTATTTTGAGGAAGCAAAAATCGTAATCATATGTAAAAAAATGGCTGTAGGCAAATTTGAGCCCGAGCAGTTCCTTGACGAAAGCATCGACTCCGAGCAGTACCCGACTAAGGATTACCACTTCATTTACTACGGCGAAATAGTAAAGGTATTAATTAAATAATTGACTGAATAATACAGGATTATTTTCTGTATTATCTTTATGCCGTAAAGCCTTTGCGTTTTTTGTAGTATTTTTGTCTTTTTTTGCAAATACGCTTGACAATTCTTTTAAATAATCATAACAATTAGAATAGAATTATCATTAAACAAAACAGAGTGGAGCAATGAATAAAAATAAAAATAAAGTGAGAATAACAATTATCGGAGTTATTGTTGCCGTTATTTTAGGCTTTGTATTATACAATGCGGCAGCAAGCAGCAGCCTTTTAATGAAAAACCATTTAGTGAATAAATATGGTTGGGATAAAAAGGATATTGAGGTTGTTGAGTATCGAAACTCTTATTATGATTACAGTCTGTTCCCTTTGGATTTTCACATTAACCACCATAATAATAGGTGGATTTGTGATTACAAAGGGCGAAAATTTAATGTTGAACTAACTGAACACAAATATGCGGATGATTACCAACTTGAGGATATTTTTAAGTGGTGTACTAAATATTTGCAGGAAAATGTGGACGAAGATATTGTTGGGATTGAAATGTATTCGGATGTTATTTATCATTCTTCGGAAAAAATTTTTGATTATGAGCTGGAATGGAGTCCAGGCAAAGTATTTACTGAAGAAGATAGCAGAAAAGTGTTGGAGGTAATCAACAATAATTTTTATTCTCCGGTATTATTCTACAAAAAGGATATTGAACTATATAAGAATTCACAGTCCAAAGATACTTCACATTATAACGGCAATGAAGAATACCAAGTTTTTTCTTATGAAAAACAGATGTTATATTCTAATGAGTTTGAACAAGTTGATGAAAATGATATAGTAATAGTGTTGACCTCAGATTTATCGTTTTGCAGGGATTCATATAGAGTAACTAAAAGTATTTGTCCTTCAATGCAAATTACATTATCATTAAATTCAGGAGTTGAAAATGTTTATTAAATCAATACATACATAATTACAGGAGTAGAAAAATGAAAAATAAGAACAAAAACAAAGTGATTAGCTTTATTAATAATCAAAGCAGAAGAACCAAGATATACTTTATAATTGGCTTTTTTGCTTCTTTTATGACGGCGTTATCGTTAATATGCGCAACTTTCTATTATATTGCT
>JAFSZK010000030.1 GCA_017458975.1 Eubacterium sp. | reverse complement strand
CTACCAATATTATTGTTTGTCAATAATTTTTTATTATTTTTCAAAAATTATTCATAAAAAAGCCTTCCCCTTGAGGGGAAGGTGGATTGCCGAAGGCAAGACGGATGAGGTGGATGGTAAACTTATTTTAAATATTTACCTATATCCTCACATACTCCGTCAAAATTATTATTAATATCGTCATTTGAATATCTTAGTACCCGTATTCCCAAATCGGAAAAATACGAAGACCTCTTATTATCATACTCTATTCCCTTTTCTTCATAATGCTGTGAACCGTCAAGTTCAATAATCAGTTTAGAAGAAGCAATATAGAAATCGGCTATATAATTACCGATTACTTTTTGACGGTTAACGGTCACGGGAATAGTTTTTAAAAAGTCATACCATAAATGACGTTCTTCCTTTGTCATATCTTTGCGAAGATTTTGTGCAAAGGGTTTTAGTTTTGGGTTATTTGTTTTATTCATTATAACACCTCATCCACCGCAAGCGGTCCCCCTTCCCCTCAAGGGGAAGGCTTTTGTGGGTGGTGGTTGCCACGCAAGCAAAACTCTTTTGCCTCAAAGGGCCGGCTGTCATTTAACTATTGTAATAACGCTGTATCTGTTGGGTTCAAGATAGAGCACGTTGTTTATAGGCTGATTTCCGAGAAGGGTGTAGCTGTTTTCGTACTCAGCTTCAAGCTCAAGAGATACGGTTTCGTCGTCAAGGTTAATTGCAACGAGTACCTCGCTGTTATCGTCAATACGCTTAAAGGCGATAGTTGAGAAGTTGCAGTATACGGGCACAAATTCGCCCTTTTCAAAAACCTTGCATCCCCTTCTTACCTCGCCGAGACGCTTATACCATTTAAAGAGTTCCTTATTAGGATTATCCCAGTTCATACACTCGCGGTTGAACGGGTCCTTCATACCCTGCATACCCGTTTCGTCCCCATAGTAAATTGAGGGAACTCCGGGGAGAGTGAATTGCAAAAGCGAGGCAAGCTTCATAAGAGAGATGCCCTTATAATAATCGTATACGGGAAGCTTATTATGCTTATACTGCCACTGACGTCCGTAGCCCTCGGGGTCGGGTCCCGCAAGACGGGTAAGCGCTCTTTCGGTATCGTGGGTTCCGATATGATTCATAAGAACATTTAATGCCTGCGGCGGATAGTTTTCAATAATGCTCATAACGCTGTCAAGAAAAGCGTCGGCATTTTTATATGTTATAAAATTCAGTATCGCGTCGGCAAAGGGGTAATTCATAACCGAGTCGAGCTGACTGCCGAGGAGATATCGCCTTCTTTCGCCGTAGGCTTCCTTCGTAGTCGCGTCCTCCCATACCTCTCCAAGCACCAACGCGTCGGGCTTTTCGTCCTTAACGGCTTTTCTCAAATCGTCAAGGAAGACGTCAGGAAGCTCGTCGGCGACGTCAAGTCTCCAGCCTCTTGCACCGAGGGAAAGCCATTTTCTTACTATTCCGTTTTTGCCGCAGATATATTCACGGTATGATTCGTTTTCCTCAACAATCTCGGGAAGGAGCTTTATTCCCCACCAGGATTTATATTCATCGGGATAATCGGTAAATTTATACCATGAATAATACGGGCTTTCCTTACTGTTATATGCTCCGACTGAGTCGTAATTATTATAAAGATTAAAATACTTGCTGTCACAACCCGTATGGGAGAAAACTCCGTCAAGGATAATACTTATTCCGTACTCCTCTTTTGCTTTTTTACAAAGGCTTTTGAAGTCCTCCTCCGTACCGAGCAGCGGGTCGATTTTTTCATAATCCGCCGTATCGTAGCGGTGGTTTGAATTAGCCTCAAAAATCGGATTAAGATAAATACAGCTTACGCAAAGGTCGGCAAGATAGGGCAGCTTTTCCTCAATGCCTTTCAGGTCGCCGCCGAAATAATCGTTATTCCAGATACCGTTCATCTGTTCTTCACGCCAGAAGGGCTCCTCGCCCCATTTGCGCATAACGCGGGTTTCCCTTACTCCCTTTTTAGGCGTACCGGAATTATAAAAACGGTCGGGAAAAATCTGATAAATAATTCCGCCCTTGAGCCAGTCGGGAGTTGTAAAGCCCTCGTCGTAAACGGTTTGCTGAAAATCGGCTCCGTCGGGCGCAAAGTCGCCGATACCGTGACCCTCGTTCCTTATAAAGCTCTTTCCCCACGGGGTATCAAGCTCAAAGTGGTACCAGTAAAGTCCGCTTGTTGTAGCCGAAAAATGCAGCTCCCAATATTCATTATCGTCGCCGCACATTCCCGCCCAGAACATAGAATAGTAAGCGGTATCCTCGCCCTCCTTGCGAACAGCAAGAGTCGCACCGTTGCAGCTCATTGAACGGGGTACAATAATTCTGAGCTTAACCCGTTCATTAGTTGCAATGGCGCGTACTTTGTCCTTGTATTCGGTTTTTCTTGAATTGAATACCGTCATAGTTTACAATCCCTCAGTCGCTTATGCGACAGCTCCCTTTATACAAGGGAGCCGTATAAGGTTTATTTTGTTTTTTTAGCTGATTTTTTGCGAAGAGATTTTTTCGGCTTTTCCTTTGCTCCCATCGGCGCGGATTTAGCCGCCTTCTTCTGTTCGGGAAGGTCAAAGCGCACGGGCTTTGTATTCCAGATGTTATTAGCGTAGTCCATAATAGAACGGTCCGCGCTGAAGATACCTGCGCCGCTGATATTCATAAGGCTCATTTGGGCAAAGCCGAGTCTGTCGGAATATGCTTTTGAAACCTTCTTTTGTGCGTTCTGATAATCGGCAAAATCGGCAAGAGCCATATACGGGTCAACGTTTACGAGGGACGAAACAATTTCGTCAAAACGCTTGCCGTTAACGCCGAAGCGGATAAAGTCAATAGCGTTTCTGAGCGCTTCATTATTGTTAATATATTCCTGAGGATGATAACCGTCGCGCTGAAGCGCCGTAACCTCGGGAGTTTTCATACCGAAGATAAAGATATTATCCTTACCCACGGCGTCGTAAATTTCAACGTTTGCTCCGTCAAGAGTACCGAGAGTGAGCGCGCCGTTAAGCATAAGCTTCATATTACCCGTACCCGAAGCCTCGGTACCGGCAAGCGAAATCTGTTCGCTGATATCAGCCGCAGGCATAAGCTTTTCGGCAACCGATACGTTATAATCCTCAACAAAAACAACCTTGAGCTTTTCGTTTACGTCGGGGTCGTTATTGATAACCTTTGAAAGCGCGTCGATAAGCTCAATAATCTTCTTTGCCATAAAGTAGCCCGGAGCTGCCTTTGACGCAAAGATATAGGTTTTCGGATAATAATCAGCATTCGGATTTGCTTTGAGCATCTGATATTCCGCAATAATATTGAGAATATTGAGCTGCTGTCTTTTATACTCGTGAAGGCGCTTAACCTGTACGTCGAAGATTGAGTCGGGATTGATTTCAACTCCCGCCTTCTTCTTCATAAATTTTGCAAAACGAACCTTGTTTTCATACTTAATATCGTTAAGCTTTTTAAGAACCTTCTCGTCGTTTTTAAAGTCGCGCAGCTTAAGAAGCTCGTCGCTCTTTGTAATAAAGCCGTCGCCGATAAGCTCGGTAATATACGCGGTAAGGTCGGGGTTAGCCTGACAAATCCAGCGTCTGAACGCGATACCGTTTGTAACGTTTGTGAACTTTTCGGGAGTTAATGAATAGAAATCACTGAAAACTGTATCCTTAAGAATTTCGCTGTGAAGCGCGGATACGCCGTTTACGCTGTGTGAGCCGGCAACGCAGAGATTTGCCATACGAACAACTCCGCTTGATACGATTGCCATCCTCTCAACCTTATCCGCGTCGTGCGTTGCGGACCATACGTAAGCTCTGAAGCGATTATCAATTTCCTTTGTAATCTGGAAAATACGGGGAAGAAGTCTTGAATAGAGCTCCTCGCTCCAGCACTCAAGCGCTTCCTTCATAACCGTATGATTTGTATACGCAACGGTTCTCGTAACTAAGGACCATGCGTCGTCCCACGAATAGCCGCATTCGTCAAGCATAATTCTCATAAGCTCGGGAATTGCCATTGTCGGGTGGGTATCGTTAATATGGATTGCAACCTTATCGGGAAGGTTGTCAAGAGTACCGTACTTTGTTAAGTGGCGCTGGATAATATCCTGAACAGAAGCCGAAACGAGGAAGTACTGCTGACGAAGTCGAAGGCTCTTGCCCTCGGGTGAGTTGTCGGCGGGATAAAGAATCTTTGAGATTGCCTCAGCCATAGCGGACTGCTCCATAGCCTTGATATACGAGCCCTGATTAAAGAGGGTCATATCAAGCTCGGGCTTCTTTGACGCCCAAAGACGCAGACGGGATACGCCCTTTCCCTTACCCGATACGTACATATCGTAAGGAATTGCGGTTACAACGTTAGCGTCCTTATGGTTTACATGGTGATATTCGCCGTCCCAGCTGTCCTCAATATATCCCTCAAACTTAACCTCGCAGGCTCTCTCTTCACGCGCAACGAGCCAGACGTCGCCGCCGGGAAGCCAGAAATCGGGAAGCTCAGTCTGCCAGCCGTCAACGAGCTTCTGCTTGAAGATACCTGCTTCGTAGCGGATTGAATAACCCATTGACTGAAAACCGTTTGTTGCAAGTCCGTCAAGGTAGCACGCAGCGAGTCTTCCGAGACCGCCGTTTCCGAGACCTGCGTCGGGCTCTAATTCATAAAGCTTATTAAGCTTGACGTCCATTGACTCGAGCGCCTCTTCAAAAGGCTTTACAAGGTCAAGGTTATATAAGTTGTTCTTAAGAGAACGACCCATAAGAAATTCCATACAGAGATAGTAAATCTGTTTACTGTCCTGTCCCCTTGCGACCTTACGGAAATCAGAATTCTGTTCGGAAAGTCTGTCCCTTACAATCATTGATACAGCCTTATAGAACTGTTCGTCCGTTGCAACCTCGGGAGTTACGCCGAAGAAATGGGAAAGCTTTTCCGTAATAAGTTTTTTAGTTTGTGATGCTGTAAGTGCAGATTTCATACAAATCCTCCAAAAATATATTTAAAAATTAAGTAATATTATACTTGTTTTGTATATTATATACGAAAATACCTTAAAAATCAATATATAAAAGAATAAAAACCTCAAAGGGAGGTTTTTATTTTTCGCTCTTCTTTTTTCTCTTTAAGAATTTAATTAACAGAAGGTCAACGAGTTCATAGATTGACTTATAGTTTATACCGAGCATAAGCACTGCGAGCGCAGCCTCGATTGCATACATAAGTATTCCCGTTTCAAGCTTTATCATAACTACGCACTGGGCAATGAGTATTCCCATTTCAAGCGCCATAAACGGAGCGTTGAACTTCACGTTTACGTACTTTTTGGTATTGAATACTCTTGATACAAATACCATCATAAACGCCGCTACGGTTGCGATTGCCGCGCCGTTTGCGCCCATACGCGGTATGAGAATAAGATTGAGAACTACGTTTGTTGCAGCGCCTGCAAGCGCGGTTACCATTGCCATTACGCTCTTCTTTTCAGCCATATAGATTGAACCGAGGAAGTTTACGAAGCAGGACATTGTTGTTGCCATAACGAGAATCGGAACGTACTGCCACGATTCGTAATAGCTCTTTGCAACAAGGATTTTTGTAATAAGCTGACAGGCTATGATAAGTCCCGAAGCAACCGCAAAAACGCCGCCCGAGTAAACCTTGAATACCTTTGAGAAGAAGTCCGCTCTTCCCTTTGAATCGTACTCGTCAACCGCAGAAAGCTGCCATGCTTCAATGAATATGGTTGAAAACATAATAATAAAGTTCGGAATTTTAGACGCCGCGGTGTAAAGTCCGTTTGCGGAGGAATTAATAAAATATGTTACCATATATCTGTCCGAAACGTTCATAACCCACCATAGAATAATCGTAGGCATAAGCGGAACAGAATACTTTATCATATCCCACTTGGTTTTCTTGTTAACCTTACCGAACGACACGTAACGCCAAAGCTTATTTGTAACGGTAAAGAAGATTATTGAGCAAAAATCGGAGGCGATAATCGCAATAATATAACCGTTGACGCCCATATTCATAGGACCGAGGAAAAGAATATTGAAAAGGAGCATTGAGCCCGTTGTCAGTATTCCGTCAACGGCAAAGATTTTTACGTTTCCGCAGCCTCTTACAAATTGCTGGCAGTACTGCCGCGTGCCCGAGGTCAGAACAAAAAGATAGATAAGAACAATATATTCTCCGAGCCTGAAATCGTTAACCTCAATCCGGCTTATAGGGTACGCAAAACAAAGGAATATAATATATCCCTGAGCCATAGTTCTTATTCCCGTTGTAAATACATCGGTACGGTTACTGTCCTTATCAAGCGCAAAGCGCAGCGCGCCTGCGCTGATTTGAAGAAAAACTATCGGAATAAGCACGTTTGCGGTCTGCTGAACTAAATCGGCAGCGCCGTAATCTCCGCTTTCAAGCTTTCTTGTTACATACGGTAACAGGAAGAAAGAAAGCAGCTTTGACGAAAACGTACCTATTGCAAATATAACCGTATTTGCCGCTAACTTTTTATACTTATCCAAAAAATTTTACCTCTTCCGGGATGAAATCACCCTTAATATTTCCAATGCGCGTCCTTAAAATACATTACTCTCGAGGAGCTTGTTAAAATACAGCTCGAGGCATAAACTCTCTCGCCGTTTTCGCTTCTTTTTCCGTAAATGAAATCATAGGTTCCGCCGTGGCAGAAGCTCATATATTCGGGCGAATCAGCCTTAACGGAAAAAAGGAGCTTGTGATTTTTATTGTTCATATTAAGCTCTTTAAGACGGTACCTGCCCGAGCTCATTTCACAATAGAAAAGTCTGTTGTTCTCAACCGCCGCATACGCCGACGGAGAAACGTTTTTAACAAGGGTTACAATCTTTTCACTTCCGAATTTCTGGCGATAAAGATTATATTCGTTTCCCTCTTTTTTATAGTAATAGAGGAAGCCGTCCTCCATTACGGGTTTTACGAGCTCGCCCTCGTTTTCAAGTCTGAAATCAACGGCGTGCTTTTTACCTTTTTTATCAATACAAACATAGCTTTTACCGTTTTCAAAAACAGCCTCAACAAAAATCAGCTTTTTTGAAATACCGATAAAATTAAGCTCCCTGCAATCAACCTTGCGGATAATTTTCAGCTTTTGCTTTGCGGTATTCATTGTTGCGATTATATTGAAATTTGCCGGAAGCCATATCATCCCGTCATAAAAGATATTTTTCATCCAGGGATCTCTTGAAAAGTACGCTCCAAGATCTCTGTTTACGATTGCGTACTCGCTCTTCCCATCCGGTCCCCTG
>JAFSZK010000029.1 GCA_017458975.1 Eubacterium sp. | reverse complement strand
CAAAGCGAATCGAGGATATCAATAAGCATATCCCATATTCTTCCCTGTTCCTCGGAAAGTGCGCTTTTACCTTCCTTTTCAAGCGAAAACGCAAGCTCTTTTAGCTTTTCATTAACCGAAAAGTCAATTAAAGTATAGTATAACGCTTTGCAGATTTCACCGCACGAAGCGTTTTTAATTTTTCTTTGAAATTTATTTAGAATATTGATTATGTATTCTCTTGACTCGTTAAGATCCTTAATTAAGCTTTTGTCGTTTTCACTTAAGTTCTCAACAAAGCCCTTTGTGCTTTCGGTAAACTCTTTTTTCCATTTAGAGCCGTTAATGTTCCATAAAAACACATAGTTTTCAAGAGTACTTATTTTTTCATTATCAAGATTTGTAAGTCCTGTTTTAAGAAGCGAAAAAATATCCTCGCTTCTGTACGAATAAATCATTATTCTCAGTAAAAAGCTTATAAACATAATAAGCGGCTGAGACTTAATACTCTGTCTTTCGTCGTCAAAGAAAGGTATTTTGTATTTATTAAAAGAAGCTGAAAGCTCGCTTTGATACTTTTCCAAATCCCTGCAAACAACTGAAATCTCATTAGCTCTGTAGCCCTCTCTCAACAGAGAAGAAATGCTCCTTGCCACGAAATCGCACTCGTCTGTAACTCCGACTGAATTATAAAGCTTTATATGATTAACATCATTCTTGTACTTTTCGATTGTATTGGAAAATGCATATTTTTCAGCAAATAAAAGTTCGTCATTCTGAGCTCTCAAATTCTTATTTAAAATAATGGGCTCATTGATTTCTACATTTATTTTTGAAGCAACGTCCTTTAATATCGCAATATTGGAATTTACATATGAAAACAAGGTGAATTTTTCATTATCGTTAAATGAATCGCTGCAAAAAGTAATATAAACCTCTTTTGCCTGTTTTAAGATTACCTCAATGATTTTGTACTCCTGAGCTACAAAGCCCGAAAATCCGTCTATATATACGGTTCTGTTTTCAAAATAATTAAGCTCATTAAGAGTGTGGTAAAGTCTTGTTAACTCATTAGCAGGGTCATTGTATTCGTTATTAATCAGCGCGTCATAAGCGGAGATTATCAAAGCAATATCCTTAAGCTTTAATGAAAGAGTTTCCCTTTCACTCTCGTCACTTGCCTTAAAAATATCCTCGCTTGTAACACGGCAGGATTTCATTTCGTCATAAACGCTGATAACAAGATTAATAAATGATACCTTGTCAATATTGTTATTAAATAATACAAGGCTGTCCTGTACGGACTCAACAGCCCTTTTCATTAAAACCGCCTTAGCTCCTTTTGATAAAAGAGGAAGCCTGTTGGAACCGTATTTCTTGGAAATCTCCGTGCAAAGTCGTGAAAACGAGGACTCTTCAACCTCATTAACCCTGCTTTCGCCCAAATCAGTTAAAAGTCTTTTTTGCGCGCTGAAAGAAAACTGCTCGGGAGTAATAAGCAGTAAATTCTTTTCGCCTTCGTCAATCTTCTTTTGAATAGAACGAAATACGTATTCTGTTTTTCCCGTTCCCGCTCTTCCGAGCACAAGCTGAAGCATTTTACATTTCGGGCTTTATTAAGCCCTCCTCCATCATTTTAATATGACCTTCAAGTAAAAATTCATACATCGGTCTTGCAATATCAAAAGCAAGCTTCATTTCGTCAATTAATGACGTTGAATTAAGTCGTTTTAAATCATAGGAATTATATGAAAAGGCAAAGTTCTTAGCACGTAAAAAAGGCTTTAATTCTTCGGGGGCATCGGGATATTTATCGGTTTTATAATAATCCCGACAACTAAAGGAAAAGCCTGCGTCAGCACATGCCTTAAGCGCTTTTGAAAAGCGTTTTGGGTTTTCCATAATCATTTCGTGAATTATTCTGGAGTTTGCTGCTCTCCAGCTCCAGAATACGAGCCCGTAACCAAATGAATCGGGATAAAACTCAAAATAATAAAACGGTGCGCTCGGATATTGCTTTTTGTACCTTCTGAAGAATACCCACATATTTTCCCTGTATTTGATTTTTGAGCGATTGCCCCTTGTATCCCTATGAATTCTTGAAACAGCTCTTACAGGGTCAAGATACATTTCTTCGTCAATATCAAGAAGAATGTCCGATAAATCAAGTACCATCTGACGAAGAGGTACGGTAATCCCCTGTTTAAGCTCCTCCTTATGTTCTTCATAAAAGGGCTTTGAGTCATTAAATCTGTTTAAACATAAAAGCTCAATGCTTTCGGGTTTAATTCCTGAATAATTATATTCCATAGCCTTCCTTTAACAATCCTTTATTTAGCATCTGCTGTGCGGCAAGAAGCGCACAAATTTTAGCGCTGTGAAAATTCAGTCCGCCCTGTATCCATGCATAATACGGCTCTCTTATCGGCGCGTCAGCCGAAAGTTCAATTGACGAACCGAGAGTAAAGGCTCCTGCAGCCATTACGACCTTACTGTCATAACCGGGCATATCCCAGGGCTCGGGAGTCAGAAAGCTGTCAATCGGACTTCCGCTTTGAATTCCCTGACAGAAAGCGACTAGACTTTCCTCGTTTTCAAGTCCGAGCGACTGAACAATATCCCCTCTTACTGAGTCGTAATCAGGAGTTGTATCATAACCGAAGCCTTTAAATAAAGCTGAGATAAATACTGCGCTTTTAAGAGCTTCGCCCACAGTATGAGGAGCATAGAAAAGTCCCATATAAAGCTCTCTGTTCATGCCAAGGGTAGCTCCGACTTCTTTTCCGAGTCCCGGAGTTGTAAGTCGATAAGCGCATTTTTGAACTAAATCACGTCTTCCTGCAATATAACCGCCGGTTCTTGCAATTCCGCCGCCGGCATTTTTAATTAGAGAGCCTGCAATTAAATCGGCTCCTACATCGCAGGGCTCCTTTTTTTGTACAAATTCTCCGTAACAGTTATCTACCATAACAATTACGTTATTATTCTTTTCTTTAACTATCTTAATAATTAATTCAATATCTTCAACGGTAAGAGAGGGTCTTAATTCATATCCGCGCGAGCGCTGAATATAAACCATTGTAGTATCCTTGTTTACCGCCTCTTTAATGGCGTATAAATCGGGCATTTCATCCTTCAAGGGTACTTCGCTGTAATTAATACCAAAATCCTTAAGAGAGCCCATACCTTCGCCGCTGATACCGATTACGCCGTGAATAGTATCATAAGGTGTACCGGTAACGCAAAGCATATTATCTCCCGGCCGTAAGATGCCGTATAACGCTACGGCAAGAGTATGAGTGCCGCAGGTAAAATTATGGCGCACCAACGCGTCCTCAGCTCCGAACACCTCAGCCCAGACCTTGTCAAGAGTTTCACGTCCGCGGTCACCGTAACCGTATCCCGTTGAGGATACAAAATGACTTTCGCTGATTCCGTGCTTAATAAACGCTTTTTGTACCTTAAGCTGATTGTATTGAGTTATTTCATCTATAAGCTTAAACTGTTCGGTGCACTTATTTTGAGCCATATCGGCTGCTTTTTCAATTTTTTCATCTATTTCAAAAAACGGTATCATTTATACATTCTCCATTTACCGATATTTTCAAAGCCGAGATTTAAATAAAAGCTTTCATTTAAATCTCTGTCACGCATAATATATACGGTTCCGTTAACGTCGCTGTAAATATATTTAATCAGAAAAGAACCGTAGCCCATACCGCGGAATTCTTCCTTAGTTCTGACCGCGGTCAGAATTGAATAATCCTTAATAATTGACGACAGTATTCCCGAGGAAATAATTTCGTCATCAATATTCAGAGTGTATGCCTTTGCGGTTTTATGACGAACTCTGTGGCTTAAATCAACATACCATGCCTTAAAGTCGCCGGACGAATAATCAACAAAATTAAATAAATCCATTAACTTGGGATATTCGTCAACGTATGCTCCCTGAATAATTGCGTCCCTCTTTGTGTTGCATTTCATCACGAAGCCTTCCGTATAATCAGCGCCGAGCTCGAAGCATTCGTCACAAAGCAGACTGTCATAACCCGTAACACATAAAAAGTGTATTAACTCTTCCGCGTCAAAGCCCTCCTTTAAAGCGAGTGTAACGTCTTTATCAAGTTTAGAAAGCACGGCGGTAGTTTTTCCGTCAATTACCTGTCGGTAAAATGAACAAAAATGATACTTACAGCCGTAGGACTTCAAAAGAGCAAGTATTCTTACGGAATAAATATCCCTTAAGTCCCACTCTAAAAGTATTTCGGGATTATCAATCTTTTCAATCATAAATTTCTTTCAGAATTTCCTTTAAAAGTTTTCTTGTGTTTTCTATATCACTCTTTTTAACAACGCTTGAAGCGGAGTGAATATATCTGCTTGGCAGAGAAATTGCCATAACGCGCGAGCCTTTACCCGAAACGGATATTGCTCCCGCGTCATTGCCGCCTGCAACGGCAGTTTTAGTCTGAATCGGAATACCGTTGTTTTTTGCAATTTCAAAAGCAAGTCTGTAAAGCTCCTTATCGTAAACAGTACTCCTGTCCATAAATGAAACTACGGGACCGTTACCGAGTACGCATACCCTTTCAGACCCGCTGACTCCGTCAAGGTCGGCGGCAGTAGTGCTTTCAAGAATAATTGCAATATCACTCTGTACGGTAAATGAAGTGCATTTTGATCCGCGTAATCCTACCTCCTCCTGAACGTTGAAGCAAAAGTAAGTATCGTATTCCAAATCGCTTCTGATAAGTTCAATCATTAACATACAGCCTATTCTGTCGTCAAGAGCTTTTGATTTAATGAAGCCGTTTCCGAATTCGTAGTACTCACTTTCGAAATATGCAAAATCTCCGAGAGCTACCGAATTAAGCGCGTCATCCTTTGAGCTTGCGCCGATATCAATTAAAAGCTTATCAAAGGAGGGTGCTTTATTCTTTTCATCCTTTTCAAGTAGATGGTAAGCCTTGTCACCGATAACGCCTTTAATATTCTTATCCCCTATGCTTACAACACGGTCAAGACATACTCTTGCGTCAATTCCGCCTACAGGAGAAAAACGAAGATAACCGTCTTCGGTAACACCGGTTATTATAAAACCGACCTCATCCATATGCGCGTTAATGCTGATTTTTTCAGAAGGAGTTTTCTTTCCTTTTTTAAATGCGATTATCGAACCTAAGGCGTCAACGTCATAAGAGCAATAATCTTTAATTTGATTAATTATATATTCT
>JAFSZK010000028.1 GCA_017458975.1 Eubacterium sp. | reverse complement strand
TTTCAAGTTCGTTACCCGTAAAACCCGAAATGAAGCCCAAGGCTTTATTAGGTAAACCGAGTTCTTTTAAAACGCAGGAAACGTTAATTCCCTTTCCGCCGTAGTATATTTCATTTTCATAACATTTATTAATTTTCTCTGCGCTCAGGGTATCGCTTTTAATAACGTAATCAAGAGCGGGATTAAGAGTAAGAGTATATATCATTTAATCACCGAAAAGTATTATAACATATATTATTTAAAATACAATAAGAAATCCGCCGATTACTCGGCGGATTAGAATTATTTTTTTGTTAACTTATTTTTAAATACGCCTTTCGGGTCTTTAATAAGCAGAATAACAAGCCAGGCAATAAGACCGATTGCCACAACGGTAACACCGAGTATGGCGTCATTAAGAATATCGGCAAATTCCTGATTAAAATATTCAGCCTTTAATTCAGCATATTCAAAAACAAAGTCCATTAACCACATAAGCGACGCGCCCCAGTAAATAAGAGAAAGCGTACCGAGCTTATATGTGTCTCTGTTATCATTAGCATACCAAACCGTAGTAGAAACGATAGCTGCAATTACTGTAATAAGTAAAGTCACCGGAATATCTCCTTATGCAGCGTCTTTTGCAAGAGATGCTTTAATCTTTTTAACCTTAGCCTCAGCAACAGCGCAGATTACGCCCCACACAGCAGTTACGGTAACAGCCATTGATACGCCGACAGTTGCCATTTCATGGAACATCTCGGCGGCGTCGTCGGGATTAGCCATTGCCGTAAGGAACGGCGGAAAGGCTACAATCTCTCCGTGCCAGAAATGTTCAAATGCAAGAAGAAGCACACCGCCCCAAAGAAGACCCATAAGCCATCCGAGTCTCTTTGACCAAGTGATTTTAACGTCCTCAGTCGCAAACTTATTGCCGTCTGCAAGCTTCGGAGCCTCGATCTTCTGCTCTCTTTTCTTTGCTGCAATATAAGCGGCTGTAACAACGATAGCCTCAGCAGCAGGAACTATAAAACAAGCCATAATATTTCCTCCATATTTATTTGATAACTTTATTATAATAAATCGTTAAATCATTATCAACCCCCCATGGGGGATTTTTAAAATAAATTTATGAACAACACCTTGACAGTGTATAGTTTAATAAGATATATTAATATTAAAGAGTATATTTACGGAGGGATAATATGAGAACTAAAGATGATGTTATAAATTATGTAAAAAATGAAAATGTAAAATTTATTCGTCTTGCATTTTGTGATATTTTCGGTAAAGAAAAGAATATTGCAATAATGCCCGAGGAGCTTCCTACGGCTTTTGATAAGGGCATTCGTTTTGACGCCTCAACCGTTCCTAATTTCGGCGAAGGAATTTATACGGATTTGTATCTTCATCCCGAGCCGGACACGCTTTCAATTCTTCCGTGGAAGGAAGAAAATGACGGAGCGGTAAGAATGTTTTGTACCATGACTTATCCCGACGGTACGCCGTTTACTGAAAGAGGTACAAAAAGCCTCCTCTTAAAAGCAATTGACAGAGCTGAGGTTATGGGATATGAATTCTATTTCGGCTTCGAGCTTGAATTTTATCTTTTCAAGCTTGATAAAAACGGAAATCCTACTAATATCCCCTACGATAACGGTACATATCTTGATATTTCTCCCGATGATAATTGCGAAACTATCAGACGTGATATTTGTGTCGCTCTCGTTCAGATGGGCTTGCACGTTCAGACAACGCTTCATGAGGTAGGACCGGGTCAAAACGAAATTTGCTTCGGTTATTCTGACCCGATTACAGCCGGAAACAACATTACAACCCTTAAAACGGTAATTAAAAACGTTGCAAAAGAGCACGGCGCATATGCCGATTTTTCGCCAAAGCCGATTGAGGACGAAAACGGATGCGGACTTCATATTAACATTTCGGTAAGAGCGGACGACGGAACTGATACGGCTCTCAACTATGTTGCAGCGGGAATACTTGATAAGATTAACGATATTACAGCTTTTTGTAATCCGACAAGAGATTCCTACAGACGTCTTGGAAAATACGGAGCACCGAAATACATTTCATGGTCAAGTCAGAACCGCGACCAGCTTTTAACTATTCCGCATAACGTCGGAAAATACAGAAATTGCGAGCTTCGTTCAACTGACCCGACAATCAATCCGTTTCTTGTTTTTTCGCTTTTGATTAACGCGGGACTTCACGGAATTGAAAACAACCTTGAGCTTCCCGAAGCAACGGACTTTGACCTCAATAACGCGTACTTAAGCGTAATCGAAAGCTATAAAATGCTTCCGGAAGACCTTGAGGACGCAAGATACATTGCAATGAAAAGCGAATTTATTAAAAAATATGTTCCTCAGGACATTATTGACGTATACTGTAAGCTATAAAGAATAAAACGGCTGAACAATCAGCCGTTTTTTATATTGCAATTATTTGAATAAGGACAGTCGGAGCAACTATTATTACAGCCGTTCTTCCCTTTCTTTTTATCCGTAATAATTTTATACAAGGCAAGGATAACGCATAGCGCAACTAATACTATAACTGCTATATTCATTTTATCCCTCCTTTTAATCTATTCTAACATTTAGTATTTATCTTTTCAACATATATCTTGATATTTTACAATCTCTGTTATATAATGTATAAAAACAATTCAAGGTATTAATATGAAAAAAATCAAAGAGATTATAATTAAATATAAAGAAATTATTACTTACATTATATTCGGCGTTATTACAACGATTGTTAACTGGGCTGCATATACGCTTATGTGTTATTTACTCAAAGCGGATTCGAGTCAGATAAAGCCGACCGATAATGTTTTTAATTCAATTTTACACGGCGCGTCCGGCAAAAATCTTACGTTACTTTTTATTGCTAATATTGTTGCATGGTTTGTCGGAGTAATTGTTGCGTTTATTACAAACAAGCTCTGGGTTTTCGAATCAAAATCGTGGAAGCCCGCCCTTGTATTAAAAGAGCTTGGCGGTTTTGTTGCGGCAAGAATAGCAACGGGAATGCTCGAGTGGTTTGTATTCCCCGCCCTTGTAATAGCAGGACTCAATCAGGTCATTTTCGGTATACAGGGCTTTTGGGCTAAAATTATTGTAAGCGTAGCCGTTGTTGTTCTGAATTATGTATTCAGCAAATTTCTGGTTTTTAAAAAGAAAAAAACAAACAAGGAAGAGGATTAATCCCCTTCCTTATTTTTTCTCATGGTATTCCTTTTCGGTATTAACGTTCCATATATTAGATTTATCCTTTTCGCCGGAAAGAATATTTTTAACCGTTTCAAACGAAGTGCACATACTATGGTCAATATTATTATAGCGGTGCTGTCCGTTTCGTCCTACGCAGTAAAGATTATCAATAGTATTAAGATAATCACGCAGAGTGTCCATATTTTCATACGTATCAAAATATGCGGGATACGCCTTTTTAACTCTTTCCGTGTGAAAATCAATAGCTTCGTTTTCGCTTGAAATAAGCCCCATTTCAGCCATTTCCTTAATACCCATTCGGGCAAAAGCCTCGTCGCTCATACTCCACATTTCGTCGCCCTCGTTACAGAAGTATTCAAGACCGACCCAAACGGTGTTTTCAGCGTCCTTAACCATATACGGAGACCAGTTATTATAAATCTGAAAACGACCCATTTTAACGCTTTTATCGTGAACGTAAACCCAGTTGTCGGGAACGATATTACCGAGCGTTTTAATTTTTGTCTTATTCTCAAGATTCAGCTTTTTAACAAGAACGCCTACCGTCATATAATCGCGGTACGGAAGTCCTTTTGCAATAGCGCTAATTTCATCGGGTACGTCGTTAATCCCTTCAATTAAATCTTTAACGGGCATTGAAGAAATTACTATATCGGCTTTTTCTTCAATCTCTTTTCCGTCCTTTTTATAAATGACTCCGGTTATTGTATTACCGTTTTTAATCAGCTTGACTACCTTGGCGCTTTTTATAAGAGTACCGCCCATATTTTGAATCTTATCGGCGGTTAATTCCCAGAGCTGACCCGGACCGAGCTTAGGATATGAAAACTCCTCGATAAGCGAGGTTTCCACTTCCCTGTTCTTTTTATTAAATGCTTTTGATATAACGTCTTTTAAAACAGCTCTGATAGAGAGTCCCTTAACACGCTGAGCGCCCCATTCGGGAGAAATCTCGCTTGGATGTCTGCCCCAAAGATTTTCCGTATAATTTTCAAAAAACATTGAATAGAGCTTTTTTCCGAAACGGTTAATATAAAAGTCCTCAAGCGATTTTTCTTCTCTTTTATAAAATACGGTTTTTAAATAGCTGAAGCCGACCTCTGCGGTTGTTATAAGCCCCATATTCATAATTGTTTCGGGCTTTAAGGAAATAGGATAATCAAAAAACTTATTGTTAAAAAATATCCTTGAAAGACGGTTTCTTTTAAGCATTACAACGTCTGTCTTTTCGGGGTCGGGACCGCCCTCGCAAATAGTTGAGGTTCTACCGAGAACTACGTCGTCATAAGGCATAGCGCCCTGTGTCGGCATCATTTTCTGCCACCATTCGTTTACCGCATCGGATTTTGAAAAAAACCTGTGACCGCCCATATCCATACGG
>JAFSZK010000027.1 GCA_017458975.1 Eubacterium sp. | reverse complement strand
CAAAGTAGTTGATGAAACCATCTTCTATTTCAACTATATCAAACCTTTAAGAAAACTGAATAAAAAACCGCCAGTCCAATATCGCATTGAACTGGCAGCTTAATTCTTTTTTGTGTCTACGAACTATTGACTAGGTCACAAACGAACTGCTTTTCTTTTATTCAAAATCTTTAACGGATAACTGAATCGTTTTCCCTTTGTTCTGAGGGTCGTATATTTCAGGGTACCAGTCAGAAGCTAAGTGGTAAATATTCCTTATTCCGAGCTTATCGCAATACGCCTGAGGATAACGGATTTTATCGTTTTTAGTTACTTTAATCGAATCTTTAATTTTCTTATCGGCTTTTACTCCGAGAACTACAAACCTGAAATCCTTCATTATATCGCTGTCAACGCTTACGGTAAAGCAATAATCGTTATACTGAATTTCATATCCCGTTTTATAAAGACTTCTTGTGCCTATTCTGTCCTGATAAATCGGAAAGCTTTTTTCGGTCATATTACCCCATACGTTATAGGGGAAAATATATCCGTTATCGTCCTTTGCCTTAGTATTTGTATAATAAGCGGCAACAATTGTATATTCCTCGACGTCGCCGTAAATAGTAGTAAGCTTCATTTTTTTGCTTGCTTTTTTATACGCCTTAGCCGTTGAATAATACTTTTCAAGGTCGCATTTTTCGCTTGAAAGCGCAGCTGCTCTGAAGTGCTGGGAAGTATTTATATCGCTTCCCTTTTCAAGCCTTGCCTGAGCTCCCTTTGGTTTGGAATAAAGGTTTTCCTTTGTATTTGTATCCTCAATTTCAAGAGTTCCTGCAAGGGAGGGATTCTTTCCGTATTCGTCGCAATACGATTTTTTAATTCCAACGGGATAGGTTATTTTATACTTTTCCTCATAGGGCTTAAGATATGCAACCTTTGCAAACTGAGCAATCTTACTGCTTGCAAAAATCATTACGACTATAAGCGCGGCAACGCCGAGCTTAATTGCAGACGCCTTTGTAAAAAGCTTTTTTGAAAGGTTCTTAACCTTATCGGCGGAAAAATCGTTTTTCTTTATTTCCTTTGCTTTTTCGTCGGAAGCAATCCACAGCAGCTCATCTTCGCTTTCAGCCTTTTCCTCTTTAACGGAGGGCTTCGGAGGTTCAAGAAAAGTTTTCTTTTCTGTTTTTTCCTCTTTTTGCATAGCCTTCATTTCCGGCTTTTCGGCTTTTTCTTTTTTTGAAGGCTTCGGAGGTTCAAGCTCCTCTTTTTTCTCCGGCGTTGCTTCAAGCTCGGTAAGCTCAAAGACAGGCTTTACTTCGACTTTGCTTCCTTCCGCTTTCAATGGTTCATTTTTAATTTCGGGAAGCTTAATTTCGTCATATTCCTTTTTAGTTTCGCCGTTTCTTATTGACTCTAAGATATCGTTAAGCTCGTTATCCATAATAATTCTCCACTATTTAATAACTAAACGTTTAGCGTTTTCAACTGCTTTCTTAATCATTTCATCGCCGTTTTCTATTGCGCTTTCAGCCTCGATAACGTCGGGGAGCTTTGCCCTTGTTTTGGGATGGCGCGGAGTAAATACGGTACAGCAATCCTCATAGGGCTGAATTGAGGTTTCAAAGGTATCAATCTTTCTTGATATTGCAATAATTTCCTCCTTGTCCATACCTATACAGGGTCTGAAAACGGGCATATTAACCGCGGCGTCGGTACAGCCGAGAGCGTAAATCGTTTGGCTTGCAACCTGACCGACGCTTTCGCCGGTAATAAGCGCCGAGCAATTCTGATATTCGGCAAGCTTTTCGCTTATCTTCATCATATACCGTCTCATAATAATCGTAAAGAATTCTTCGGCGCAGTTATCCCTTATTGCTTCCTGAAGCTCGGTAAAGGGTACAACATAGGTGGTTATCGGACCGCTGTATTTTGCAACCCTGTGAAGCAGCTCCATAACCTTTTGCTCGGCAAGGTCGCTTGTATACGGTGGGGATGCAAAATGAACGGCAACAAGCTCAATTCCCCTTTTTGCCATCATATATGCGGCAACGGGAGAGTCGATTCCTCCGCTTATAAGCACCGCCGCTCTTCCGCTTGTTGAAACGGGCATACCGCCTGCGCCCTTAATATTATTTCCCCTGATGAACGCATAATTATCCCTTACCTCAACCGTAACGCAAAGCTCGGGATTATGTACGTCAACCTTTAAATGGTGATTCTTTGAAAGGATATATCCGCCGAGCTCGCGCTGGATTTCGGGCGATTTAAGGGGGAATTTTTTATCGCTTCTTTTAGCTTCAACCTTAAAGGTTTTTGCAAAGGAAAGCTCGTCGGCAAGATAGCTTTGCGCCATCTCCTTAATCTTATCCATATCCTTTTCGCAGGCTGCCGCCCTTGAAAGCGCCGCAATACCGAACACCTTTGAAAGCGCGTCAACGGCTTCATCCAGGTCGATTTCCTCGCTTACAGCCTCAACGATAATAGTTGACTGCGATTTTGTAAAGGTAAACTCGCCGATTTCCCTGAGAGCCTTTTTCATATTTTTAATAAGTATATCCTCAAAGGTGTTTCGGTTAAGCCCCTTTAAAACAAGCTCGCCGTTTTTAATTAAAATAATTTCTTTCATATTTTTATCCTTTTGGGTAATTTTTTACTGTTTCATTGAGAGCTTTAACAAGTGCGTCGATATCGCTCTTTTCGGTGTTTCTTGAAAAGCTGACTCTTATTGAGTGCTCTATGGTTTTATCGTCAAGGCGCATCGCCGTCAGAACATGGCTCTTTTTTCCCTTTGCGCACGCCGAGCCGCTTGAGACGCAGATATCATACCGCGACGAAAGGTGCTGAACAATCGTCTGGCTTGTCATAAAGCTTGGCACGTAAAGGTTAATTATATAGTCGCTCGCGTTTTCGGGAGAATTAAAAATCACGCCGTCAATTTTTTCAAGCTCACTTTTTGCATACAAATTAAGCTCATGAGCTTTCACGCTCTGTTCCTTATAGTCCGGCAGCATTTCAACAGCCTTGCCGAAGCCTGCAATAAGAGGCGAAGCCTCCGTTCCGGGGCGAATTTTTCTTTCCTGCGCGCCTCCGTACTGCCTTGGTATTATCCTTACGCCCTTTTTTATATAGAGCGCACCGACTCCTTTGGGACCGTGCAGCTTATGCGCCGTAACGCTGACTAAATCAGCGCCGAGCTTTTTAGGCTTTACCGGGATTTTACCGAACGCCTGAACGCAGTCGATATGGATAAGCGCCGGCGCTCCCGCTCTTTTAACCGCTTTTTGAACGGCGGATACCGGAAGCACTGAACCTACCTCGTTATTAACATACATCATACTTACAAGGATTGTATCCTCATTAATTGCTTCGAGCAGCTGACGCCCCTCGATATTTCCGCTTTTATCAGGCTCAAGTCTGATAACCTCAAAGCCCTGTTTTTCAAGCTCGGATACAGCTTCAAGCACGCTTTCATGCTCAATGGCGGTTGTCACAATTCTCTTTCCGCGTCTTTTAAGCGCCTGTGCGGCGCCGAAAACGGCAAGGTTATTGGCTTCCGTTCCTCCGGAGGTGAAAAACACCTCCTCCTCTTCGCACGAAAGCTCCTTTGCAATTATACTTCTTGCATTTTTAACCTCGGCATTTGCGTCAAGTCCCGCTCTGTGGAAGGACGAGGGATTTCCGAATTTATCGCAAAGAAGCTCGTAAACCTTATCGGCAACAGCCTTTTCGGGCTTAGTAGTTGCGCTGTTATCAAGATAAATCATTAGTAATTTTTTCCTTTAATTTCAATGCGGCAATAATCGTTTTTCCGTCCTTGATTTCACCGCTCATAATTCTTTTTATAAGCTCCTCAAGAGGCATTTTATATACCTCGAGGAATTCGTCCTCGTCAAGCTCCTGCTCCTCAAAGCGAATCCCCCTTGCTCCGTAAAGCCTTATAATTTCATCGGTATAACCGGGCGAGGGATACATTTCTCCGAGCGGGAAATATTCATCGGCAAGGGCGCCGCATTCCTCCTTAAATTCCCTCTGTCCGGTAATAAACGGGTCCTCGCCGGGCTCAACCTTTCCTGCGGGAATTTCAAAAATAACCTCTTTATACGGATAACGGAATTGCCTTACAAGAGGCACGCGTCCGTCGTCGGTAATACCTATTACGGCAACTCCGCCCGGATGGTTTACTGTTTCGCGTTTTGCGCTTTCGCCGTTACAAAGCTTAACGGTATCGTTATGGAATTTGAGAATCCTTCCGTCGTAAAGTATATTATTATCCGTAGTTTCCTCATACATACCGAGCGCAACCGCCTCAATATCATCGGGCTTTTCGGCAATTAAATCCGCGCCACACTCCTTAAATTCGCCGTAGCTTCCGTAGCCCCAGAGAACGCCGACGCTCTGCGCGCCGTTTTCCTTTGCGCCGATAATATCATAGCTTCTGTCGCCGACTACGCAAGCCTCGTCGCACTTCACGCCGAGAGCGTTTATACATCTTGAAATAATACTCTTTTTTGTTTCCCTATCGCTCTTAAAATCAACTCCGCATACCGCGTCAAAGTATTTAAGAATATCAAATTTTTCAAGCAGCTTTTCAACGTAAAGAGCAGGCTTTGAGGAGGCTATTCCGATTTTGATTTTATCGTCTTTAAGAGATATTAAAAGCTCTTTAATTCCGTCGTACAGCTCGCTTTCAAAAAGTCCCTTAACCGCATAATGCTCGCGGTATTTTTCAACAAGTCCCCTTGCGGTATCCTCGTTTTGGTCATAATGCTCCATAAAGGTATCAAGAAGGGGCGGACCTATAAAAAAGTCAAGCTCATTTTCGTTTTCGCAGGGAATACCGTAGCTTTCAAGAGCGTATCTTGCGCTTACCTTAATTCCCTTTCCTGTATCACATATTGTTCCGTCAAAATCAAATATAACAGCTTTTTTCATATCATATCTCCGTTTGTGATTTCGGCTAAATATTATATCACAAATTCGGCTTCAATACAATGTTTAAAAATAAAAAATAAATTATTTACTATTTTAGTGGTTTATGTTATTATAATAATTGAATTATTATATAAAATGGGTGATTTCTATGCTTCTTGCAATTGATATAGGAAATACGAATATAGTTTTAGGCGTATTAGACGATAACAATCTCACGGTTTCGGGAAGACTTTCCACTAACATTTACGAAACCGACGAGGAATACGCAATGAAGCTGTATTCGTTTTTAAGACTTCACAAGGCGCTTGACATCAGCGGAGCAATTATTTCAAGCGTTGTTCCCGCGCTTATCGAAACATTTAAAAGCGCGGTTAAAATAGTTACGGGTCAGGATTCGCTCGTTGTAGGTCCCGGAATAAAAACGGGACTTTCAATCAAGATTGACGACCCGGCGCAGCTCGGCGCGGACCTCGTGGTAGGAGCTGTTGCGGAAAAGGAAAAATACCCCTGCCCGATAATAATCTTCGATTTGGGAACGGCAACGACCGGCTCGGTGCTTGATAAGGACGGTAATTTCATCGGCGGTATAATTACCTCGGGAGTAAAAACCTCGATGAACACGCTTGCAAGCGGAACGGCTCTTCTTCCCCAGATTGAAATCACCGCTCCGAAAAATATTATCGGACGCAACTCGATTGACTCAATGAAGTCGGGCGCGGTAATCGGAACCGCGGTTATGCTCGACGGCTTTGTTGACAGAATTGAGGAGGAGCTCGGCGAAAAAGCAACCGTTGTTATTACCGGCGGACTCGGCGACTCCATTGCAAATAATTGCAGACACGAATTAATTATTGATAACGATTTATTACTTGACGGACTTAAGATAATCTATGACAAAAACAAGGAGTAGTATTATGAAGAGGGTTATATCTTTTCTCCTGAGCGCGATACTTGTAATTTCAAGCTTTACCTGTTCGGGGATTAACGCCTTTGCCTCCGAGATTGCATCAGGCAGCTGCGGTACGGGCGAGTTTGCGGTTTCGTGGAGCCTTGACGACTCGGGAACAATTACCTTTACGGGAAGCGGAAGAATTCCGAATTACAGCTCAAGCAACCGTCCTGCATGGTACGATTACAGAGCGCAGATTAAAAAGGTTATTATTTCAAACGGAATTATTCAGATAGGCGCGGCTTCCTTTGAAAACCATACCGCGCTGAGCGAGGTTGATTTCGGCGGTATTGATACGCTCGGTAACGACGCGTTCAAGGGCTGT
>JAFSZK010000026.1 GCA_017458975.1 Eubacterium sp. | reverse complement strand
GATACGCTGAAAACGAGGTCCTTTGTATTATTACGTCCGAAGGACTGAAGAATAATATCGACATTAATCTGCTTTTGAGAAAGCTTTGAGAATACCTTAAAAGCGATACCCGGGTTATCGGGCACTCCGAGGATTGATACAAGCGCTACGTCGGTATCCTTAGTTACGCCGCGAATTAACATTTTTTCCATTTTTGCTACCTCCCTGACAATAGTTCCCGGTACGGGATTGAGTGACGAGAGCACCTCAAGCTCTACCGAATATTTTTTAGCCATTTCAACGCTTCTGTTATTTAAAACCTGAGCGCCGAGCGTTGCAAGCTCAAGCATTTCGTCATAAGTAATTTCCTTAAGCTTTTTTGCGCCCTCAACCTTTCTCGGGTCAGCCGTATAAACGCCCTCAACGTCGGTAAATATCTGGCATTTATCAGCCTGAAGAGCTGCGGCAATAGCAACCGCCGAGGTGTCCGAGCCGCCGCGTCCGAGAGTTGTTACGTCGTCATATCTGTTAATACCCTGGAAGCCTGCTACAACAACGATATTATGCTTTGCAAGCTCCGCCTTAAGACGGTTTGGTTTAATATTCTTAATTCTTGCAGAGCCGTATACGCTGTTCGTATTAAAGCCTGCCTGCCAGCCTAAAAGACTGATAACGGGATATCCAAGCGACTCGATAGCCATTGAGAGAAGCGATATTGAAATCTCTTCACCCGCCGCAAGAAGCTGGTCAAGCTCTCTTTTGGGAGCATTCGGATTTATTTCCTTTGCCTTTGCGATAAGGTCGTCCGTAGTATCGCCCTGAGCCGAAACGACAACAACAACGTCGTTTCCCGCCTTGTAAGTATCGCTTACTATTCTTGCAACGTTCCTTACTCTTTCAGCGTTGGCTACGGAGGAGCCTCCGAATTTCTGAACAATTAGTGCCATATTTCCTCCTGAGTTATATTAATAGTCGGTTACCTTAATTTTTGCAATAAGCTCAATTCCCTCAAGCTTTTTCATAAGCTCGTTTTCGGTCATAACGTCGGTAATAAACGCAATTTCGTCAGAGGGCTGACCCTTGCGGGTAAGGAATTTAACCTCATCAAAAAGAGCCTTTGCCTTACTTTCGGTACATTTAGCACGAACGTAAAACGGCATTTTTATTGTATCCTTATAGTCAACAACATAGTTTTCGTTTCCGTCCTCCCAACCGAAAATCTTTCTTCTTTCGGTATGCTTAGCCGCGTCCACCATATCCGCAACAACAGCCGAAGCGGTCGCGCTCTTTCCGGCGCCCTGACCGTAGAAGCAAACGTCGCCTACCGCGTCGCCGCGAACGAGAATTGCGTTAAACACGCCGTTTACGCTTGCAAGCTGAGAGGGGTGGAATACTACCGCGGGACCTACGAAAGCGGCAATTTCATCATCACTTATGTATTTAATCTGACCGAGGAGCTTAATTACGCCGCCCGCGCTTGCGATATACGAAACGTCCTCAAGCGTAATCTTTGTAATACCTTCGGTTTCAACCTGGTTAGGATAAACATGCTTTCCGAAAGCGAGAGAGGCTAAAATGCAAACCTTTCTGCACGCGTCAAAGCCTTCGATATCCGCAGTCGGGTCCTTTTCGGCATAGCCCTTATCCTGAGCAATTTTAAGCGCCTCGTCAAACGCCGTATCCTCTTCAATCATTTTAGTTAAAATGAAGTTTGTAGTACCGTTTAAGATACCCGCAATACCGAGAATATTATTAGCCGCAAGGCACTGGTCCATAGGTCTGATAATCGGAATACCGCCGCCAACGCTTGCTTCAAAAAGATAGTTTACTCCGTTTTCCTTTGCGGTATTGAGAAGCTCAAGTCCCTTTTGGGCAACAAGCTCCTTATTTGAGGTTACAACGCTCTTGCCGGCTTTAAGAAGCTTCATTGTAAAATCGTAAGCGGGATTGACTCCGCCCATTGCTTCGGCAACAACCTTAACCTCGCCGTCGTTTAATATATCGTTAAAATCCTTAGTAAACAGGTCTTTATGAGGGTCGTTTTCAAAATCGCGCAAATCGAGAATATGGCTGACCTCAAGCATTTCGCCGTCGGTATGCTTTGTAATAGATTTTTTATGCGCTTCAATAACCTCAACTACTCCCGAGCCTACGGTTCCGTAGCCCATTACTGCAACTTTCATTTATATTCCTCCGAAATATAATATGCATAATAGCCGTCAGCTGTTAGCTGAAAATATATAATATCTTATCATTAAAACAAATAAATTACAAGAAAAATTATAAATTTTATTCATTTTTGTATTAATTATTTATTTTTATCTTGAATATTTAAAAGCATTGCTATAAAATATAGGTATATTTCAGTTAATCGTCACGGAGGTATAAAAATGCCTGAAAAGGTAAGGAAAAGAAGAGATTTTTTAATCAATATTGTATTTCTGGGAGCAGTGCTGGCGCTGGTTTACGTGTTTTTTAAGTACCTGTTCTGGGTTACTGCGCCTTTTGTTCTTACATTTTTACTTGCTATAATCCTTCAGGGTCCGATAAGAAAGCTTGATAAAAAAAGCAAAAAAAATCTTCATACGCTTTGGAGCATATTGCTTGTCATTCTTTCAATAATAATAATTCTTATCCCCCTTGGCTTTATCGTTTCTGCGCTTGTTTCAAGAGTAAGCGAGCTGATAAAGAGCTTAACCGACCAGATGGCAGACCTTCCCTCGTTTTTAAAAACGCTTGAAAAGGAGCTTTTAGGACTCGGTAAGTTCCTGCCCGACGCGATTTATAAAACATATAAATCAACTATTTCGGATACATTTGAAAAGCTTATTAAGGACTTTGATTTAAGCGCCATAGGAGTTAATTTCAAATCCGTAAAATCGGGAGTTTCCTCCTCTATTAACAGCGTTGTCGGAGTGGTAAAAAATATTCCGTCCGTTGCGCTCGGTATTGTAATCGGTATAATCGCGTGGATTTTCTTTACAAAGGATTATGACCGTATCGTGCGCTTTATTCAGCTTCAGCTCCCTGAGGATAAAAAGAATATTCTTGTTGAGCTCAAGGGCGTATTTACAAATACCGTTCTTAAAATGTTCCGCGCTTACGGAATTATAATGCTTATAACCTTCGGCGAGCTTACGCTTTGCTTCTCGGTTCTGAGAATGCTCGGAATTATGAACAACAGCTATTATATCTGGATTGCTCTAGGTATAACAATTTTCGATATTATGCCCATTGCGGGCTCGGGCGGTATACTCGTTCCGTGGAGTCTGATTTCCCTTATTCTCGGCAACTATAAACAGGCAATCGGACTTATAGTAATCTATATTGTTATAACCGTTGTAAGACAGTATATCGAGCCGAAAATCGTCGGCGATACGCTCGGCGTTCATCCGCTTATTACGCTTATGGGACTCTACTTCGGACTTAAGCTCTTCGGTTTTCTGGGTATGTTTATAGTACCCATAACCGTTATGACCTTAAAAGCGTTTAACGATACGGGAAGAATCCATCTCTGGACTCCTCCTCAAAGGAATTAGTAAAAGCACCCCGCGGGGTGCTTTTTTAAATGATGTTGCTTCGCAATGATGTTTTCTGCGAAAATGATGTTGCTTCGCAATGATGTGCTTCGCAATGATGTGTTTCGCAATGATGTTGTTTCGCAATGATGTTGCTTCGCAATGATGTAGCTTCGCAATGATGTTTTCTGCGAAAATGATGTGCTTTGCAATTATTGGGATAAAGGGCGGCTAATTCAGCTTGTCGTATTCGTTAAGCGCGGCGGTCATTGCAGCCCAGCAATAGGTAAGCTTACTGTTAACCGCCTCCTTCCCCGCTCTTATATGCCTTGATACCGTCGGTTGGGAGAGCTTGAGCGTTTTTGCTATTTCGTTCTGGCTCTTTCCGTAGAGGTATTTGTATTTAAGACACATACTTTGTTTTTCGGTCAGCTCGTTTTCAAAGAGCAGCGGTATGATTTGGGAAAAGCCCTTTCTTTTTGCTCTTTGTCTGTCCGAGTTTTCCGAGGCTTCGGGTGAAGCGTAGTAATAGCTTTCAAGAAAATCAATCATCAATCCACCTCATAATAGCCGTTGAGCAGTGATGCAGTTCTTTTGCATTCACAAGCCATATCATAATAAATCTTTATTCTTTTTCTCAGTAAATAAAGGTCCTTGCCGCGATAGACGCACAAAAGCGGTTTGAGTCCGTCCATTTTTGCAACAAGAACTTTATACTGATTCTCGTATTCACGAGCGAGTTCATCAATTGTCATCTTCTGCTCCTTTCAAAATTATTGACTAATGAGTGGGCTTAGTCTGTTTCTATATTAGTGGAACATTTGTTCTATGTCAAGAAGTAAAAAGCAAAAAGTGAAAAAAATTGTACCAACTCTTTTATTATTTTTACTATTTTTCGTTTTTGTATAATATGCTCAAAATCTTTTGACTTTTTCCTTGACAAACTATAAAACTTTGATATAATAAGGGAGCACTCGAAACGGAGCCGCAACCGTTTTGAGTAACCTGTCCTCCTATAGTTTGTTATAGACAGAGAGGGAAATACCACGGTGTTATACCGCGGTATTTTTCTTTTTCTTTTACTTGTATCTTTTAAGGTTTTACTGTATAATATCACTCAGGTGATGATATGAAGAAAATAGCAGTTATTAACGATATATCGGGCTTCGGTAAATGCTCGCTTACTGCGGCGATACCCGTAATAACCGCCCACGGTATTCAGCCCTGTCCCCTGCCTACGGGCGTCTTTTCCAACCAGACGGGATATGAAAGCTATAAGGGCGTAGATTTAACCTCTTCAATGCAGGACTTTATTGACGAGTGGAAAAAGCTCGGCGTCGGCTTTGATGGCATTTTAACGGGCTTTATCCCCAACAGCTTGCAGGGTGAGATTATCTCACGCTTTATTGACGACTTTAAGGGGGAGAATACCGTTGTTCTCGTTGACCCGATTATGGGCGACGACGGCGAAATTTACGATACATATAACGAAAAAAGCATTGAGGCGGTTATTTCCCTTTCCGAAAAAGCGGATATAATTACGCCCAACGTAACCGAGCTTGCGCTGCTTTGTAAAAAGGATATAAAAAAGGCTTACTCCCCCGACGAAATAAAGGAGATGTCAGCCTCGCTCAATAATGAATACGTTATTACAACAGGAATTAACCTCGGCGAAAGGATTGCAAACGCGGTTTACTGTAAGGACGGCTTCAGGCTTATTGAAGCCGAAAGACTCGGTCAGCATTTTTCGGGCACGGGCGATATATTCTCAGCTTACGTTTTAAGCGATTACCTTTCGGGTAAGGATATATTTGCGTCGGTTAAAAACGCTTGTGAGTTTATAGAAAAAGCAATTAAGCTGACTCTTGAAAACGAGAGCGAAAAACACTACCACCCGGACGGAACAGCGTTTGAAACACTGTTACAAATTTAGGCTTCGCCCTTAATTAGTGAATAGTGAATAATTGAGGGTCGCTTCGCTCCGATTATAATCAGGTGCGGACAGAGTCCGCCATTAATTGTCAATTATCAATTATCAATTATCAATTAAAAAAGCACCCCTTGTGACCTAGTCAATAGTTCGTAGACACAAAAAAGAATTAAGCTGCCAGTTCAATGCGATATTGGACTGGCGGTTTTTTATTCAGTTTTCTTAAAGGTTTGATATAGTTGAAATAGAAGATGGTTTCATCAACTACTTTG
>JAFSZK010000025.1 GCA_017458975.1 Eubacterium sp. | reverse complement strand
ATTCACTATTCACTATTCACTGAAATTTACCGAAGGGAAATTTTCTATGTTTACTCATCTCCACTTGCATACTCAATTCAGCCTCCTTGACGGCGCATGTCGCCTCGGGGGGCTTGTCAGTCGTGCAAAGGAGCTGGGTATGACCTCGCTTGCGATTACCGACCACGGCAATATGTACGGAGCGGTTGATTTTTACCGCGAGTGCAAAAAGCAGGGCATTAAGCCGATTATCGGATGTGAGGTTTACGTTGCACCGAGAACGAGATTTGATAAGGATAAGGCGCTTGATAAACAGTATAGCCACTTGATATTGCTTGTTAAAAACGAAACGGGTTATAAAAATCTTATTAAAATGGTCTCCCTTGCCTTTACCGAGGGCTTTTATTTTAAGCCGAGAATTGACCGTGATTTGCTTGAAAAACACAGCGACGGTCTTATCTGTCTTTCCGCCTGCCTTGCGGGTGAAATACCCCGGCTTCTTTTACAAAGGGACTATGAGGGCGCAAAGCGCGAGGCGCTGTGGTACGCCAAGGTTTTCGGCGAGGGTAATTATTACCTTGAGCTTCAGAATCACGGGCTTAAGGAAGAGCAGACCGTGCTTGACGGACTTAAGCGTATACATGACGAAACGGGCTTGCCCCTTGTTGCCACTAACGACGTGCATTATGTTGAAAAGGATGACGCCGAAATTCAGCAGGTTTTAATCTGTATTGCTACTAACCATACCCTCGGCGAGGATACGGGACTTGAGTTTCAAAGTGAAAATTTCTATCTTAAAAGCGAGGCGCAAATGCGCGAAATTTTTGCCGACGTTCCCGAAGCGGCAGATAATACAAATATAATCGCCGAAAAATGTAATTTTGATTTTGAATTCGGTAATACAAAGCTTCCGTATTTTGAAACCCCCGATAATACGGACCATTTTGAATACTTTAAAAAGCTCTGTTATAAAGGGCTTTATAAGCGTTACGGAAAGGACGTACCTCAGGAGTATATAAACCGTCTTGAATATGAGCTTGAAACGGTTAATAAAATGGGCTATACCGACTATTATCTCATTGTTCAGGATTTTGTCCGTTTTGCTAAATCAAAGGATATTCCCGTCGGTCCCGGACGTGGCTCGGGCGCAGGCTCTCTTGCCGCTTACTGTATCGGAATAACCGATATTGACCCGATGAAATACGACCTCATTTTTGAGCGTTTTTTAAATCCCGAAAGAGTGTCGATGCCCGACTTTGATATTGACTTCTGCTATGAAAGACGGCAGGAGGTTATCGACTATGTAACCGAAAAATACGGTGCGTCACACGTTGCGCAGATTGTGACCTTCGGAACGCTTCAGACGAGAATGGCAATCCGTGACGTCGGAAGGGCGCTCGGTATGCCCTATAACGCCGTTGACGCTGTAGCAAAGCTGGTTCCGAACGCGTGGCATATTACTATTGAAGACGCCGTAAACAAGAGCCCCGAGCTGAGAAAAGCTATTGAAGAAAACGAAAACGTTGCAAGGCTTATTGAAATAGCGCGCAAGGTTGAGGGTATGCCGCGAAACACCTCAACCCACGCGGCGGGTGTTGTTATTACACGCGACCCCGTTTCAAGCTATGTGCCTCTTGCAACCAACGACGATATAATTGTAACCCAGTATATTATGACGACCCTTGAGGAGCTCGGACTTCTGAAAATGGACTTCCTCGGGCTCAGAACGCTGACGGTTATTGATTACGCTGCAAAGGCTGCGGGCGTTGATATTAATAAAATTCCGATTGACGACCCTGAGGTATATAAAGTTTTTGCCTCGGGAAAAACCGAGGGTATCTTCCAGTTTGAATCAAGCGGTATGAAGCAGATGCTTATGAATCTTTCTCCGAGCTGTCTTGAGGATTTAATTGCCGCGACCTCGCTTTACCGTCCGGGGCCCGCAAGCCAGATTGATACCTTTATTGAAAACTCGAAAAACCGGAGCAAAATAAAATATGATACTCCGCTGCTTGAACCGATACTGAAAAATACCTACGGATGTATTGTGTATCAGGAGCAGGTTATGCAGATTTTCCGCTCCCTTGCCGGCTATTCCTACGGCAGGGCTGACGTTGTTCGCCGTGCAATAAGCAAGAAAAAGCCCGAGGTGCTTGAAAGGGAAAGAGCAAGCTTTATTGAGGGCTGTAAGGTTAATGATATTTCGCCCGAAACCGCAACAAAGATATTTAACGAGATTTCCGATTTTGCAGGCTACGCCTTTAATAAATCCCACGCCGCATGCTATGCGCTCGTTGCGTACAGATGCGCTTATCTTAAATACTATTATCCCGCTGAATTTATGGCGGCGCTTTTAACCTCGGTTCTTGATTCGTCGGACAAGGTTGCGCGTTATATAGCCGAGTGTAAACGCCTCGGAATACGCCTTGCGCCTCCGGATATAAATACCTCAATGAAGGGCTTTACCGCAAGCGGAAATATTATTAATTACGGACTTCTCGGAATTAAAAATCTCGGAAATGATTTTATTGAGGAAATTATTGAGCAACGAAAAAAAGAGCCCTTTAAAGACCTGTTCGATTTTTGCGAAAGGATGCAAAAGGGAAGATTTAACCGACGCGCTGCCGAAAGCCTTATAAGGTGCGGGGCGCTTGACGGTTACGGTGCAAACCGCCGTCAGATGCTCCAGGGTCTTCCCGTGCTTGTTACAAATATTGAAGAGAATCACAGAAAAACGATGTACGGTCAGGTCGGACTTTTTGATATCAGCGACGAATTTGAGGTTGAATTTAATTTCCCGGACGTTAAGGAGTTTTCCCATACCGAGCTTTTACAAATGGAAAAGGAAATGACGGGGCTTTACCTTTCCGGTCATCCTATGGATAAGTACGAAAGCTATGTTGAAGCCTCGGGCTGTGCAAAAACCTTTGAGCTTCTTAAAGCGGCTAAGGGCGACTCGGATTACCGTGATAAATCACAGGTAAAGCTCTGCGGAATTATAACCCATATTACGGTTAAACAAACAAGAACAAATAAGGAAAATATGGCGTTTGTAACGCTTGAGGATTTATACGGAACTATCGAGGTTATCCTCTTTCCTAAAACCTTTACCCGATTTGCATCTCTTATACGCGAAGGAAATGTAATAGTCGTTTCGGGAACTCTCTCAATTGAAGTGGAGCAGGATTCTAAAATCCTTGTAAATACAGTATATACGCCATCTTCAAAGCCTGAGAAGGAAAAGCCGAAATCCGAAGCAAAGCAAAAGAGCGCAAGGCGCGGACTCTATCTTAAATTCACCTCAAAAGAGGATGAAAGACTCCGTCGCGCCGAGGTTATCCTTTCGATTTTTGAAGGCGATTCACCCGGAGAAGCGGACGCTCCCGTTTACTACTATTTTTCAGATACAAAGAAATATATCAGACAGCCTCTCAGCAATGCGGTAAGCGTTAATGAAACCATGCTCGGCGAGCTTAAAAAACTGCTCGGCGAAGAAAATGTTGCAATTATATATTGACAATAGATGACATTTTAATTATAATTCAATAATGCAAATGAGAAAAAACCATTTATTGACGGCTCAGGACACAAGGCTGACGGCTATTTATATGGAGGAATGGATATGAAAACAATTGCTGTATTGACAAGCGGCGGCGACGCACCCGGTATGAATGCTGCGGTTCGCGCAGTTGTAAGAACAGCTTGTGAAAACGGAATTAAAGTTCTCGGCGTTGTTCGCGGTTATAACGGACTTATTAACGGCGATTTTATTGAGATGGACCTTCGCTCGGTATCCGATATTATCAATCGCGGCGGTACAATTCTCTATTCTGCAAGAAGTGCGGAGTTTGCTACCGAAGAGGGTATGAGAAAAGCTGTACGCACCTGCCGTGAATACGGTATTGAGGGCGTGGTTGTTATCGGCGGAGACGGCTCCTTCCGCGGCGCAAGAGACCTCAGCGAAAGAGGAATTCCGTGTGTAGGTATTCCCGGTACTATTGATAACGATATCGCTTGCTGTGATTATACAATCGGCTATGATACCTGTCTTAATACAATTATGGAAATGGTTGACCGTATCCGTGATACCACCGAATCCCACGACCGTTGCTCGGTTATCGAGGTAATGGGACGCCGTGCAGGCTTCCTTGCTCTTAATTCGGGTATTGCCTGCGGAGCGACTGCTATTCTTATTCCCGAAATTCCTTTTGAGATTGAAAAGCACGTAATCGAAAGAATGAAGAGAACCCAGAGAACCGATAAGAAGCACTTTATTATTATTGTTGCAGAGGGCGTAGGTCTTGACGTTAAGCAGCTTGCGGCTGAAATTCAGTCTAAAACGGGCGTAGAATCGCGCGCAACAATTTTAGGTCACACCCAGCGCGGAGGTTATCCGACTGCCAAGGACAGAGTTATGGCAACCCGTATGGGTAACTATGCCGTTAAGCTTCTTATGAACGATATCGGAAACCGCGTTGTAGCGGCTCAGAAAGAGGAAGTGCTCGACTTTGATATCTTTGAAGCGCTTAATATGAAAAAGAGCGTGGATATGGAGCTTTACAACGTAGCCCACGAGGTATCAATTTAATAGTAATAAAAATATGTAAAAACGCTCAAACTATGTTTGGGTGTTTTTTTATGAGAAAAATTATAAGAATAAGCGATTCGGTATTATGCTTTATTTGTATTTTTATTTTTACATTTGTAATAATAGGAAATGCCGTTTTGCCCGATGAAATAACTAAGAGCGATAATTCAAACGCGTGCTTTTCACCGCTTTATACCTGCTCGGCGAGTAAAAATATTACCGACGTTGACCTTCAGCCAAACGGCAAAAACGCTGAAACCGTAAAGCTTTTGGGTGCGGTACCCGTAAAAGAAATAAGGGTTAAAAGCGATAATTTTGAAACCGTTTTTGTAAGCGGCGAAGCCTTCGGAATAAAGCTCTATACCGACGGCGTCATCGTTATCGGAACACAGGGCGTCGAAACAAAAAACGGAAAAAGAATAAATCCCGCCGAGGAAGCGGGAATTGAAACGGGGGATATAATTGTATCCGTTAATAAAACTAAGGTTTACTCCTCGCTTGAGGTTACCGAAATACTTAACGATAATAACGGGAATCCCTATGATATCAGGATAAAACGCGACGGCCGATACAGAGTTTTTACTCTTAAGCCCGTGTACTCCTACCGCGAAGGGTGCTATAAAGCGGGTATGTGGGTTCGCGATTCAACCGCGGGAATCGGAACCGTAACCTTTTTTAATCCGAAAAGAGGCACCTTTGCCGCCCTCGGTCATCAGATAAACGACGTTGATACAAATGAGCTTATGCCTCTGCTTAAAGGCGAAGCCGTGAGAACTAACGTAACGGGCGTTCAGATGGCAAAAAAGAACGAAGCGGGCTCGCTGCTGTGTGATTTTGAAAACGACGTAATCGGAAGTCTTAAAGAAAATACGCCTTGCGGACTCTACGGCAAATATAATTATATAAGCGAGCTTTCGAAACCGTACACGGTTGCTCCGAAGCAGGAAATCAAAAAGGGCAGGGCGCAGATTATTACTACGCTTTCGGGTAAAAAGCCCGAAGCATATGAAATAGAAATTCTCCGCATAAGCTATAATAAACTCGATTCGGGTCGCGATTTGGTCTTTAAGGTTACCGATAAAAGACTTCTGAAAAGGACGGGCGGAATAGTACAGGGAATGAGCGGAAGCCCGATTGTTCAGAATAATAAGCTCGTCGGCGCGGTGACTCACGTTATAATTAACTCGCCTCAGAAGGGCTACGGGATTTTTGCCGAAACGATGCTCGACGAAACCGAAAAAATTAATAAATAGGAATTACAATCAATATATAGTGGTGTGAGCAAAAACTCACTCCGTATATTGATTGTTTTTTCTTTTGTGCATTTTTAACGAAATTTCACAAAAATCTTTGTTAAATCGTACTAAGAAAAATTTTTTAAATTTTTTTAAAAAAAGGCTTGACAACGCCCTTTTTATATAATATAATAGCCGAGCGTGTGGAAATGCCTATATATAATAATATATAAAGCATATTCCGTACAAGAAACTGATATGCGATGATGCCGGAGGTTGCGCATAACCCAGCGGGAATTTCGGCGGAGTATGTCCGATTTAAAACCGGGCGACCAATCCAAACTACTTACCTGCAAGTGACTTGCGAACGCTTGAGGGATAAGAACAACTGCGTCCGAATGAAGTTCATTCGGTTTAATTAAAAGACGAGAGTGAAACACACGGCGTCGTAGTAAAAAACGTTTGGAAACTCGCACCACAAAATTTCACGGAGGAAATTAAAATGGCAGCAAGTAAAGTAAAAATCAGAATTCGTCTCAAGGGCTATGACCACTCTTTAGTGGACCAGGCAGCAGAGAAGATTGTTGAAACTGCAAAGAGAACAGGCGCACAGGTTAGCGGTCCTATCCCGCTTCCGACAGAAATCGAAAAGATTACTATTCTCCGCGCTGTTCATAAGTACAAGGACAGCCGTGAGCAGTTTGAACAGAGAACACACAAAAGACTCATTGACATTCTCAGACCTTCGAATAAAACAGTAGAAGCTCTGACAAGTCTTGAGCTCCCGGCCGGTGTTGAAATTGAGATAAAGCTTTAATCTCATTAAAATCAATGGCCGAGGTCATGTTGGGGAAGCCCAACCAATAACCAAAGGAGGAAATAGAAATGAAGAAAGGTCTTATCGGTAAGAAAATCGGCATGACGCAAATCTTCGATTCAAACGGAAACGTTGTTCCCGTAACAGTCGTTGAAGCAGGTCCATGCGTAGTTACCCAGAAGAAGACAATGGAGAACGACGGCTACGAGGCTGTTCAGGTAGGTTTCGGCGATGTAAAGGTTACTCGCGTTAACAAGCCTATGAAGGGACACTTCGACAAGGCAGACGTAGCTCCGAAGAAGCATCTCAAGGAATTTCGCCTTGAGGACATCTCAGCTCTTAACGTCGGCGACATCTTAAAGGCTGACACATTTGCTGAGGGCGACATCGTTGATGTTAAAGGAACAAGCAAGGGTCACGGAACGGCAGGCGCAATCAAGCGTTGGAACTTCTCAAGACTCCGTATGAGCCACGGTACAGGTCCTAACCACCGTCATCAGGGTTCACTCGGCGCTTGCTCAAGCCCCTCAAGAGTATTCAAGGGCAAGAAGATGGCAGGTCATTACGGTCACGAAACAGTAACAATTCAGAACCTTAAGGTTGCCAAGGTTGACGCTGAGAACAATCTCATCGCAATCAAGGGTGCAATCCCCGGTCCTAAGGGCGGCATTGTTGTTATCGCTGACGCAGTTAAAGCTTAACGAAAGGAGAGATAAAAATGGCACAGGTTCAGGTTTACAACCAGGAAGGAAGAAAAACTTCTAAATTAGAGCTTGCGGATTCAGTTTTCGGAATCGTACCCAATACTGACGCAATGCATCTTGCTGTTGTTAGCTATCTTGCTAATCAGCGCCAGGGAACACAGTCAACTCTCACTCGTTCGGAAGTTAGCGGTGGCGGTGCAAAGCCCTGGAGACAGAAGGGTACCGGTCGTGCACGTCAGGGTTCAACAAGAAGCCCTCAGTGGACACACGGCGGTATTGCTCTTGGCCCGAAGCCGAGAAAGTATAAGGTTAACCTCAATAAGAAGGTTAAGAGAATTGCTATGAAGTCAGCTCTTTCAAGCAAGGTTGCTTCGGGAGAGATGATGGTAGTTAATAAGATTGAGCTTGAAGAGATTAAGACAAAGTCAATGATTGATATTCTTTCAAAGCTCAGCGCAGCTAAGAAGTCACTTATCGTGACAACTGATGTTGACGAAACAATCTATAAGAGTGCTCGTAACATTGAGGGCGTTAAGGTTGCAACGGTAAATACACTTTGTGTTTACGATATCCTTAATTGCGATACCTTTATCGTACTCAAGGACGCAGCTAAGAAAATCGAGGAGGTATATGCATAATGAAAGCAGCTCAAGATATTATTCTTAAGCCAATCGTTACCGAAGAGTCAATGATGGGCATTATGGTAAAAAAATATACCTTCAAGGTAGCAAAGACAGCTAACAAGATTGAAATTGCAAAGGCTGTTGAGGATGCGTTCCCGGGAACAAAGGTTGCAAAGGTAAATACAATGCACGTTCGCGGAAGAAAGCGCCGTCAGGGTTACAACGTTGGCTATACTCCTTCATGGAAGAAGGCAATCGTAACTCTTACAGAGGATTCAAAGGAAATTGAATTCTTCGCAGAAATGATGTAAGGAACTATATAACATATATAGTAAGCGACTCAAAAGCGAATGATGAGGTATGAAGGGTGCCATCCCTTCGCAAAGTTATTCGCATAATAAAAGGAGAAATAAAATGGCAGTAAGATTTTACAAGCCGACCACTCCCGGAAGACGCGGAATGTCGGTAATTAACTATTCTTCTTTATCTAAAGTTGCTCCTGAGAAATCTCTTCTTGAAACTCTCAATAAGAAATCAGGTCGTAACTCATACGGAAGAATCACAGTTCGTCACAGAGGTGGCGGAAACAGAAGAAAGTACCGTGTAATCGACTTTAAGAGAAATAAGTTCGATATGCCGGCAACAGTATTAACAATCGAATACGACCCCAACAGGTCTGCTCATATTGCTCTTATTCAGTATGAGGACGGAGTTAAGAATTATATCACGGCTCCCGAAGGACTTGCAGTAGGCGATACTGTTGTTGCAGGTACAAACGTTGATATTGTTACAGGTAATGCTCTCCCGCTTGAGAACATGCCCGTAGGTACAATCGTTCATAACGTAGAGCTTTATCCCGGCAACGGCGCACAGCTTGCAAGAAGCGCAGGCAACAGCGCACAGCTTATGGCTCTCGAAGGTCCTTATGCGCTTCTCAGACTCCCCTCGGGTGAGCTCAGAAACGTACCTAAGGAGTGTATAGCAACAGTCGGCGTTGTTGGTAACGCAGACCACGCAAACGTTAAAATCGGTAAAGCAGGAAGAAAACGCAATATGGGTTGGAGACCTACAGTCCGCGGTTCTGTTATGAACCCGAATGACCACCCCCACGGCGGTGGTGAAGGTAAGTCGCCCATCGGTCGTCCCGGTCCTTGCACACCTTGGGGTAAACCTGCTCTCGGTTATAAGACGCGTAAGAAGAAAAAAGCATCTGATAAGATGATTGTTCGCCGCAGAAACGGCAAATAAACGGAAAGGAGAAGATTAAATGAGTAGAAGTACTAAAAAAGGCCCATTTGT